>DASVPW010000040.1:0-1645 GCA_036389455.1 Beijerinckiaceae bacterium
CGACCCGCAGGCGCGCCAGCTCTCGGGCGGGAACCTCCAAAAATTCGTGGTCGGGCGCGAGGTCGTGCGCCGCCCGGCTCTCCTCGTCGTCGACCAGCCGACCTGGGGTGTCGACGCCGGCGCCGCGCGGCTCATCCGCCAGGCCCTCGTCGACCTCGCCCGGGCGGGCGCCGGCGTCCTCGTCGTGAGCCAGGACCTCGACGAGCTGTTCGAGATCGCCGACCGCATCGCCGTCGTCCGCGGCGGCGCCTTGAGCCCCGCCCGTCCGGCCGCGGCCTGGACCCGCGACGGCATCGGCCTCGAGATGATGGGCGCAGCCGAGGCGGCCCATGCGGCTTGAGCTCGTGCCCCGGGCCGAGGTCTCCCGGGCGGCCCGCGTGCTGGCGCCGGTCGCGGCCTTCCTCGCGGCGTTCCTCATCGCCGGCTTCGTGATCTGGCTCCTCGGCCGCTCGCCGCTCGCCGCCTTCCAGGTCTACGTCAGCGGCCCCTTGAGCGACCCCTGGGCCCTGCAGGAGCTCGCCGTGAAGGCGACGCCGCTTGCCCTCATCGCCATCGGCCTGACCTACTGCTTCCGCGCGAACCTGTGGAACATCGGCGCCGAGGGGCAGTACGTCATGGGCGCCGTCCTCGGCGGCTGGCTCGCGCTGCGCACCCACGGCACCGACGCGGGCCCGTGGGTCTGGCCCGCCATGATGCTCCTCGGCGTCGTCGGCGGCGCGCTCTACGGCCTCGTCCCCGCGCTTCTGCGGGTGCGCTTCGGCGTGAGCGAGATCCTCTCGAGCCTCATGCTGGTCTACGTGGCGCAGCTCGTCCTCGACTACCTCACGCGGGGGCCCTGGCGCGACCCCAAGGGGATGAACTTCCCCCAGTCGGTGACCTTCGACCCCGCCGCGACCCTGCCGCCGCTCCTCGGCGAAGGGCGGCTCCACCTCGGCGCCCTCTTCGCCCTCGTCGCCGTCGCCGCGACCGCCTTCGTCCTTGGCCGCACGCTCTTCGGCTATCGGCTCCGCGTCACCGGCGAGGCGCCCCGTGCCGCCCGCTTCGGCGGCTTTAACGCCGACCGCACGACGCTTGCCGTCTTCGCCATCTCGGGCGGGCTCGCGGGGCTCGCCGGCATGACGGAGGTGTCGGGCCAGATCGGCCAGCTCCAGCCCTCGATCTCCCCGGGCTACGGCTTCACCGCCATCACCGTCGCGTACCTCGGCCGCCTCCATCCGCTGGGCATCCTCGCCGCCTCGCTCGCCGTGGCCCTCACCTTCATCGGCGGCGAGAGCGCGCAGATTCTTTTGAAGCTCCCCCTCGATTTAACGACGGCGTTCCAGGGGCTGCTGCTTTTGTGCGTGCTCGGGGCGGACGCGCTGGTGAGCTATCGACTCAGGTTGGTGGCGAGGGGAGGGGGACGTGACGGAGCGGCGCCACGGCCCGCCTCTCCCGGAGGGAGAGGCCGAGTCGCGGCGGAGCCGCGACCGGGTGAGGGATTACGGTCTATCCGGAGAGGGCGTAACCCCTTGTAACTCTCATCTGGCCGACTCAGGCATGATGCTTAGAGCGGTGGCAGGCGAGAGACCGTCGCCCCTGAGGGACACCAAGCCCGTGGGTGAGCGCGGGTCATCGCCTGCCGTTCCATCGAACCCGAACAGTCGCT
>DASVPW010000041.1:0-100446 GCA_036389455.1 Beijerinckiaceae bacterium
GTCCCGAAGAGCGGTGGTCGAGGCGGCTGGAAGCGCCCCGTCCGAGGAGGCCGGGGCGAGAGAACCGCGGGGACGCCACAGGCCGGCCGACCCAGAGTTTTCGGCGTCCCCTCCTCGCCTTTGAACAAGGCCGGAGTCCGCCCCGGGCATTTAGCCCGGGGTGGATTCCGCGCGCCCGAATGGTCCCCCGACCAGCCGCTTCTTTTTGGAAGACGCCCATGCCCGAGAACCCGCCGACCATGAAATCTCTCTTCGTACGGTGGCGGGCGCGAACCCCTCTCCCGTGAGGGAGAGGGGCAGGGGTGAGGGCCCGCCCTCTCCACAGAAGGCGCTGTAGCGCTGCCGCGCGGCTCCGCCCCAAAGGGCTTGCCCTCACCCGGTCGCGGCTGCCGCCGCGACTCGACCTCTCCCTCTCGGGAGAGGTTGGCGCGCCGAAAAAACGCGTGACGCGGGCGGGCGGGCGTCACATGATCGCGGCGGCGCGGGGCCATGTCCCAGCACGGTGCAGCCAAAGAGCCGCCCAACGACGATTCGAGCCGACAAGGGGAGATTGCGATGAAGACCAGGACCGTTCTTTGGGCCGCTCTGTCGGCTGCCATCCTCGCCGCTCCGGCCTCCGCGGCCGAGAAGCTCAGGCTCCTGACCTGGGCCGACTACGCGCCGGCCGACGTCGTGCAGCAGTTCACCAAGGAGACCGGCATCGAGGTCGAGGTCACGCTCTCGAACAACGAGGAGATGATCTCGAAGCTGCGCGCGACCCAAGGCGCGGGCTTCGACCTCGCCCAGCCGAGCCAGGACCGCATCCTCGGGCCGCAGCAGGAGTTCGGCATCTACAAGCCCCTCGACCTCTCGAAGCTCGACGCGAAGCTGTTCATCGGCTCGATGCTGGAGGCGACGAAGAAGAACACCACCGTCGACGGCAAGGCCTACGCCGTGCCGCACATCTGGGGCACCGACGGGCTCGTCGTGAACGTCAAGGCCGCCCCGAAGGTCGCGGACTACGGCGACCTCTGCGGCCCCGAGGTCGCCGGCAAGGCGAGTTTTAGGGCGAAGCGCCCGGCCCTCATCGCCTTCGCCTTCTCGATGGGCATGGACCCGTTCGCCGCCTACGGGAACGCGAAGGACTACACCGCGATGATGGAGAAGGTCGGCGCGCGCCTGACCGAGTGCAAGAAGAACGTGAAGTTCTTCTGGGAGGGCAAGGACGCGCTGTTGAACGCCATCCGGGCCGGCGAGGTGACGGCCGCCATGGCCTGGGACACCGGCGGCTGGAAGCTCAATTCCGAGAACCCGGACATCAAGTTCATCGCCCCGAAGTCCGGGGCGCTGGGCTGGGTCGACACCTTCGCGCTTCCCGCGAAGGGCCGCGCGGACGACGCCGCCTACAAGTGGATCAACTTCAACATGCGCCCCGAGATCGCCGCGAAGGTCGCAGCGTCCGCCGGCAACTTCACGGCCTCGAACGGCGCTGACAAGCTGACCCAGGGCAAGCTCAAGGAGCAGTACGCCGAAAGCTTCCCGCAGGCGGCGATCGACAACATCAAGTGGTACCCGGCCGTGCCCGCCGGCCTCGAGGAGATCGAAGGCAAGATCCTCGACAAGGTCAAGGCGGGGTCGTAAGGGACTACGGTATTTGTATTATCCATGCTTAATTAAGGAGAGCGCAAATGAAGTTTTCATTTGCTCTCATACTTTGGACCCTACTAGGGCCGTCCGTTTATTGCGTAGATGCTGCGGCAGCAGAGATTTTATTGGTCTCGCGCTATGGTGATACAGCAAGCAATGGAAGTATTGACGTTGATATAGCGCTTACAAGTAACATGAAAGACGACGACGAGGTTAAATGTACGTACCGTTTAAGCGGGTCAATAAATCTCGGAGATGCTGAGAAATTAAAATCACTCATTTCAAGCACTAAATTATTATCTGGATCACCGCGTCTATGTTTAAACTCTCCTGGCGGGAGTTATCGCGAGGGGCTCGCAATTGCGCGTATATTAATGGAAGAGTGGATAGGAACAGCTGTAGAGGCAAATTCATTCTGTGCCTCTGCTTGTGCCCTAATATTCATGGCGGGAACCGCTCCGAGTAGACAGCAACTAAACCGCTTCCTTCATGTTAATGGAATGCTCGGATTCCATTCTCCCTACTTGCGTGGAGGCGCTCAGGGCTCTTTTGCAGAAGGTGTTCAAGCTATTAATGAACTTGTAAAACTAGGACGTGGGCGAGTGCCGCATTTTTTTGATTCTGATTTAGTATCAGAAATGCTTGATAAAGGCCCTGAAGAACTGTATCTTTTAGATACTATACGGAAGATAATTGCGAACCGTGTTGCTCTATATGGATCAAATATTCCAACCTTCTCCCTTGAATCGTTAATTAACGTATGCATTAATTACTTTTATCGTGACAAATTATTGCTTAAAACAGAGGAAATTCAAAAACTTGCACGGGCAGCCTCTATAAAAAAATATGTGAATCGCATCAATATCGAATACGACCTAGCCCCTAGAGGAGGTGGGTGTACTGTTGAATTGTTCGGTCAAAATGACTATTATACTAGCTGGATATTCTACCCCCCAACGGCGCTAGCCGGAATAAGCCTTTCGTATTGGTATCTTTACCCGCCGGAGACAAAGATTTCAGATATTCCGAGACTGGCTCGTCATTAATTGGATGGAATCCGCCCCCGACCTCGACCTCACGGCCGTCACGAAGCGCTTCGGCGACCACGTCGCCGTCGACCGCGTGGGCTTCACGGTCCGGCCGGGGGAGTTCTTCTCGATCCTCGGCCCCTCGGGCTGCGGCAAGACCACGCTCTTGCGCATGATCGCCGGCTTCGAGGAGCCGACGTCCGGCGAGATCCGCATCCGCGGGCGTTCGGTCGTCGGCGTCCCGGCGAACCGGCGCCCGGTCAACATGGTGTTCCAGAGCCTCGCCCTGTTCCCGATGATGAGCGTCGGCGAGAACATTTCCTATGGCCTGCGCTGCCGCGGGGTTCCTAAGGCGGAAGCCGCGGAGCGGACCAGGAGAATGCTGGAGCGGGTCGGTCTGCCGGGCTTCGCCGGGCGGCACGTCGGAACGCTCTCCGGCGGCCAGCGCCAGCGCGTCGCCATCGCCCGCTGCCTCGTCTTGGAGCCGACCCTCGTCCTCCTCGACGAGCCCCTCGGCGCGCTCGACCTCAAGCTCCGCGAGCAGATGAAGGTCGAGCTGAAGGAGATCCAGGCGACCTTCGGCACGACCTTCGTCTACATCACCCACGACCAGTCCGAGGCCCTGGTGATGTCCGACCGGGTCGCGGTCATGAACGCCGGGCGCTTCGAGCAGGTCGCCACCCCGCGCGACCTCTACCATGGCCCCGCGACCCGGTTCGTGGCGGGCTTCGTCGGCGAGACCAACCAGTTCGTCGGCGACGTGCTTGCGCCGGCCTTCGGGACGGCGGCGGTGCGCCTTGCGAGCGGCTGCGTGATCGAGGGCATGGGCGCGCCCGAGGGCCCCCGCGCCGCCTGCTTCGTGCGCCCGGAGGCGGTGGCGCTGACAAGCGACCCCGGCGGGCTCGCCGACCTGCCGAACCGCTTCGCCGGCCGCGTCTCGGCGGTGCTGTTCGACGGCGCGAACTCCGCGCTCCTTGTCGACGCGCCGGACCTCGGCGGCACGCTGCGCGCCGCCCTGCCGCAGACCGGCCCGCTCGCCGGCATCGGCGTCGGCGCCCCCGTCGTCGCCGGCTGGACCCCCGAGGCGACCCGGATCTTCCCGGCATGAGGACGCCCCGCGGCCTCGGCCTCGCCCTCCTCGTCGCGCCGGCGGTGCTGTGGCTCGGCCTCCTCCTCGTGCTGCCGCACGTCGAGATCGCGATCCTCTCCTTCAGCGAGCGGGTCGCGCCACGGGTCTACGCGTTCGGCCTCGGCAACTACCGGGAGTTCTTCGCCGAGCCGCTGTACTGGCGCACCTTCGCCCGCACCGCCGCCCTGTCGATCCTCGTGACGGCCCTGACGCTCGCCCTCGCCTTCCCGGTCGCCCTCTACATCGCCCGCGTCGCGAAGGGCCGCGCGAAGTCGCTCCTCTTCCTCCTCTGCCTCATCCCGTTCTGGGTCTCGGAGCTGGTGCGCACGCTCGGCTGGATGATTCTTCTGCGCGAGACGGGCGTGATCTCCACGGTCCTGCAGCGCGTGGGGCTCGTCTCAGGCCCGGTGGAGCTCCTCTACAACGACGGCGCGGTGGTGCTCGGCCTCGTCTACGGCGGGCTCCTGTTCATGGTGGTGCCGCTCGTCAACGCCCTCGACAGCCTCGACCCCTCCCTCGTCGAGGCGGGTCACGACCTCGGCGGCAGCCGCTTCACGGTGCTGCGCCGGATCGTGATCCCGCACGCCATGCCGGGCATCGTCGCGGGCTCGATCGTGGTGTTCATGCTCACCGTCGGCAACTTCGCGACCCCGGTGCTGCTCGGGGGCAAGAACGGCCTGTGGTTCACCGAGCAGATCTACGCGCAGTTCATCACCCGCTTCAACTGGCCCCAAGGCTCCGCCTTCGGGTTCCTGCTGCTTGCCCTCTCCTCCGCCATCGTCTGGGCCGGTCTCAAGCTCTCGCGCCAGCCGCTCGGGCGGACACTCAGGCAGGGGGCCTGACGATGAGCCGGCCGACGCTCGCCTTCCGCCTCTACGTCGCCGCCTTCTATCTCTTCCTGTTCGCGCCGCTCGCGACCGTCGCGGTCTTCGCCTTCAACGCGAGCCCGTTCCCGGCCCCGCCCTGGCGCGGCTTCACCCTCGAATGGTTCACCGGCACCGGGGCCCTCTTCGGCCGCCCCGGGGTGCTGCGCGACGGGGCGATGCTCGCGAGCATCGGCAACAGCCTTAAAGTTGCGCTGCCGGTGGCGGCGCTCGCCGTCGCCCTCGGCACCGTCAACGCCTTCCTGCTCGAGCGGGCGGCGTTCCCGGGGAAGCGCCTCTTGGCCATGATGATGCTGTGGCCCCTCGTGATCCCGGGGGTGATCCTCGGCATCTCGATCCTCGCCTTCTTCTCCCGCCTGGCGAACGGGCTCGAGGATTGGCTCCAGCGCGACCTCGATTTCCTGCGCCCAGGCCTCGGCCTCGTGGTGCTCGGCCAGCTCTCGTTCATCCTGAGCCTCGCGACGCTCATCATCGCGGCGCGCCTTCGCCGCTTCGACCGGGCGCTGGAGGAGGCGGCCTTCGACCTCGGCGCCTCGCGATGGCGCGCGTTCCGGACCGTGACCCTGCCTTACCTGCGCCCGGCCATGGTCGGGGCCGGGCTCGTGGCGCTCCTGATGTCGTTCGAGAACTTCAACACGACGCTGATGCTCGTCGGCTCCGAGCCCCCCCTGCCGGTCTACATGTACGGCCAGATGCGCGAGGGCGCGACGCCCGCCGTCAACGCGGTGAGCGTCCTCGTGATGGTCGCGGCGGGCGGCCTCGCCAGCCTCTTCGCCCTGATCGTGCGGCCGCGATAGCAGGCCTCTCAAGCCACCTCGTCCGTGACGACCTTGAATCCCGCGAGGGTGCTCGGACCGAAGCTCGTCGAGAGGGCGACGTCGACGGCGTCGCGGCCCCGCGCCATGAGGACGCGGCCGATCCGCGGCACGTTGTGGCGGGCGTCGAACTGGTACCACTGCCCCGAGAGATAGACCTCGAACCAGGCGCTGAAGTCCATCGGCGCCGGGTCCGGCGGCACGCCGATGTCGCCGAGGTAGCCTGTGCAGTAGCGCGCCGGGATGTTCATGCAGCGGCAGAAGGTGATGGCGAGATGCGCGAAGTCGCGGCACACGCCGCGCCGCTCGCCGTGGCCGTCGAAGGCGGTGCGGGTCGCGCTCGCATGGTGATAGCCGAACTCGATGCGATCGTGGACGTAGTCGCAGATCGCCTGGACCCGGGCCCAGCCGAGCGGCGTTTGGCCGAACAGGGACCATGCCTCCTCCGAGAGGCGGTCGGTGTCGCAGTAGCGGCTGCCGAGGAGGAACACGAGCACGTGCTCCGGCAGGTCCTCGACGGCATGCTGCTCGGCCTCCGGCACCATGAGGTCGGGCTCGCCGGTGTCGCGCACCACGAAGTCGTTCGAGATGGTGATCCGCCCGGGCGGCGCCGTGATGCGGGTGCAGAGGTTGCCGAAGCCGTCCCGGTACTCGGTCGCGCGGACCGGTGGATCGAAGGTGATCTTCTCGGGCGCCTCGAGGTCGGCCTGCCGCGACGGGTGGGTGCGCAGCATCAAGAGCATCGGCGTCGCCTGGACGCAGTCGTAGGAAATCTCGTAGCCGCAATGGATCTTCATGCATTCGCCTCCGGGGCCGCCAAGCGGCCGGGATGCAGGTTCGATGCCGGGCGCTCCATCAGGCCGCGTCCGCGGTCGCGGCGCTCGTCGCCGTCGTGACCTGAACCTCGACCGACATGCCGAGCTCGTCCGCCGACTCGCCGTAGAACGTGCCCGTGAGCGGCACCGCCTGGGCCGGGTCGCGGGCGACCGCGACCCGGATCAGGTCGCGGTTGCCGATGATGCCGTTCGTCGGGTCGAACTCGACCCAGCCGGCGCCCGGCAGATAGACCTGGCACCAGGCATGGGTCGACCCGCCGCCGAGGTAGGCCGGCCCGTCACGGTCGGGCACGTAGATGTAGCCCGACACGAAGCGGGCCGCGAAGCCGAGCGCGCGCACCGCCTCGATCATCAGGAGCGCGAGGTCGCGGCAGCTCCCCCGCCCGAGGCCGAGGGTGGTGAGGGGCGGCCAGGTGCCGCCCTCCGAGCGGCGCTCGTACGAAAAGCCCTCCTTGATGCCGTAGGTCAGGGTCTTGAGCAGGGTTCCGGTCTCGGTCGGCCGGCCCTGGCGCAGGAATTTTCGGGCCCAGCGGTCGAGCTGCCCCTGCGGGTCGGGGTAGCGCCGCTCCATGCAGGCGGCGAGGTCGGGCAGCTCCTCCGGGTCGTAGGCGAACGGGTAGGTCTTGGCCCGCTCCTCGATCCGGAAGTCGGGCACGTTCGCCGGCTCGTGCTCGAGGCGGATCGTGCTCTCGAACCGAAGCTCGCGCGCCTTGCCCTTGAACCCCGCGATCGCGACGCAGTTGCCGAAGGCGTCGTGGATCCAGCGGAATTCCTTGGGCTCAGGGGTGATGGCAAGGCGGGCGTCGAGGAGCTTCTGGTCGTAGCTGTCGCGCGGGCGGAACATCATGCGATGCTCGCCGAACGCCACCGGCCGCCGGTAGCGATAGGTGGTGACGTGGCGGACCGAGAGGATCGTCATCGCGCTGGAATCTACACGCGCCGGCCGGAAAAGCACCTCTTCAGGCAAGACCGGTGCGATGGCTGGCCGGCTTCCCTGTTTCCGGGTACAGGGGTCCGATGAGACCTCGGCCTACAAACCTCGTGTCCTGGGCGCTCCTGATCGCGGGAATCGTCGTCGTGCTGGTCTGGTGGTTCTGAGCGCCGCCATGAAATCCAACGCGTTCCGCATCGCCGTGATGCCCGGCGAAGGCATCGGGGTCGAGGTCATGGCGGCGGCGCTCGCCGTGCTCGACGCCGTCGAAGCCCGCTACGGGCTCGCCTTCGCCCGCGAGGAGATCCCCGGCGGCGCGCACCACTACCGGGACACCGGCGCGATCCTTCCGCACGACGGCCTGGAACGCGCGGGCCAGGCCGACGCCATCCTCTTCGGCGCCATGGGCTGGCCCGACATCCGCTACCCCGACGGCACCGAGATCGCGCCGCAGCTCGACATGCGCTTCGCCTTCGAGCTTTTCGCCGGCGTGCGCCCGATCCGCGCGATTCCGGGCGTGCCGCGAGTGCTCGCCGACCCGCGAGCCGAGAAGATCGACCTCGTCATCGTGCGCGAGTCGACGGAGGGCATGTTCGCCTCACGGGGCAAGGGCGAGGTGATCGGCGACGACGAGGCGCGTGACACCCAGGTCATCACGCGGCGCACGACCGAGCGCCTCACCGACTTCTCCTGCGCGCTCGCCCGGCGCCGGAAAGAGGAGCGCGGCACGCCGGGGCGCGTGACCCTCGTCGACAAGGCGAACGTGTTCCGCTCCTTCGCTTTCATGCGCAGGGTCTTCTACGAGGCCGCCGCCCGGCACCCCGACGTCGAGGCGCGCCACCATTACGTCGACGCCATGGCCCTCGACCTCGTGCGCCGCCCCTGGGACTTCGACGTGCTGCCGATGGAGAACCTCTTCGGCGACATCCTCTCGGACCTCGGGGCCGGGCTCATCGGCGGCATGGGCTTCGCCCCCTCGGCCGACATCGGCGAGCGGCACGGCCTGTTCCAGCCGAGCCACGGCACGGGCCCGGACATCGCCGGGCAGGGCATCGCCAACCCGACCGGCATGATCCTCTCGACCGCCCTCATGCTCGACTGGCTCGGCGAGCGCCACGGCAGCGACGGCGCGCGGCTCGCCGCCCGAGCGATCGAGCGCGCTGTCGACCGCGCCTTCGGCGGGGGCCGGGTGCGCTCGTTCGACATCGGCGGCCGCGACGGTACCGCCACCATTGGCCGGGCCGTCGCCGAGGCGGTCCGCGGCGGCGAGGCCGACCCCGATCAAGACGATTTCGATCCGGCCTGAAAGCGCCGATGCCGCCGCTCTCTGTCCTCGACCTCTCCTTCGTGACCTCGGGCACGCCGCCGAGCGCGGCGCTGCGCAACACCCTCGACCTCGCCCGCCACGCCGACGCTCTCGGGTACACGCGCTACTGGGTCGCCGAGCACCACAACCTGCCCTCGGTCGCGAGTCCCGCGCCCGAGATCATGATCGGGCAGATCGCGGCCGTGACGGAGCGCATCCGGGTCGGCTCCGGCGGCGTCATGCTGCCGAACCATGCGCCCCTCGTGGTGGCGGAGCGGTTCAAGACCCTGGAGGCCCTGTTCCCGGGCCGGATCGACCTTGGGGTCGGGCGCGCGCCCGGCACCGACCAGGTCACGGCCTTCGCGCTGCGGCGCCTCCACGAGCAGCGCGGCGACGACTTCCTGGAGCGCCTGCAGGAGCTCGTCTTCTGGGACCGGGGATTCCCCGAAGGCCACCCGTTCCGCCGGATCGAGGCGATGCCCTCGGACGCACCCCTGCCGCCGATCTGGATCCTCGGGTCGAGCGACTACGGCGGGCGGCTCGCCGCCAACATCGGCTGCGGCTTCGCCTTCGCGCACCACTTCGCGTCTTTCGATGCGGCTGCGGTCATGCGGATGTACCGCGACGGCTACAACCCGGCGGGCTTTAATGAGCGCCCCCACGCCATCCTCGCCGTCGCCGTGGTCTGCGCCGACACGGACGCCGAGGCCGAGCGCCTCGCTTCCAGCATCGACCTCAACTGGCTGCGCCGCGAGCACGGCGAGTACGCGCCCCTGCCAAGCCCGGAGGAGGCCGCCGCCTTCCCCTACACCGACGCCGACCGCGCCCGCATCGCGAAGAACCGCGCCCGCCTCTTCGTCGGCGCGCCCGAGACCGTGAAGGCGAAGCTCTCCGCGATGGTCGAGGCGAGCGGCGCCGACGAGGTCATGGTCACCTCGGCGATCTACGATCACGAGGCGAGGAAGCGCTCCTACGAACTCCTCATGAGGGCATTCGGCGACGGCGCATGATCGGCCCGCCGGCGATCACAACCTCGCGTGCCCGCGCGCAGATGGGCCGGGGAGTTTTCGGACGGTCGGCGAAGGACTAAGATCGGTGGTCCCGGCCCGTTTCGGGGAGCTCCGATGACTACTTCCGACCTCTCCACCGTGTGGGCGCCGCGCCTGCTCAGCGTGCTCCGCATCGTCGCGGCGCTGATCTTCCTGGAGCACGGCACCCAGAAGCTGCTCGGCTTTCCACCCTCGCCCAATCCGGCGCCCGCGATGCTGTCGCTGTCCTGGTTCGCCGGCGTCCTCGAGCTCGTCGGCGGCGCGCTGCTTACGGTCGGCCTGTTCACCCGGCCGGTGGCCTTCATCCTCTCCGGCGAGATGGCCTTCGCCTACTGGATCGGGCATGCGCCGGCGAGCTTCTACCCGATCCTGAACCGCGGCGACGCGGCGATCCTCTACTGCTTCGTCTTTCTCTACATGGCCGCGGCCGGCGGCGGCCCTTGGAGCCTCGACGCCATGATGGGGGACCGCTCCCGCAGGTCGGCCTGAGGGCCGGCTCAACTCGGCGATCAGTGCGGCCGCGGCGCGGCGCGCACTCCGCCGAGCGGGTTCTCCGCCGGGGCGAGGTCGTGCAGGTGGCAGGCCGCGAGGTGGCCGATCACGAGCGGCCGCAGGGGCGGCTCCTCGCTGCGGCAGCGCTCGAAGGCGTAGGGGCAGCGGGTGTGGAAGCGGCAGCCTTTCGGCGGGTTCACGGGGCTCGGCACGTCGCCTTTGAGGATGATGCGCTGGCGGCTGGCGCCGGGCTCCGGCACCGGCACGGCCGAGAGCAGCGCCTCGGTGTAGGGGTGCTTCGGCGCGGCGAAGATCGAGCGCTTCGGCGCGACCTCGACGATCTTGCCGAGATACATCACGGCGACCCGATGGGTCATGTGCTCGACGATGGCGAGGTCGTGGCTGATGAAGAGGAGGGCGAGGCCGAGCTCCTTCTGCAGGTCCTGCAAGAGGTTCACGATCTGCGCCTTGACCGAGACGTCGAGGGCCGAGACCGCCTCGTCGCAGACGATGAGGTCGGGCTCGGCCGCGAGCGCCCGGGCGATGCCGATGCGCTGGCGCTGGCCGCCGGAGAACTCGTGTGGCCAGCGGTTCACGGCGTCGCGGGGCAGCCGCACCGTGTCCATCAGCTTCGCGACCTTCTCGTCGAGGTCGGTAGCGGATTTCGCGAGGCCGAAGTTGCGGATCGGCTCGGCCAGGATGTCGCGCACGCGCATGCGCGGGTTGAGGCTGGAGAACGGGTCCTGGAAGACGACCTGCACGCGCCGGCGCAAGGGGCGCAGAGCATCGGCCGAGAGGTCGTCGATGCGCCGCCCGTCGAGCATCACCTGGCCGGCGGTGATGTCGAAGAGCCGCAGGATCGCGCGTCCGACCGTCGACTTGCCGCAGCCCGATTCGCCGACGAGGGCCAGGGTCTCGCCCCTCTCGACGTGGAACGACACGCCGTCGACCGCATAGACGAAGGCCTTCGGGCCGGAGAGAAACCCGCCGCCCAAAGGAAAGTGCTTCTTGAGGTCGTTGACCTCTAGGAGCGGCGCGCTCATGCGGCGGCCCCGTTCTCCCTCCCCCCGCGCGCGAAGCGCGTGGTGGGGAGGGGTAGGGGTGGGGGGTGGCTCCCCGAGGCTGGCTCTTCGGCTTTTCGCGCGGTGTCGACGGGTGCTCGCGTTGCGAGCCGCATCTTCGTCCTCGAAGGTTCGCTAGGTGGAGCCACCCCCCACCCCGCTCGGCTTCGCCGAGTCGGCCCTCCCCGCCACGCGCTCCGCGCGCGGGGGGAGGGAGAGACACGCGTTCTCTGAAGGAGAAAGATCGCGCTCATGCCGCCACCGCCTCCCGCAGAGCGTAATGGCAGGCGGCCGTATGGCCGGGCGCCTTCAAGGCGAGCGCAGGGGCGACCTCGCGGCACAGCTCCGTGCCGTACGGGCAGCGGCCGGCGAAGACGCAGCCGCGGATGCGGGCCTTCAGGCTCGGCACGAGGCCCGGGATCTCGGAGAGGCGCGTTTCCTCGCCGGATAGCGACGAACCGAGCTTCGGCACGGCCCCGAGAAGCCCCTGGGTGTAGGGATGGCGCGGCGAGCGGAACAATTCCCGGACGGGCGCTTCCTCGACCTTCCTGCCGGCGTACATGACCATCACCCGCTCGGCGACTTCGGCCACGACGCCGAGGTCATGCGTGATGAGCACGATCGCGGCGCCGATGCGGCGCTTCAAGTCGCGCATGAGGTCGAGGATCTGGGCCTGGATCGTGACGTCCAGGGCCGTCGTCGGCTCATCGGCGATGAGGAGCTTCGGGTTGCAGGCCAAGGCCATGGCGATCATGACCCGCTGGCGCATGCCGCCGGAGAGCTGGTGCGGGTATTCGGACAGGCGCCGGCGCGCCTCGGGGATGCCGACGAGGGTCAGCATCTCGAAGGCGCGCTCCTGGGCGGCGCGGCGGTCGAGACCCTCGTGCAGGCTGAGCGTCTCCCGGAGCTGCCAGCCGATGGTGAGCACCGGGTTGAGGCTCGTCATCGGCTCCTGGAAGATCATGCTGATGTCGTTGCCGCGGATGTCCCGCATGGTGCGCTCGGGGAGCTTGAGAAGATCGCGGCCGGCGAAGCGGATCGCTCCTGCGATCTTGCCCGGCGGCTCGGGGACGAGGCGCAGGATGGAGTTCGCCGTCACCGACTTGCCGCAGCCCGACTCTCCGACGATCGCCAGGGTCTCGCCCTCGTCGACCGTGAATGACACGCCGTCGACGGCGCGGTTGACGCCCTCGGGGGTGCGGAAGTGGGTCTGGAGGTTCTCGACCTCGAGGAGAGCCACTCAGACCTCCTTCGCCATGCGCGGATCGAGCGCGTCGCGCAGGCCGTCCCCGAGGAGGTTCACGGCGAGCACGGTGACGGAGAGGAACACGGCGGGGAAGAACACGATGTAGGGCTTCACCTGCCAGAGCGCGCGGCCCTCGGCCATGATGTTGCCCCAGGACGGGACGGTCGGCGGGACGCCGGCGCCGATGAACGACAGGATCGCCTCGATGATCATGGCCGAGGCGCAGATGTAGGTCGCCTGCACGGTCAGCGGCGCAAGCGTGTTCGGCAGGATGTGGCGCAACATGATCATCGGCGTGCGCGTGCCGGCCGCGACCGCGGCGTCGACGTAAGGCTGCTCGCGGAGCGACAGCACCACGCCGCGCACGAGGCGCGCGACGCGCGGCACCTCCGCGATCGTGATCGCGACGATCACATTGCCGACGCTGCCGCGTGTCAGGGCCATGAGGGCAACGGCGAGGAGGATGGGCGGGATCGACATCAGCCCGTCCATGATCCGCATGATGATGGCGTCGGCCCAGCGGACGAACCCCGAGAAGAGGCCGATCGTAAGACCGGTGAGGGAGGCGAGGATCGCGACCGCGAAGCCGACGGAGAGCGACACGCGCGCGCCGAAAACGACGCGGGAGTAGATGTCGCGTCCGAGCATGTCGGTGCCGAACCAATAGAGCGCGGAAGGCTCGCGCGTGCGCCGGTGCGTCGCGAGCGTGGTCGGATCGACGGTCCACAGATACGGCGCGAGCACTGCCATCAGCAGCATGACCAAGACCAGCGCGCCACCGATGGCGATCGCCGGGTAGCGCCTGAGGAAGCCGATCACGCCGCGGCGCGGCTTCGCGGCTGGCAGGATGTCGGGCAGTTCCGGCGCAACCGCGATGTCCTGCGGCGCGGGCACGGCAAGGACGGGCGCGTTCAATAGCGGATCCTCGGATCGAGGACAGTGTAGAGGAGGTCGATCGCGAGGTTCACGATCACATAGACGAAGCTGAAGAGCAGCACGACGCCTTGGATGACGGGATAGTCGCGGCGCAGGATCGCATCGATCGTCAGGCGGCCGAGGCCGGGGATGACGAAGACGCTCTCGGTCACGACGCCGCCGCCGATGAGGAAGGCGATGCCGATACCGATCACCGTGACGATCGGGACCGCGGCGTTCTTGAGCGCATGCACGAACAGGATCGCCCGCTGGCCGAGGCCCTTGGCGCGCGCGGTCTTGATGTAGTCCTGACTCAGCACCTCGAGCATGGTCGCGCGCGTGATGCGGGCGATGAGCGCGATGTAGACGCAGCCGAGCGCAAAGGCAGGCAGGATGAGATTCTGCAGCCAGGGCCAGACGCCCTGCGACAGCGGCGTGTAGCCCTGGACGGGCAACCAATCGAGCTGGAGCGCGAACACGTAAGCGAGGAGATAAGCGAGCACGAAGACGGGGACCGAAAAGCCGAAGACCGCAAAGGCCATGATCAGCCGGTCGATCCAGCTGCCGGCCTTCCAGGCCGCGAGCACGCCCATGGGCACCGCGATCACGATCGCGAGGCACACGGAAACAAGCATCAGCGACACGGTGGGCCCGATGCGCTGCTCGATCATCGACCAGACCGGCAGGTTGGTGAAGATCGAGGTGCCCATGTCGCCCTGGAGGATGCGGAAAAACCACTCGCCGAAGCGCACCAGGAAGGGCCGGTCGAGCCCGAGGCTCTGGCGGATGCGCTCGACGTCCGCAGGACTCGCCTGATCGCCCGCAATCACCGCGGCCGGATCGCCCGGCGCGATGTAGAGCAGGCTGAACACGAACAGCGCGACCACCGCCATAACGGGGATGGTCGCAAGGATGCGGCGGAGGACGTAGCCGAGCATCTATCGCTCTCACGAGTCATCCCGGGGCGGCCCGAAGGGCCGAACCCGGGATCCACAGCTGGGTGCCACGCGTGGAGCTTGGGTCCCGGGTTCGCGCATGGGGCACGCCCCGGGATGACCGTGGGACTGGTCCTTCAACAGTCCGAGCCTCACGCCGTCTTCGACACGCCCCAGAAGAACGGGATCGGGCCCTTGCCGACGCCGGCCACGTTCTTGCGCCAGGCCTGGTAGGTGAGGAAGAAGCCGGTCGGCGCGTAGACGACGTTGTCGAGCGCAGCCTTGTTGAGCCGGCGCGCGGCGGCCTTCTCCTCCTCCAGGTTCTTGGCGTCGAACCAGGCGGTGACTTCCTTCTCGACCTCCGGCACGTTCGGCCAGCCGAACCAGGCGCCGTCGCCCTGGGCGCGGATGGCGATGTAGACGGCCGGGTTGATGCAATCCGAGCCCGCGTGCCAGGAGTGGAACATCGCCCAGCCTCCCTGTCCCGGAGGCGACTTCTGGGCCCGGCGCTGCCCGGTCGTGCCCCAGTCGGTCGCGACGAAGTCGACGTTCATGCCGATGCGCTTCAACAGCTCGGCGGTCACGTCGCCCTGTCCCTTCGTGATCGGCTGGTCCTGCGCCACGATGCAGGTGACGGGCTGGTTCGTGTAGCCGCTCTCGGCGAGAAGCCTCTTCGCGCCTTCGATGTCGCGCTTGCCTTTGAGGATCTCGCCGCCTTCCTCGTTGTAGAGCGGCGTGCCGGGCGTGAAAAAGCCGGGCAGGGGCTTCCAGAGATTGTTGTCGTCGCCCACGAGGGCCCGCATGTACTCTTCCTGATCGAGCGCCATGAGGACCGCGCGGCGCGCCCGCACGTCGTTGAAGGGCGGGTGCAGGTGGTTCATGCGGAAGGTGCCGATGTTGCCGAGCGGATCGGCGATATCGACCGCGACGTTGCGGTTCTTCTTGAGCACCGGCACGAGGTCGGAGATCGGGTTCTCCCACCAGTCGACCTCGCCGTTCTGCAGCGCCGCCGAGGCGGTGCCGGGATCGGGCATGATGATCCACTCGATGCGGTCGACGAGCATCTGCTTGCCGCCGGCAAGCCACGAGGCCGGCTCGTTGCGCGGCAGGTAATCCGGATTCTTCTCGAACACGGCCTTCGCGCCCGGCACCCATTCGTTCTTCACGAACTTCATCGGACCCGAGCCGACGTACTCGTCGATCTGCTTGAACGGATCGGTCTTCGCGATGCGCTCCGGCATGATGAACGCCATCGGCGTCGAGTTCTTGGCGAGCGCGAGCTGCATCTTGGGATAGGGCTTCGACAGCACCCATTTGAAGGTGCGGTCGTCGACGGCCGTGAGCTCCTTCTGGACCGCCTTGAGCATGAGGCCGAGCGGATCGCGTGCGCACCAGCGCGTGAGGCTTGCGACCACGTCCTTCGAGCGCACCGGCTCGCCGTCGTGGAACTTGAGGTTTGGCCTGAGCTTGAAGGTCCAGACCAAACCGTCGTCCGTGACCTCCTCCGATTCGACCATCTGGCGCTGGGGCTGGAGCTTATCGTCGAAGCCGTAGAGGGTATCCCACACCAGCACCGCGGCGTTGCGGACGACGTACTGGGTGCCCCAGATCGGGTCGAAGTTGGCAAGGTTCGCCTGCGGCACGAAGCGCAGCGTCCGCGCCGCCGCCCCTTGCGCGACTGCCGGCATCGGGAAGCCGCGGCTCCCCGCCAGCACGCCTGCGCCTGCGATTCCCTTCAGAAGAGTCCTGCGATCCATGGCTCTTGTCTCCCGCTTGTGACGCCTCGCCGGCCAGTCTGCCCAACTCTTCGGCGCTTTGCGAGAGGGATCGCGGCCAAACGCGCCGGAGCCGGGCGGCCCGGCATCTTCCCAGCACGGCTCATGCCATGCGGAATCAGGCGGCCTGGGAGTTCCCGGTCTTGGGCGGGCTCGCCGCCTCGGGCTTGAGGAGCGGCAGGAGGATGCGGGCGGCGGTGCCTTCGCCCGGGGTGGAGGCGAGCTCCAGGCGGCCGCCGTGCAGCTCGGCGATGCGGCGGGCCAGCGGCAGGCCGAGGCCGAGGCCTTCGAGGCTGCGGGTCATGTAATCGGCGCCCTGCCCAAAGGGCTCGAGGCAGCGGGCGAGCGCGTTGGGGGTGATCCCGCGCCCGCTGTCCCGCACGCAGACGCAGGCGCAATCCCCCTTGTGGCCGACCTCGACCTCGACGAGCGCGCCTTGCGCCGAATGGGCGACGGCGTTCATGAGAAGCTCCTGCAGCGCCGCGCCGAGGTGGCGCAGGTCGCAGGCGGCCTCGGCGGGCTCCGCGCCGGCCTCGACCCTGAGCGTCACGCCGGCGGCGGCGGCAGGTCCCCGCATCGCCCGCACGGCCTGGTCGGCCACATGGACGAGGGAAGCCGGCTCGGTCTCCAGGGCGACGCCGCCGGTCGAGACCTGGGCGTAGTAGAAGACGCGGCGCAGCTTGTCGTTCAGCTCGCGGGCGGCGCCGAGCACGTGGTCGGCGTGGGAGGCGCGGGTCGCGGCGTCGTCCGCGCCGGCCTTGAGCAGCTCGGCGAAGCCGATGATGCCGTGCAGCGGCGTGCGGGTCTCGTGCTGGAGAAGCGCGAGCAGGCTCTCGCGAAGGTCGGCGGCGCGGCGGGCCTCGTCCCGGGCGGCGCGGACCTCCGCCTCCATCCGGCTCGTGCGCATGACGTAGCGGAGCTGGTAGCCCAGCAACCGCCAGTTCACCGGCTTCGAGACGAACGAGGTCGCGCCGACCTCGTAGGCCCGGTCGATGGCGAAGATGTCGTCCCGAGTCGTGATCACCACCACGGGCAGATGGGCGTGGCGCGGGCTTTGGCGGATGCGGTCGACGAGGCCGAAGCCGTTGAGCCGCGGCATCTCGAGGTCGCTGAGCACGAGGTCGAAGCCCTTGGGATCACGCTCCAGGATGTCCCAGGCCGCCTCGCCGTCCTCGGCGGTCACGATCTCGCAGCCCGGCTGGGCGAGCTGGGCGAGCGCGAACTCGCGCATGATCGGGTCGTCGTCGACCGCGAGCAGGCGCTGCGGCCGGTCGAAGACGTACTGGTGGCCGTCCGGGGTGCGGGCAAGCAGCATCGAGACTTTGGCTCCGGCAATGGCTCAAGAGAGCATGAAGGTCTGAGCGTCCGGTAAATGCCGGGTTAGGCGAATTCTAATCAAAGGCCGCGAAACTGGGATGAAGCGGATTCCGGCGGCCCATGGACCAGACCCTCAGCTACAGACGCTCCATCAACTTCAAGCTCGGGCGCCTCGTCCTGATCGCGGTCGGCGTCGGCCTTGTCCTCGTCGCGGGCCTCGGCGTCTGGAACGAGACCGGCCGCTACGCGGCCTCGAAACGCGAGGCGCTGCTCGCCGCCGCCAAGGTCTTCGCCGCCGCAAGCTCGAAGGCCCTCGCCGAAGGCGACCTGCCGGGCGTGCTGCAGCCGATGCGCGCCGTCGGCGACGTGCCGGGCGTCGTCTTCGCGAGGGTCGAGGACCGCGACGGCGCGCACTTCGCCGACATCGGCGCGGCGGTGCGCCTCGACGGCGACCTCAGCCTCGACGACGGCGCTGAGGTCTCCCCGTGGCGCCTCGTGACGAGCCGGACGATCGAGGTCTCGACGCCCGTGGTCAACGCCGGCGAGGTCGTCGGGCGCTTCGTCGTCGTCTCCGACACGAACGACCTCTTCGCCCGCTTCCGCGACCTCCTGCTGACCTCCGTGGTCGGCGCGGCGCTCGCCATGGCGGTCGGGCTCATGATCTCGATCCGGCTGCAGCGCTCGATCACGAGCCCGCTCATGGCCCTCACCCGCACCATGGCGGCGATTCGCCAGAGCCACGATTACGGCGCGACCGTCAAGGTCGCGAGCGACGATGAGATCGGCGTCCTCGCGGCGAGCTTCAACGGCATGATCGGCGAGATCCGGGAGCGCGACCACCGCCTCGAGAAGCACCGCGAGACCCTCGAGCAGGAGGTCGCCGACCGTACCCACGACCTCGTCGAGGCCAAGGAGGCGGCGG
The DNA here is from genome assembly GCA_036389455.1 of Beijerinckiaceae bacterium. Lineage (GTDB taxonomy): Bacteria > Pseudomonadota > Alphaproteobacteria > Rhizobiales > Beijerinckiaceae > JAJKJG01. The sequence continues at coordinate 18,268 of DASVPW010000041.1, forward strand.
AATCCGCCAATGTCGCGAAGTCCGAGTTCCTCGCCACCATGAGCCACGAGATCCGCACGCCGATGAACGGCATGCTGGTCATGGCCGAATTGCTCGCCTCCGCCGAGCTCCCCGACCGGCAGCGGCGCTACGCCGAGGTCATTGCCCGCTCGGGCCAGAGCCTGCTCGCCATCATCAACGACATCCTCGACTTCGCCAAGGTCGAGTCCGGCAAGCTCGAGCTGGAAAAGATCGCCGTGCACCCGGCCGAGGTCGTCGACACCGTCGTGACTCTCTTCGGCGAGCGGGCCCAGTCCAAGGGCCTCGACCTCGCGGCGCTCGTCGCGCCCGACGTGCCGGAGACGATCACCGGCGATCCCGTGCGCCTGACGCAGGTTCTGAGCAATCTCGTCAACAACGCCCTCAAGTTCACCGAGCGCGGGCACGTGCTGCTGCGGGTCGAGCTCGCTCCCGGCGAGCCGCGGCGGCTGGCGGTCAGGGTTCGCGACACCGGCATCGGCATCCCGGCCGATAAGGTGGGCGCCATCTTTACGGCCTTCTCGCAGGCCGACCAGTCGACGACGCGGCGCTTCGGCGGCACCGGCCTCGGGCTCTCGATTTGCAAGCGCCTCGCCGAAGCGATGGGCGGCGAGATCGGAGTCACGAGCACGGTCGGGGAAGGATCGGAGTTCTTCGTTCTCCTGCCGCTGGAGGCGGATGCCGGCGCGGCGTCGGCACGGCGGGTCGGGGAGGGCGCCTCCCCGGTCGCGCTCGCGGTCGCGGGCAGCGCGACCCGCATCGTCCTCGCCGAGGGGCTTTCAGCCGCCGGGCTCGCCTGCGTCGTCCAGGATAACCTTGAAACCGCGGAGGGGGACGCGGTTGCGGTCGAGGCGGACTGGATCGTCGACGCCGCCGCCCTCGTGCGGCTGGGCCGCCGCCCCGCCGGCGCGCGCCGGGTCGCTGCGATCGCCGCCATGGGCGATCCGACCGGCGGGCAGGCCCTCGACCGCGGCCTCGCCGATACGCTCCTGCGCCACCCGCTCGTCCAGAGCGAGTGGGGCTCCGCCCTCGACCGCCTCGTCGCCGGCGAGCCGTTCGAGGCGCCGAGCCGGACGAGCGCGCCCGCGGCGAGCCTGCCGCAGTTCCCGGGCGCCCGGGTCCTCGTCGCCGACGACAGCGCGGTCAACCGCGAGGTCGCCTGCGAGGCCCTGGCCCGGCTCGGCATCGTGCCCGCGACGGTCGAGGACGGTCGCGCCGCCTTCGAGGCGGTGAAAGCGCAGGAGTTCGACATCGTGCTCATGGACGGCAGCATGCCGGACGTGGACGGCTTCCAGGCGACCCGGCTCATCCGCGCGCACGAGGCGGCGGCGGGCGCGCGCCGCACCCCGGTCGTCGCGCTCACCGCGCACGTCGTCGGCGCGGGCGCCGAGGCGTGGCGCGAGGCCGGCATGGACGGCGTGCTGCACAAGCCGTTCACGGTGGCGAAGCTCGCGGAGTGCCTAGGCCGTTGGGTGAGCCCCGGCGCCGCCGCGCCCGCCAATGCGGGGGCCTCCGCGCCGGATGCGCCCTCATCCGATGACGACGCGCTCCTCGACGCGCAGAACCTCGCGCAGCTCGAGGACATGGCGGGGTCGAGCGGCCGGGACTTCATCGCCCGCGTCGTCGGGCTCTACGTCGAGCACGCCCCGAAGGCCCTCGACGAGCTGCGGGCTGCGGTCACGGCGGCGGACCCGAAGCGCGTCGCGCCGGCGGCCCACAGCCTCAAGTCCATGAGCCTCAACATCGGCGCTTCGGCGCTCGCCCGGCGCCTCGCCGCAATCGAGGGCGCGGCGCGTGAGGGCGGCGAAGTGCCGGCCGCAGCTTCGCTCGCTCCCGTCGCGGCCCTGCTGGACGAGACCATTGCGGCCCTGCGCCGGCACTTTTCCCTGCCGCCCAAGGCCGAGGCCGCCTGAGCGGGGGGAACCGATCCTCCGTTGCGGGCGGAGAGCACCCTCGCGGCCTTCCGCCCGAGGGGAGGGTGATCCCTCACCCGAACAGCTTGTCGATGTCGCCCTGGGCGATGCCCCGGCCCTCGGCCGCGGGGCCGTTGATGAGGAGCGCCTCGCGGCGGGCGTCGCGGCGGGCGTCCTCGGGGTCGGCGGCCTCGGCCGAGTCGCGGACGTGGAGCGCGCTCGCGAAGCGCCCGAGGCGGCGCTCGAGCTGGCCGAGCGCCTCCGCCACCTTCGAGATGCGCTGGCCGGTGATGTCCTGGAACGAGCAGGCCTCGAAGATCGCGAGCATCTTGGCCTCGACCTTAGCACGGTAGCCCTCGAGCGAGTCGTCGTCCGAGCCGAGGATCTCCTCGGCGGCCGCCATGATCTCGTGGGTCGCCGACGCGGTTGCCCGGACCACCGTCCCGAGCTCCTCGTTCGCCGTCGGGATGCGGTCGCGGCAGAGCTCGTTGACCCTGAGCGCGCCGATCTCCTGCTTGATCCGGAGGATGTAGTCGGCGACCGCGGCGAGCTCGCGGACGAGGGCCTTCGCCTCGGGGCCGGATCCTGCGGCAGGATGCGGAGCGTTGTTGTCGGGCACGGTCTCGCGCGGCGCGCGCGCTGGTGCAGGCGCCATGATCAAACCTCTTGAGGATTAATGCGAAGGAGGCGACGGCGCTCAGGCGCCGCAGACGCCCTCGATCTTGGTCTTCAAAGTCTGGGCATTGAAAGGCTTCACGATATAATTGTTCACGCCGGCTTTCTTCGCCGCAATCACGTTCTCGGTCTTCGATTCCGCCGTCACCATGATGAAAGGGGTCGAGCGCAGGTTCTCGTCGGCGCGCACGTGGCGCAGGAGCTCGTAGCCGGTCATCGGCTCCATGTTCCAGTCGGAGATCACGAGCCCGTACTTCTTCTGCTTGAGCTTGGCGAGGGCGGTGGTGCCGTCGGAGGCGTCGTCCACGTCCTCGAAGCCGAGCTGCTTCAGGAGGTTGCGGATGATGCGCACCATGGTCTGGTAATCGTCCACGACGAGGATCGGCATCGACAGATCAAGGGCCATACCCCACCTCCACCCGCGGAGCCGCGCGCGGCTCTCTTGAATAAGGAACCATCTCGCGGTCCAGTCGCGCCGACCCTAGCGGAAGCGCGTTGCGAAGCGGTTAACCGGCGGTGGTGGGCGCCGCCGCAAGGCGCAGCCGCGGGTGCACGCCGAACGAGCCGCCTGGCTCGCTTGACCGGGCGGAGGGTTTTGGACACAGCTGCGCGCCCTGTTCCCGAGACACCGCCCGCCAGGACCGAATGCCTCCGACCGACGAGCCGAACGAGGCCCGCGCCTTCGCGGTCTGTCGCGACGGGGAGAGCGTGCCGGCCCGGCTCCGGGGCGCGGTCGTGGCGATCGGCAACTTCGACGGCGTCCACCGTGGCCACCGCGCCCTGATCGCGGCGGCGGTCCGGGAGGGGCGCGCGCGCGGCGCCCCGGCCGCGGTCCTGACCTTCGAGCCGCACCCGCGAAAGTTCTTCGCGCCGGACAAGCCGCTGTTCCGGCTGACCCCGGAGCCCGCGAAGCTCGCGATCCTGGAAAAGCTCGGCCTCGACGGCGCTTTCGTGCGCCGCTTCGATGCGGCGCTCGCGGCGACGCCCGCCACGGACTTCGCCGAGCGCCTGCTCGGCCGGGAGCTCGGCGTCTCGGGCGTGGTCGTCGGCCACGACTTCCGCTTCGGCAAGGGACGCGAGGGCACGCCGGAGCTCCTGCGGGAGCTCTGTTGGCAGAGCGGATGGGCCTGCGTCGTCGTCCCGCCCGTCGCCATCGCGGGCGAGGTGGTCTCGTCCGGGGCGGTGCGGGCCGCGCTCGAGCGGGGCGACGTCCTTGGCGCCAACGCGCTCCTCGGGCACCGCTGGTTCGTCGACGGCGAGGTCCGCCACGGCGAGAAGCGCGGCCGCATCCTCGGCTTCCCGACCGCCAACCTCCGCCTGCCGGCGGAATGCGGGCTGCGGCACGGCATCTACGCGGTCCGGGCCGCCGTCGGCGGCGAGGTCTTCGGAGGGGTCGCGAGCTTCGGCCGGCGCCCGACCTTCGACGACGGCGCGCCGCTCCTGGAAGCGTTCCTGTTCGATTTTTCGGGCGACCTCTACGGACGCACCCTCGCGGTCGAGTTCGTCGGCCGGATCAGGGGCGAGGAGCGCTTCCCCTCTGTCGCGGCGCTGGTCGCGCGCATGGACGAGGACGTCCGCGCGGCCCGCGCCATGCTGGCCGGAGCAGGGCCGGAGCTCGCCTCCCTCATCGGCTGAGGCTTGCGCTTTATTCTTTGCCCCGGGGCTGGTAGAGAGAGGCCCATGTGCACGGCGGGCTTTTTCTTGGCGGCGGATCGGGCGATCCGCGCGCGGCGAATTATAGGCCCGGACTTCGCCTGAGGTCCGGGAAAGCCTCCGCTCGCCTGTTCTCGATCTGCGCTTCGCCCCAGGGCCGAAGCCGCCCGACCGGTTCGAAACCCATGACCGATTCCCTCGCAACCGCCGCCCCGAAGGCGCGCGACTATTCCGAGACCCTCTTCCTGCCCAGGACCGACTTCCCGATGCGGGCGGGCCTGCCGCAGCGCGAGCCGCAGCTCCTCAAGCGCTGGGCCGGCCTAGACCTCTACCGGCGCCTGCGCGAGGCCGCGAAGGGGCGGCCCCGCTTCGTCCTGCACGACGGCCCGCCCTACGCCAACGGCAACATCCACATCGGGCACGCCCTCAACAAGATCATGAAGGACCTCGTCGTGCGCTCGCAGCAGATGCTCGGCCACGACTCGAACTACGTGCCGGGCTGGGACTGCCACGGCCTGCCGATCGAGTGGAAGATCGAGGAGCAGTACCGAGCGAAGGGCCGCGACAAGGACGCCGTCGACGTGGTCGAGTTCCGGCAGGAGTGCCGGGCCTTCGCGGCGCACTGGCTCGATGTCCAGCGCGAGGAGTTCAAGCGGCTTGGCGTCGAGGGCGACTGGGACCACCCCTACGCCACCATGGACTTCGGCGCGGAGGCCCAGATCGCCCGCGAGATCATGGCCTTCGCGATGTCGGACCAGCTCTACCGCGGCTCGAAGCCGGTGATGTGGTCGTCGGTCGAGCGGACGGCGCTCGCCGAGGCCGAGATCGAGTACCACGAGAAGACCTCGCCCACGGTCGTCGTCAAGTTCCCGATCGTCGACACCCTCGACGGCGACCTCGACGGCGCCTCCGTCCTGATCTGGACGACGACGCCGTGGACGATCCCGGCGAACCGCGCCATCGTCTTCGGGCCGGAAATCCAATACGGCCTCTATCGCGTTACCGAGGCGCCGGCGGACAACTGGGCCAGGGCCGGCGACCTCTATGTCGTCGCCGACAAGCTCGCCCCCGAGGTTTTTTCGGCGGCGCGGGTGACGGGCCACGCGCGGGTCAAGGACGTGCTGCCGGTCATGATCGCGCGTTGCGCGCACCCGTTCCGGGGCCTGCCCGAGGCTGGCGGCTATTGGGACTTCGACGTGCCGGTGTTCCCGGCCGACTACGTGACGGACGACGCCGGCACCGGCTTCGTGCACACGGCGCCGGGGCATGGGGCGGACGACTACAACACCTTCGTCAAGCACCGCGAGACCTTCGCGCAGTGCGGCACGCCCGAGGTGCCGCACACCGTCGGCGAGGATTCGGCCTATCTCCCCCACGTGCCGCTGTTTGCCGGCGAGCGCATCTACGACGACAAGGGCAAGGACGCGGGCGCGAACGAGGCGGTGATCAGGAAGCTCGCGGAAGTCGGCGCGCTCGTCGCCCGCGGGCGGCTCAAGCACGCCTATCCGCACTCCTGGCGCTCGAAGGCGCCGCTGATCTTCCGCAACACGCCGCAATGGTTCATCGCCATGGACAAGCCGATCGCCGGCCAGGGCGACACCCTGCGGCATCGGGCGCTCTCTGCGATCAGGACCGTGCAATGGGTCCCCGAGAGCGGCGAGAACCGCATCACCGGCATGATCGAGAACCGGCCCGACTGGGTCGTCTCGCGCCAGCGCGCCTGGGGCTCGCCCATCACGGTCTTCGTCGAGAAGACAACCGAAAGCATCCTCAAGGACGAGCGCGTCAACGACGCCGTCGCCGCGGCCTTCGAGGCGGAAGGCGCCGACGCCTGGTTCCGGCCGGACGCGGCCGAGCGGTTCCTGAAACCCTTCGGCTACGATCCGGCGTCTTACGAGCAGGTCCGGATGGTCCTCGACGTGTGGTTCGACTCAGGCTCGACCCACGCCTTCACGCTCGAGGTGCGCGACGACCTCAAGGCGCGGCGCCGGCTCGAGGGCGGGCCCGACACCGTCATGTACCTCGAGGGTTCGGATCAGCACCGCGGCTGGTTCCACTCCTCGCTCCTCGAGAGCTGCGGCACCCGCGCCCGCGCGCCCTTCGACGTGGTCCTGACCCACGGCTTCGTCCTCGACGAGAAGGGTCAGAAGATGTCGAAGAGCCTCGGCAACGTCACGGCGCCGCAGGACGTGATCAAGGAGAGCGGTGCCGATATCCTTCGACTTTGGGTCGCGGCTTCCGACTATGCCGACGACCTGCGCATCGGGCCGGAGATCCTGAAGACCTTCGTCGAGACGTACCGGAAGCTGCGCAACACCGTGCGCTGGATGCTCGGCTCGCTCGGTCATTTCCGCGAGGAGGACCGGGTCGCGCCGGAAAACATGCCGGAGCTCGAGCGCTTCGTCCTGCATCGCCTGGCCGAGCTCGACGGGGAGGTGCGCCAAGCCTATGCGGCCTTCGATTACAAGCGGGTGGTGGCGCTCCTCAACGGGTTCATGACGACCGACCTGTCGGCGTTCTATTTCGACGTGCGCAAGGACGCGCTCTACTGCGACCCGATCTCGAGCCTGAAGCGCAAGGCCGCCCTCACCGTCATCGACGAGACCTTCCGCCGGGTCGTCGCCTGGCTCGCCCCGATCCTCGTCTTCACGGCGGAAGAGGCATGGCTGTCGCGGTTCCCGTCCGAGGACGGCTCGGTGCACCTCGAGACCTTCCCGGAAACGCCGCAGGCGTGGCGCGACGACGCTCTGGCGGCGCGCTGGGCGAAGGTGCGCCGGGTCCGCCGGGTCGTCACCGGGGCGCTCGAGATCGAGCGCGCGCAAAAGCGCATCGGGTCGAGCCTCGACGCCGCGCCGGTGGTTTACGTCGCCGAGGCGGAGCTTCTGCGCGCCCTCGACGGCCTCGACTTCGCCGAGGTCTGCATCACCTCCGGGATCCGGATCGTGCCGGGGGAGGGGCCCTCGGACGCCTTCCGCCTCGACGAGGTTAAGGGCGTCGCGATCGTGCCGGCGCCGGCCGAGGGGCGCAAGTGCGCCCGGTCGTGGAAGATTTCTCCCGAGGTGGGGAGCGATCCGGAGTACCCGGACGTGACCCTCCGGGACGCGGACGCGCTCAGGGAATGGGACGCGGCGCGCACCCAGCACGTCATCCCGGCCGAAGCGTAAGCGGAGAGCCGGGATCTTGTTGGTGTTGAAGCGCCTTCTGTGGAGGACAATCCCGGATCGCCGCGTTGCGGCGTCCGGGATGACGATTCCGGGGTGGCGTCCGTGACTCCCTCCCGGCTCGGCGCCCTGATCGCGCTCGCGACCTTCGTCCTCGACCAGGCCTCGAAGCTCTACCTCCTCTTTCTCGACCCCTTGTCGCTCCGCGAGCCGGTCAGGCTCGCGCCCTTCCTCGACCTCATCGTGGTCTGGAACCGGGGCATCTCCTACGGGCTGTTCCAGCAGCACACGGAGCTCGGGCGCTGGGCCCTCGTCACCCTCTCGGTCGTGGCGGCGGTGGGGCTCGCCCTCTGGCTGCGCCGCGCGGCGACGCCGCTCCTCGCCGCGGCCCTCGGGCTCCTCATCGGCGGGGCGGTCGGCAACGCCCTCGACCGCGTCGCCTACGGCGCGGTGTTCGACTTCGTCCATTTCCACGCAGGAGGGTTCTCCTGGTACGTCTTCAACATCGCCGACGCGGCGATCGTTGCGGGGGTCGCCGGCCTCCTCTATGATTCCCTCGTCCTCGAGCGACGCCGGCTGCGCGCCGCGCGCGATTCGGGGCTCGGCGCCTGAACGGGCGTTGCAAAAAAGACACGCCGGTCCGCGAACCCGGCGATCCGGCAGGCGGGTGGTCAAGTCGCCACACCTTCGCCGGATTGCCGGATCACCGGGAGCGGGCCCGGGAATGTAGAACCAGAGGTGGGTGGGGTGCCTATGACGATTCTCGACCTCGCGCGGCGTTGCGCGCTCATCGGCGCGGCGGCGCTCGCGCTCACGACCGGCGCCGCGGCCCAGGAAGGCATGTTCGCCAAGGACCTCTTCGCCTCCATGGGCCTCATCCCGAAGGAGCGCCCGAACATCGACTACCGGGAGCGCGCGCCCCTCGTGCTGCCGCCCCGCATGGAGTTGCGCGACCCCGCCGATCCGAAGGGCGTGATCGCCGCGAACCCGGAATGGCCGAACGATCCGGACGTCGCGGCGGCGCGGCGGCGCGAGGCCGACGCCCGCACGCCCGTGACCGAGACCGAGCGGCGGCGCGTCGAGAAGAACCCGACGCTCGGCATCGACGCCATTCGCTCCGGCCGCCGCGCCGGCGCGCAGGTGCCGGACGGGCCGGTCGTGCGCCGGGGCGACAACGTGCGCGAGACGACCTGGGTCCACCCTGACCAGCTCCGCCGGGAGGGCGTGAAGGAGGAGCCGACGTTCTCCTCCATGGAGGAGCCGGACCGCCGCAACCTGCACGAGCCGCCGGCCGGCTTCCGCAAGCCGACCATGAAGGTGAAGCGCGATTTCGAGGTGGTCCGCGCCGAGGACGAGGCGGACCCGAAGGTTTACCTGCGCGAGCAGGCGAAGCGGCAGTGATTCGAGCCCGGCGCCCGGCGGCTTCAATCCGCCCGGGCGCCGCACTATTTGAGACTGCCCTGTTTGGAAGGTTCGTGAATGCCTGACATTTCCGGCGCCGCCACGCTCCGCACCGAGGCGGCGCCGTTCGGGCGAACCGACGGAGGCGGGCCCGAGGTGTCGTCGTTCACCCTCGACAACGGCCTCGAGGTGGTGGTCGTGCCGGATCGCCGCGTCCCCGTCGTCACCCACATGGTCTGGTACCGCAACGGCTCGGCCGACGATCCGGTCGGCCAGTCCGGCATCGCGCATTTCCTCGAGCACCTGATGTTCAAGGGGACGCAACGCCACCCGGCCGGCGAGTTCAGCCAGATCGTCTCGGCGCTCGGCGGCCAGGAGAACGCCTTCACCTCGTTCGACTACACAGCCTACTTCCAGCGCGTCGCCCGCGAGCACCTCAAGACCATGATGGAGTTCGAGGCCGACCGCATGACCGGCCTCGTCCTCGACGAGGCGGTGGTCGCGCCGGAGCGCGACGTGGTCCTGGAGGAGCGCCGCATGCGGGTGGAGACCGACCCGGCGGCGCAGCTCTCCGAGGCCATGGCGGCGGCCCTCTTCGTGCGCCACCCCTACGGCACCCCGATCATCGGCTGGATGCACGAGATCGAGGCGCTCGACCGCGACCACGCCCTTTCCTACTACCGCCGCTTCTACACCCCCGAGAACGCGATCCTCGTCGTCGCAGGCGACGTCGGGCCGGAGGAGGTGCGCCGCCTCGCCGACGCGACGTACGGGCGCGTGACCCCGTTCGGCGAGCGCCCAGTGCGGCGCCGTCCGCGGGAGCCCGAGCCCCGGGCCGCCCGCCACATCGAGGTCGCCGACCCCAAGGTCGAGCAGCCGACCCTGCAGCGGCTCTACCTGACGCCGTCCTCGCGCACGGCGGAGGGGCGCGACTCGCAGGGTCTCGAGCTCCTCGCCGAGGTCATCGGCGGCGGGCCGACCTCCTACCTCTACCGCAGGCTCGTCATGGAGCGCGGGCTCGCCGTCAATGCCGGCGCCTGGTACATGGGCTCCTCCATCGACGACACCCGCTTCTCCCTCTACGCCGTGCCGGCGGAAGGCGTCTCCCTCGAGGCCCTGGAAGAGGAGGTGGACGAGGCCCTGAAGGCCGTTCCGGCCGAGGCCTTCGACGGCGAGGCGATCGAGCGGGCGAAGACCCGGCTCGTCGCCGAGACGATCTACTCGACGGACAGCCAGTCGTCGCTCGCCCGCATCTACGGCTCGGCGCTCGCCATCGGCGAGACCATCGAGGAGGTCCGCCGCTGGCCGGACGAGATCGAGGCCGTGACGACGGCAGACCTCGCCGCAGTGGCCGAGCGCTTCCTCGTCCCGCGCCGGTCGGTGACCGGCTACCTGTGCAAGACGCCCGCTTGAGGGCCAGACAAGAGCCCCGCATGACGAGCGCCGCCGCCATCCTGTCCGCCTCGCCGGCGAAGGTCGGACAGGTCCTGTCTCCCGGCGGCGTCGAGGCCTGGCACGTCCATTCCGACGTGGTCCCGCTCGTCGCCCTCGCCTTCACCTTCGAGGGCGGCGCGGCGCAGGACCCGAAGGATAAGGCCGGCGCCGCCCAGATGCTGGCCCGCCTCCTCGACGAGGGCGCCGGGCCCTACACCTCGGACGCGTTCCAGGAGCGGCTCGCCGCCCGCGCCATCGAGCTCAGCTTCAACGCCGGCCCGGACGCCGTCGGCGGTTCGCTCAAGACCCTGGTGCGGCACGCCGACGAAGCCTTCGAGCTCCTGCGCCTCGCGCTTTCCTCGCCCCGCTTCGACGAGGACGCGATCGAGCGCGTGCGCGCCCAGACCATCGCGGGCCTCCGCTATCAGCAGAACGATCCCGGCGTCATGGCGTCCCGCCGCTTCTTCGCCGAGGCCTTCCCGGACCACCCCTACGGGCATCCGACCGGCGGCACGATCGAGAGCGTCTCGGCGATCACCCGGGCGGACCTCCTCGACCTCCACGCCCGCGTGATCGCCGACGGCCGCGAGAAGATCGCCGCCGTCGGCGCGATCGAGCCGGGCGGCCTCGCCGCGGCGCTCGACGGCGTGTTCGGGGCGCTTCCCGCGGCCGGCCTCGCGGAGCCGGTCCCGTCGGCGCGGATCGCCGGCCGCGGCACCCGGCACGTCGTCGATATCGACGTGCCGCAGTCGGTGATCCGCTTCGGCACCGAGGGCGTGTCCTGGCGCGACCCGGACTTCATCGCGGCCTACGTCTTGAACCACATCCTCGGCGGCGGCGCCTTCACCTCGCGGCTGTTCCAGGAGGTGCGCGAGAAGCGCGGCCTCGCCTACTCGGTCGGCACCTCGCTCGTGAGCTACCGCGGCGCCGCCATGACCTGGGGCTACACGGCGACGAAGAACGAGCGCGTCGCCGAGTGCCTCACCGTGATCGAGGCCGAGATGGCCCGCCTCAAGGACGAGGGGCCCTCGGACGAGGAGCTGCAGAAGGCGAAGGACTACCTCACGGGCTCCTACGCCCTCGGCTTCGATACCTCGACCAAGATCGCCCACCAACTCGCCCAGGTCGCCTTCGAGGGCTTAGGCATCGACTACATCGCCCGCCGCAACGGCCTCGTCGCCGCCGTGACGCAGGACGACATCCGCCGCGCGGCGGAACGGACGCTCGGCGATGGCCGCCTCCTCGTGGTGGTGGCGGGACGGCCGGTGGGGCTCTGACCACCCACACGCGAGCGCGTCATCCTCGGGCGTCCGAGGATGACATGTGTGAGGACGGATGACGCGCGCGCTGGACTCGCCTATCGTCCGCGGCCTTGAATTCACGGGACGGCAGGGATGGCGCTCAAGCAGTCGATCGACCTCGCGCTCGCCGTGAACATCGGCGGGGCCGGGCTGCCGCAGACGGCGCTCGACGCGGCGCTCGCCGGCATCCGCACCGCCGCCGAGCGCCTCGCCGGGGACGACGAGAACGGGCGGCTGCCGCTCCTACGGCTGCCGCGCGAGACCGGCGACCTCGACGAAGTCCGCACGGCCGCCACGCGCCTTCGGGACGGCGCGAGCGACGTGGTCTTCCTCGGCACCGGCGGATCGAGCCTCGGCGGGCAGACGCTGGCGCAGCTTTCCGACTACGCGGTGCCCGGCGCCGGACGCTTCGCGGACGGCCCCCGCGTCCACTTCCTCGACAACCTCGATCCCCTGACCTTCGGGCGGCTCCTCGAGGTGCTGCCGCTTGCGACCTCGCGCTTCGTCGCGACCTCGAAGTCCGGCGGCACCGGCGAGACCCTGATGCAGGCGATCGCCGTGCTCTCGGCCCTCGACCGGGCGGGCCTGCGGGGGCGCGCGAAGGACCTCTTCCTCGGCCTGTCCGAGCCGCGGAAACCCGGCGGAAAGAACGGCCTACGCGATCTCCTCGAGCCCGAGGGCGTCGCCTTCCTCGACCACCACACGCAAGTCGGCGGGCGCTACTCGGTGCTGACCAACGTCGGCCTCCTGCCGGCGGCGGTCGTCGGCCTCGACATCGCCGCTGTGCGGGCGGGCGCCGCCGAAGCCTACGCGCCACTCAAGGCCGGCGATCCGGCCGAGGCGCCGGCCGCCGTCGGCGCGGCGCTCAACCTCGCCTTCGCCATGGAGGGAAAGAGCATCGCCGTGGTGATGGCCTACGCCGACCGGCTCGAGCGCTTCACCCGCTGGTGGGTGCAGCTCTGGGCCGAGAGCCTCGGCAAGGACGGCAAGGGCTCGCAGCCGGTCGCTGCCATCGGCCCCGTCGACCAGCACTCGCAGCAGCAGCTCTACCTCGCCGGCCCGAACGACAAGCTGTTCACGATCCTGACCGTCGGCGCCGCAGGCCAAGGGCCCACGATCGACGCCGAGCTTGCGCGCCGGGCCGGCGAGCCGGGCTTCGCCGGCCGCCGCATCGGCGACCTCGTCGCGGCGCAAGGCCGCGCTACCGCCGACACGCTGGCCCGCAACGGCCGCCCGACAAGGCGCATGCATGTCGAGCGCCTCGACGAGCGCGCGATCGGCGAGTTCGCCATGCACTTCATGCTGGAGACGATCCTCACCGGCTACGCGCTCGGCATCGACCCCTTCGACCAGCCGGCCGTCGAGGAGGGGAAGATCCTGGCCAAGAAGTACCTCGCGGAGGCGCAGGGATGACCCCGGTTGTCGTTCCGGGGCCACGCCCCCGGGTCCCGGCCTCCGGCCGGCCCGAGGATGAACCCGCGAGGAGCCGGACCCATGCCAACCGACGGCGCCGGACGCCCACGGCCGCTTCGACATCGTCGGCCGCCCTTCGACATGGTCGGGGTCGTCGCCCGACATCGTCGGGGTTTTTGCCCGACATCGTCGGAGTCGACGGGGCCGTAAAATGACCGGGAGGCCGTGATGCCGGTGCGCCGCCTCGACCCCGTCCTCGTCGACCGCATCGCGGCGGGCGAGGTCGTCGAGCGCCCGGCGGCGGCCGTGAAGGAGCTCGTCGAGAACGCCATCGACGCCGGGGCGCGGACGATCGAGGTCGCGGTCGAGGGCGGCGGACGCAGGCTCATCCGGGTCGTCGACGACGGCGCCGGCATGACGCCTCAGGATCTCGCGCTCGCGGTCGAGCGCCACGCCACCTCGAAGCTGCCGGACGGCGACCTCTCCCGCATCGCGACGCTCGGCTTTCGCGGCGAGGCGCTGCCCTCGATCGGGGCGGTGGCGCGCCTCTCGATCCTGACCCGCACGGCGGACGCCGCGAGCGGCGCCCTGATCGTGGTCGAAGGCGGGGTGAAGTCCCCGGTGCGGCCTGCCCCGGCGCAGAAGGGAACGCGGATCGAGGTCGCGGATCTCTTCGCGGCGACGCCGGCGCGCCTCAAGTTCCTCAAGTCCGACCGCGCCGAGGCTCAAGGAGTGGCGGAAGTGGTGCGCCGCCTTGCGGTCGCGCACCCGCACGTCCGCTTCGCGCTCGCCGGCGATCATCTCACGAGCATCACCTATCCGCCCGAGCCCGACGGCGAGCACGGGCTCGCGCGCCGCGCCGCCCGCGTGCTCGGCGCCGACTTCGCCGAGAACGCCGTCGCGGTCGACCACGCCCGCGAGGACCTGCGCCTGTTCGGGCAGATCGGCCTCCCGACCTATCACCGCGGCACCGCGGCCCACATCCACTTCGTCGTCAACGGCCGCCCGGTGCGCGACCGGCTGCTGCTCGGCGCCGTGCGCGGCGCCTACGCCGACGTGATGCACTCCGACCGTCACCCGGTGCTTGCCTTGTTCATCGAATGCGACCCGGCGATCGTCGACGTCAACGTCCACCCGGCAAAGACCGAGGTGCGCTTCCGCGATCCCGTCCTCGTGCGCAGTCTTGTGGTGAGCGCGCTCAAGGACGCCCTTGCCCGCGCGGGCTTCCGCTCGGCGACCACGGGGGGTGCCCGCACCCTCGACGCGCTCCGCCCCAACATCGCGCCGCCGCCGCGGCCGGGCATGGTTGCAGCCCGGGTGCCGCCGGCCCGGCCCGCGCCGGCCTTCGCCGGCTGGCAGGCGCCCTATGAGACCGCGACCCTTGAACGCCCGCAGGGGTTCGAGGAGGCCGCCCAAGCCGCGTTCGCGGCCTTCGCCCCCTCCGCGGACGTGCGCCCACCCCCGCCGCAGGCCGACGCTTTCGACGACGCTCCCTTGGGCGCCGCGCGGGCGCAGGTGCACGGCACCTACATCGTGGCGCAGACGAAGGACGGCATCGTCATCGTCGACCAGCACGCGGCGCACGAGCGCCTCGTCTACGAGCGCCTGAAGCGCGAGCGGGAGGCGGCCGGCATTTCGCGCCAGCTCCTCCTCATCCCCGAGGTCGTCGACCTCGACCCCCTCGACGCCGACCGGCTCCTCGCCGAAAGCGAGACCCTGGAGGGCTTCGGTCTTGTCGTCGAAGGCTTCGGGGCGGGCGCCGTTCTCGTGCGCGAGGTGCCCTCCGCGCTCGCCGGCGGGCGCGTCAAGGCCCTCGTCCAGGACGTCGCCGACGCCTTGTCCGAGTGGAGCGCCGTCGCGCCCTTGGGCGAGCGCCTCGACGGCGTGCTCTCGCGCATGGCCTGCCACGGCTCGGTCCGGGCCGGACGCCGCCTCAGACCTGAGGAGATGAACGCGCTCCTGCGCGAGATGGAATCGACGCCGCTGTCCGGCCAGTGCAACCACGGCCGCCCGACCTACGTCGAGCTCAAGCTCGCCGACATCGAGCGGCTGTTCGGGAGACGGTGACGGCCGCGTCGGATGCGCGGGGCACTGTCAGTTCGAGCAGGCGATCAGGATCGGGCGCTCGCTCTCGGGCCGGCCGACCGATCCCGGCACCGCGCCGGTGAGGTCGTCGGCGGCGGCGCGCCCGAAGCTCGCCGACCTGGCGAACCCCTGCGATTCGCAATAGGCGTCGGCGATGACGCGCCCGCACTCCGAGCCGCGCGCGGTCAGGCAGTCGGCGACCCCGTAGCCGTCGGCGGCCGGGATCAGGAAGTTCGCGTCCTTGCCGGACGCGCGGGTGGCGCCGCCCGGCAGCACGACGAGGGAACCGGCGGCGGTCGCGACGAGCGCCGCACAGGCCACGGCCGCGATCGTGCGCGACATAAGGGAACCCCGCTTCGAGAGGACCGTCCGATTCCTGAGTTTTCAAGGCGAGGGTTGAAGAATCTGTTAAGCGCCCGGCCGCCTCCCCTCCGGGAGAGGCGGGGGAGCGCCTTGACGGATCGGCCCCGCGCGGGCAAACATCGCTTCCATGACGACGGCCCGCGTTTTCGCGATCATCAGCATTTGCAGCTAGCGTTCACCGCTGGCTGGAGCCGTTCGTTCTTCTCCTAAAAGAATCGAAACCGCCCTCCGGCCCGCGGCCTGGAGACACGTTCGATGCCGACCCTGCGGCTCTACAACACGCTGACGCGAACGAAGGACGAGTTCCGTCCAATCGACCCGTCGCACGTGCGCATGTACGTCTGCGGGCCGACGGTCTACGACTTCGCCCACATCGGCAACGCCCGCCCGGTCATCGTCTTCGACCTGCTGTTTAGGCTCCTGCGGCACCTGTATGGGGAGGGCGCCGTCACCTACGTCCGCAACGTCACCGACGTCGACGACAAGATCAACGCGCGGGCCGCCGAGCGTGGCGTGCCGATCCGCGAGATCACCGAGGCGACGCTCAAGCAGTTCCACGCCGACATCGCGGCGCTGGGCGCCCTTCCGCCGACCGTCGAGCCGCGGGCGACCGAGCACATCGCCGAGATGCGCCAGCTCATCGAGCGGCTCGTCGCGAACGGTCATGCCTACGTCGCCGAGGACCACGTGCTGTTCGACGTGCCCTCGATGCCGGACTACGGCCGGCTCTCGAAGCGCCCCCTCGACGAGATGGAGGCGGGCGCCCGCGTCGACGTCGCGCCCTACAAGCGCTCGCCCCTCGACTTCGTGCTGTGGAAGCCCTCGAAGCCGGGCGAGCCGTCCTGGCCGTCCCCAGCCGGCATCGCGGCGCCGGGGCGCCCCGGCTGGCATATCGAATGCTCGGCGATGTCGTGGAAGCACCTCGGAGAAATGTTCGACATCCATGGCGGCGGCGTCGACCTCGTCTTCCCCCACCACGAGAACGAGGTCGCCCAGACCCGCTGCTCTTTCGGCACGTCCGTGATGGCGAACGTCTGGATGCACAACGGCTTCCTCCAGGTCGAGAGCGAGAAGATGTCCAAGAGCCTGGGGAACTTCGTGACCATCAACGAGCTCTTGGAATCTGATCGGTTCGGTGGGCGGTCATGGTCTGGAGAGGTGCTGCGCCTCGCGATGCTGCGCACGCACTACCGCCAGCCGATCGATTGGACGGTGCGGGGGCTGGAGGAGGCTGAGAGGACGCTCGCATCCTGGACGGCTTTTCCGGAGTTCATGAACGGCACTGGCGACGAGTTGTCGCCGGAGGTGCTCGAGGCTCTCCTCGACGACCTCAATACGCCGAAAGCTATTGCCGAGCTTCATGCTCTGGATCGCAAGGGTGATCGCAGTGCTCTCGCTTCGAGCTTGCGGGCGCTTGGGTTCAGGACCGGATTGCACCAAGACGATTCGGTCGCGCCCGAGGTGGCGAGCAAGGTCGAAGACTTGATCTCGATCCGCCGCAGCGCCCGCGCCCAGAAGAAATGGGCCGAGTCGGACCGCATCCGCGACGAGCTTGCCGCCATGGGCATCGTGCTCAAGGACAATAAGGACGGCACCACCACCTGGGAGGTCGCGCGGTGACGCCTTCTCCCTCCGTCATGGCCGGGCTCGGCCCGGCCATCCACGCCTTACGCCCTCTCCGCGGCGCCGAAGTCGTGGATGGCCGCACCGAGTGCGGCCATGACGCCGTAGGGGCCGGCCCGGCCCGGAGGGGCAGCCGATGACCCCGGCTCCCGCCAAGCCCGCACTCCGCCCCTTCCTCCCGGCGGACGCCCCCGTGCTCGCGGCGATCTTCCGCGAGTCGATCGAGGAGCTGACGGGCGAGGACTACAGCGCGGCCCAGGCGGCCGCCTGGGCGGCCTTCGCCGACGACGAGGCCGCCTTCGGCGCGCATCTTGCGCGCCACCTCACCCTCGTCGCGACCCTCGACGGCGCGCCCGCCGGCTTTGCGGCCCTGAAGGAACCGGACCACGTCGACATGCTCTACGTGCACCCGGGCGTCGCGGGCCAGGGCGTCGCGCGCCTCCTTGTCGACGCGCTCGAAAAGCTCGCCCGCGCTCGCGGCGCGACGCGCCTCACCGCCGACGCAAGCGACACCGCCCGCGGCTTCTTCGAGAAGCGCGGCTTCGAGGCCCGGCACCGCAACACGACGATGCGCGGCGACGAATGGCTCGGCAACACGCGCATGGAGAAGCGGTTCGCGGGCGAGGGCGCGCGATGAGGACGACGGAGAGGATCCTGCGTCCGCCGACCGAGGAGGAGGTGCAGCACGCGCTCGCGCGCTTCGTCACCGACGTGCGGCGCCGCTATGGAAGCCGGTTGAAGGGCCTCTATCGCGTGGGAAGCCGCGCGCGCGGCGATCACCATCCGCACAGCGATGGCGACGTCGCCGTCATCCTCGAAGCCGCCGCGCGGGTCGGAAACCCGCCGCCATGACCCGCGCCCGCCTCTATCTCTTCGATACCACCCTGCGCGACGGCGCGCAGACCACGGGGATCGACTTCTCGCTCGAGGACAAGCGCGCGGTCGCGGCGCTGCTCGACCGGCTCGGGGTCGACTACGTCGAGGGCGGCTACCCCGGGGCGAACCCGCTCGACACCGCGTTCTTTTCCGAGAAGCGCACTAAGCGCGCGAAGTTCACCGCCTTCGGCATGACGAAGCGCTCCGGGCGCTCGGCCGCGAACGACCCCGGCGTCGCGGCGCTGCTCGAAGCGCAAGCCGACGCGATCTGTTTCGTCGCCAAGGCCTGGGACTACCACGTCCGCGTGGCGCTGGAGACGACGCCCGAAGAAAACCTCGACGGCATCCGCGACAGCGTGCGGGCGGCGCTCGCGCGCGGCCGCGAGGTCGTTGTCGACTGCGAGCACTTCTTCGACGGCTACAAGGCGAACCCGGACTACGCGCTTGCCTGCGCCCGCGCGGGCTACGCCGCGGGCGCGCGCTGGGTCGTCCTGTGCGACACCAACGGCGGCACGCTGCCGCACGAGGTCGCGCGCATCGTGTCCGAGGTCGCACAGGCGGTGCCGGGCGACAATCTCGGCATCCACGCCCACGACGACTGCGGCTGCGCCGTCGCGAACTCGCTCGCCGCCGTCGAGGCCGGGGCACGGCAGATCCAGGGTACCCTCAACGGCCTCGGCGAGCGCTGCGGCAACGCCAACCTCGTCACCCTCATCGGCGCCCTGAAGCTGAAACCGGACTACGCCGCGCGCTTCGAGACCGGCGTGCTGGACGAGGCGATGGCGGATCTCACGCATACCTCGCGGGCTCTCGACGAGATCCTCAACCGCCAGCCGAACCGGCACGCGCCTTTCGTCGGCGCCTCGGCCTTCGCCACGAAGGCCGGCATTCACGCCTCCGCGGTTCTGAAGGACCCGCGCACCTACGAGCACGTCGAGCCGGAGAGCGTCGGCAACGCCCGCAGGCTCCTGGTGTCGGACCAGGCCGGGCGCTCGAACATCCTGGCCGAGCTCGAGCGCGTCGGCATCCGCCTCGACCGGAACGACCGCCGCGTCTCCCGCGTGCTCGAGGAGGTGAAGGCCAAGGAGGCCGAGGGCTACGCCTTCGAGGGCGCCGACGCCTCGTTCCAACTCCTCGTCAAGCGCGTGCTCGGCGAGGTGCCGCAGTTCTTCGAGGTCGAGCGCTTCAAGATCAGCGTCGAGCGGCGCCACAACGCGGTCGGCCAGCTCGTCACCGTCGCCGAGGCGATCGTCAAGGTGAAGGTCGGCGACGAGGTGCTGATCTCCGCCGCAGAAGGCAACGGCCCGGTCAACGCCCTCGATCTCGCCCTGCGCAAGGACCTCGGCAAGTACCAGCACCTGATCGGCGACCTCGAGCTCGTCGACTACAAGGTCAGGATCTTCCAGGGCGGCTCGGACGCGGTCACACGGGTGCTGATCGAGTCGGGCGACTCCACGGGCGAGCGCTGGTTCACGGTCGGGGTCTCGGCCAACATCATCGACGCCTCGTTCCAGGCGCTGACCGATTCCATCACCTACAAACTGATGCGCGCCGGCGCGAAAGCCTGAGCCCGTCTCCCGCCGGGAAAAGCGCGTCAATCCGTAAAGCGGATCGTCTTCTCCTTGCAGACGTCGAACTCGCCGACGTCGACAAGTCCCTCGCTCTCGAAGGTCGCCTGGACGGAGACGGTGCAGCCCTTGAGCTTCGGCAGCTTCACGACGGCCTTCGCCTTCGGGGCGAGCGGCTTCGAGACGGTCGCGGTCTGGTCGTCATCGCCGGTGATGACGATGCGGGTTGCGGTATGGGTGCTGGCGTTCGTCACCGTGACGGCGGCGGCAGGCTTCGGCGCGGCCGCCCGCTTCGCCCGCGGCTTCGCCGGGGCGGCGGGCGCCTCGGTCCCAGCGGGCGCCGGCGGCGCCTGCGCGACGGCGGCATCGGCCAGGAGGAGCGCGCAGGCGAGGCCAGCGAGAATCGGAAGGCGCATGGTGTTCCCCTCAAAGCAGCGCGACGTCCCGGACGAGGCTTTAAGCCGTTTCAGGGGCGCTGAGAAGAGCGCCGCTCAAAAACGCTGCTCGATCGTCGCGACGCGCTCGGGGCTCGACTCGGGCAGGCGCCGCGCCGCCTGCCGCAGCATTGGGATGACGTCGTCGACCTCCTCGGCCACGAAGTAGTTCAGCTCGAGCCCGGGGCGGATGAAGCCGAACTGGCGCATGTGCGCGAAGAGCTGCAGGAGCGGGCGCCAGAACCCGTTCACGCTCAGCATCAGGATCGGCTTCGTGTGCTGGCCGAGCTGGGCCCAGGTCATCTGCTCGACGAGCTCCTCCAAGGTGCCGATGCCGCCGGGCAGCGCCACGAAGGCGTCGGCGCGCTCGAACATCAGGCGCTTGCGGGTGTGCATGTCCGGGACGATGACCGTCTCCTGAACGTCATCCAGCATGCGCTCGCGGGATTTCAGGAACTCCGGGATGATCCCGGTGACGTGGCCGCCGCTGTCGAGCACCGCGCGGGCGACGGTGCCCATCAGCCCGACGTTGCCGCCGCCGTACACGAGGCCGATCCCGGCCTTCGCCATCTGCCGGCCGAGCGCCTCCGCGATGTCCGCGAAGACCGGGTCGTTGCCCGGCCCGGAGCCGCAATAGACGCAGATGGTACGGATGTCGCTCATCGCTGAACCCGGAGGGGCGGGGGCCCAAGTTGGATCGTAACGCATCATTTTTGACCGCAAGGCGTTGGCCTCTTAGAGCATAAACGGCGTAAAGTGCCGATCGGTGCCGCCTCTAGGTGTGGACAAGGATGGCCATTTCACGGCTGGGCCGGACCGTCGCCGCCCTGTCGGGCGTCGTGGCCCTCGCGGCGGCGGTGACCTGGTTCGGCATCCTCGAGCCGCAGCGCCAGCGCGCCTCTGGCCCCGCCGGCGTCGGCCCAGGCGGGCAGCCTGCCGCGCCCGAGGCGCCGGTGGCTCCTTCTCCCTTGGCGGGCGCGCCGGCCGAGCCCGGGACGGCCCCGGCTCCGCCTCCACCCGCACCGCCGGAGGCGCTCGCGCCCTCGTTCGACATCGTCCGGGTCGAGCCGACGGGCGAGAGCGTCATCGCCGGACGGGCGGCGCCGGGCTCGACCGTGGAGCTCCTGCGCGACGGCAAGCCACATGCCCGGACCCTCAGCGACGGGTCGGGGCTGTTCGCCTTCGTGCCGCCGCCGTTCCCGCCGGGCTCCCAGGAGATCGTGCTCCAGGCGACCGCGCCGGACGGCACCCGCACCAGGTCGCGGGAGAGCGTCACCGTCGCGGTCGCCGAGCGGCGGGACGTAAAGCCCCTGATCGCGCTCACGACCCCGGACAAGCCGACCGTGATCCTGTCCTCGCCGGATTCACCGGCGCCGGCCCCGGCGGAGGCGAAAGCCGCCGAGCCGCAGGCGCGGACGGCGGCCCTCCCGGACGCCGCCAAGCCCGACGCCGGGGCGGCCCGTCCGCCCGCCCCGCAGGCCCGGCCCGATGCCGCGCCGATTGTCCCCGTCCCGGGGGCGGCCGCTCCCCCGGTTCCCGCCGCCGGCCCGCGGGCGCAGGTGCGGATCGCGAGTGTCGAGGCGGAGGAGGGCGGACGCCTCTTCGTCAGCGGCCAGGCGGCGCCGGGGGCGACGGTCAGGCTCTACCTCAACGACACCCTGATCGCGCCGGGCGGCGCCGGCACGGACGGGCGCGTGTCCTTCGCGATCGGGCGGGGGGTGAGGCCCGGCGGCTATCGCGTGCGTCTCGACGACGTCGACCCGGTGTCGGGCGAGGTGAAGTCCCGGGCCGAGGTCGAGTTCCGGATGCCGGCCCCGCTCGCCGTCGAGCTGCCGCCGTCGGCCGAGCCCCTCGTGACGAACCTGCCGCCGGCGCCCCGGGCCGCCGAGGAGAGGGCAGTCGCCACCGCGCCGAGCACGCTGCCTTCGGGCAGGGCGCCCTCGGCCCCGGCAAGCCCGCCGGCCGCGCCCGCGCCGCAGCCGCCTGCCGGCCCGGCCGTGACCGCGCCGAGCCCGCCGACCCCGTCCCCGCCCGCAGCCGCGCGGAGCCCTGCCGTCGCGGCGGCGCCGGACCGGACCGCATCCGCGGAAGCCGCCGCGCCGTCGCCCGAGCCTCCCCGGGCCGCGCCGCGCGAGCTCGATCCCGGCACCGTGCTCGTGCCCGAGATCAACACCGCGATCGTGAGCCGCGGCGACAACCTCTGGCGCATCAGCAAGCGGGTCTACGGGCGCGGCGTGCGCTACACCGTGATCTATCGCGCCAACGAGGAGCAGATCCGCAGCCCGCGGCTGATCTATCCGGGCCAGGTTTTCGTGCTGCCGCCGGAAGGGAGCGCGCGGCCGTAGCACGCATTTCCCCACTTGCGGGGAGGTGGGTGTACGCAGCGGCGGAAAAGCCTATATCGGTCGCGACACATTCCGGACCCAACGAATATGCCATCCGTTTCCCCGACCGCTCCGGCGGACGCCGTCCGCCCGGAGCGGCCCGGACTGGTCGCGACCTTCCGCAAGCTGTGGCCTTATCTCTGGCCGCATGGGCGCGCCGACCTCCAGCGGCGCGTGTTCTACGCCTTCGGGCTGCTGCTTGCCGCGAAGCTCGTGACGGTGGTCACGCCCTTCACCTTCAAGTGGGCGACGGATGCCCTCGTGGCGGTCACCGAAGGCAAGCCCGCGCGGGGCCTCTGGGGCGCGCCGATCCTCTTGACCGCGCTCTACGGCCTCGTCCGCATCGCCATGGCGCTGCTGACGCAGGTGCGGGACGGGCTCTTCGCCAAGGTCGCGATGCACGCGGTCAGGCAGCTCGCGCTCAAGACCTTCCGGCACATGCACCGCCTGTCGCTGCGCTTCCACCTCGAGCGCAAGACCGGCGGCCTGACCCGCGTCCTCGAGCGCGGGCGCAACGGCATCGAGGAGCTGTCGCGGCTCTTCGTGCTGCAGCTCATCCCGACGATCCTCGAGTTCGTGCTCGTGCTCGGGATCCTGACGTGGCAGTTCGACTGGACCTACGCGGCGGTCGTGCTGGCGATGGTCGCGATCTATCTCGGCTACACCTACCAGGCGACCGAGTGGCGCATCGCGATCCGCAAGCGGATGAACGAGTCGGACACCGACGCCAACACCAAGGCGGTCGACTCGCTCCTCAACTACGAGACCGTGAAGTACTTCGGGGCCGAGGCGCGGGAGACCGAGCGCTACGACCGCTCGATGGCGCGCTACGAGCGCGCCTCGACCGAGACCTACACCTCGCTCGCGGTGCTGAACGCGGGCCAGGCCGCGATTTTCACCGTCGGGATGGCGGTCGTGATGGGCCTCGCCGCCCGCGACATCATGGCGGGGCGCACCACCATCGGCAGCTTCGTCCTCGTCAACGCCATGCTGGTGCAGCTCTACATCCCGCTCAACTTCATGGGCATGCTGTACCGCGAGATCAAGCAGGCCCTCATCGACATCGACGACATGTTCTCGATCCTGGAGAAGAACCCCGAGATCGAGGACCGCCCGGGCGCGAAGCCGCTCGCCGTCACCGAGGGGCGCGTGCGCTTCGAGGACGTGCACTTCGCCTATGTGCCGGAGCGCGAGATCCTCAAAGGGATCACGTTCGAGGTGCCGCCGGGGAAGACCATCGCCATCGTCGGCCCGTCGGGCGCCGGCAAGTCGACGGTCTCGCGCCTCCTCTTCCGCTTCTACGAGCCGACCAGGGGCCGCATCCTGATCGACGGGCAGGACATCGCGGAGGTGACGCAGGAGAGCCTGCGCGCCGCTGTCGGCATGGTGCCGCAGGACACGGTATTGTTCAACGACACTATCGGCTACAACGTCCGCTACGGCCGCTGGGACGCCTCCGAGGAGGACATCCGGGACGCCGCGCGGCTCGCTCAGATCGACCGCTTCATCGCCACGATGCCCGAGGGCTACGAGACCCCCGTCGGCGAGCGCGGGCTGAAGCTGTCGGGCGGCGAGAAGCAGCGCGTCGCGATTGCCCGCACGATCCTGAAAGGACCGCCGGTCCTCGTCCTCGACGAGGCGACCTCCGCCCTCGACTCATTCACCGAGCGGCAGATCCAGGACGCCCTCGACCGGGTCAGCCGCGGCCGCACCACCCTCGTCATCGCGCACCGCCTCTCGACGGTGATCGGCGCGGACGAGATCATCGTGCTGGACAGGGGCGTCATCGTCGAGCGCGGCACCCACGCCTCGCTCCTCGCCCGCGGCGGCGTTTACGCGGCGATGTGGAACCGCCAGCGTCAAGCCCAGGAGGCCCGCGAGGCCCTGAAGCGCGCCGAGGAGGAAGAGAAGGAGGAAGAGGGGCCGTCGGTGCGCGTGAGCCTCGCGAGTTGACGCATCATCCCGCCCCCACCACTGTCATCGAAGATCATGGGGGCCATCCTCCCAAGCCCCTCATCCTGAGGTGCGAGCGGAGCGAGCCTCGAAGGACGCACCCCGCCGCTGCAGCGGCACCGCCATGCGTGCTTCGAGGCCGCCGCTTCGCGTCGGCGCCTCAGCATGAGGAGGAATGTATGGTTCACCGCGGGGAAGCCGAATGACCGACATCCTCGAATCCATGCGGCGGATCTTCGTGCCGATCCATCGCGAGGGCTACCCGTTCATCGTCGTCGGGTTGATCCTGGCCCGCGGCCATCGTGCCGCATACAGAGAGGCCGGACACATGACTGCACCCGACCAAGGCCAAACCTCCAAAAAGCCCTTGCCCAGCAGGGGTCGTCCACACATGACAGTGGAGAGCGGGACATCATGACCGACATCCTCGAATCCATGCGGCGGATCTTCGTGCCGATCCATCGCGAGGGCTACCCGTTCATCGTCGTCGGGTTGATCCTGGCCCTCGTCCTCGGGCATTGGGTGTGGGCGCCGCTCGGCTGGCTCTTCGCCGTCCTGACGCTGTGGATGTGCTACTTCTTCCGCGACCCGGTCCGCGTCACCCCCTTGCGCGACGGCCTCGTGGTGTCGCCGGCGGACGGGCGCGTCAGCATGATCGTGACCGCGGTGCCGCCGGCCGAGACCGGCTTGCCGGCGGAGCCGATGACCCGCATCTCGGTGTTCATGAACGTGTTCGACTGCCACGTGAACCGCTCGCCCGTGACGGGGCGGATCGTCGAGCAGGTCTACACGCCGGGCCTCTTCCTCAACGCCGAGCTCGACAAGGCGAGCGAGGACAACGAGCGCAACGCCTTCGTGATCGAGACGACGGGCGCGCGCATCGGCGTGGTGCAGATCGCGGGGCTCGTCGCGCGCCGCATTGTCATCTTCGCGCGCGAGGGCGACGAGGTCGCGGCGGGAGAGCGCCTCGGCCTCATCCGCTTTGGCTCCCGCGTCGACGTCTATCTCCCCCTCTCGGCCCAGGTCCTCGCCGGCCTCGACCAGATGGCGATCGCGGGCGAGACCGTGCTGGCCGACCTCAGAGGCCAGGAGGGACCGCGGCAGTTCAAGGCGGAGTGATCGAATTCTCCCGGAGGGAAGGATACGCAGGCGGCGCCCGACCTGCCGCGCATCGGCCGCGACGCATTGCACGACGATGATAGTTTCGCGGCCGCCGCGTCAGCGGTTACGATGCCGTGGGCGGCGCCAGGACGCCGCGCCTGCCGGAGCGCAGCGATGATCTATGTCGTGCTCTTCATGGACGACAGCGCGCGGGCGGATGCCCGCCAGCGCTTCATGCCCGCCCATCTCGATTTCCTCGAGAAGCATCGCGACCGGATCCAGGCCGCAGGGCCTTTGCGCGACGCGGACGGCGCCGCGGCCGGAGGGCTGTGGCTGGTCGAGGCGGAGAATCCGGATGAGGTCGCGGAACTCTACCGGCGGGACCCGTTCTGGCCGACCGGGCTTCGGAAGTCGGTCCGGGTCCTCGAATGGTCGCAGGTGTTCGCGGATGGACGCCGCTTGATCTAGACTAGGTCCGCTTACGGCCCACAAAGCAGACGGCCAAAGCGGGCGCACGTACAACCCGCTCGCGGAAGCGGATTGCCTCACAGGCTCGCCGGACTTCAGGAAGCTTCAATCAGCTGGACAAGCCGGTCTGCCACCGTCGCCAACGCAAAGGCCCGCCCGATGATTCTTTTGATTGGGATTCACCATTGTGACGGTTGAATCTGCCTTGCGGCCTTTCTTCAGACGTGAATCGACGCTGTTTGCCCGTTTTTGGGCGAATGCCGGCCTTCCGTTGCGAGACCGGAGGACTTGAACCCTTTGCCGGCACCATGAGCCCGGCGGCGGATCTTTCCAGACCTTGTCATCGTCTGGCCTCTGGTCTTGAATGGCCCACCGCGCTCTCATCCCCGATGTCGATGTCGGCACAGGTTTTCATCAGCTATCCGTCCGGAGATCACGACGTCGCCACCCGCATCTGCGGCGCGATCGAGCGGCGGCGCGTCAGTTGCTGGATCGCGCACCGGGACGTCGGCCCCGGCGAGAACTTCCAGGAGGCCATCGTCCGGGCGATCCGGGCGGCGCGGGTCATGGTCTTCGTCTTCAGCCGCAAGGCCAACGGTTCGAGCGAGCTCCAGAAGGAACTCGCCCTCGCGAGCCAGAACCGGCTCGCCGTGATCCCGGTGCGGGTCGAGGACGTCGCCCCGAACGACGCGCTGCTCTACGAGTTCTCGATCCGGCAGTGGATCGACCTGTTCGACAATTGGGACCGCTCCCTCGACCGGCTGACCGCGACCATCGGCGCCATCCTGGCCTCGCCGGCGCCGGAGCGCCCGTCGGCCGCCGACGCTCCGGCCCCGCCCCGCCCTGCTCCTCCGGCGCCGCGGCGGCGTGCCGGGTTGTTCGCGGCGGGGGGGCTCGCGGCTGCGCTCATGCTCGGGCTCGGCATCCTGGCCTCCCTCCGCCCCGGCCCGGAGCCGCCCGCCGCAAGCGTCGCGACCGTTTCCGCAAGGCCCGATCCAGGCCGGCCGTCCGTGGCCCGAGCCCCGACGGCTCCCGAAGCGGTTCCGCCCATCGCCACGGCTCCCCCGGCGCCCGAGCGGGCGCCGGCAGCTGCGGCTCAGACACCGGCCGCTCCCGAGCGGATTCCGGCCGTTGCCGCGGTCACCCCGGCGCCCGAGCTGGCGCCGCCGGCCACGACCCGAGCCCCAGCCGCTTTGGAACCAGTCCCGGCCGTCGCCGCGGCCCGGCCGGCCCCCGAGCCGGCCCCGCCTGCGGACAAGGTCCCGGCAACTCCCGGGCCGGCTCCGGCCGCGCCCGTCTCGGCTGCAGCCGAGCCGGTTCCCCAGCTGGCTCCGGCTTCGGCTGCGGCCGCACCGAAAGAGACCGAGCGCAATCCGGCACCCGAAGCCGTGCGCGACACCATAGCGAGCGCCGCGACCGAGGCCGCGACGACCCCTGCGGCGCCCGCCGAAAAGCATGCCCTTGCCCCGCTCGCGCCGGCACCCTCGGCGTCGATGCCGGCGACAGCCCCGGCAGCCGCCCCGTCGGCTCAGGCTCCGGCCCTGGCCCCCGTCCCGGAGCCGCCGCCCGCCGCCGTCGTCGTCGCGGCCGTGCCGCCGGTGGCGGTCGCGCTGCCGCGCAGCCCGGTCCAGGGGGAGGGCATCCATCCTCCGAAGGAGCGCGAATCCGTGGCGGTCGGGCCGGCTCCGTCCGTCCGCGCAGCGGGCGAGGGCGGACAGGTCTTCCGGGAGTGCGGCGTCTGCCCGGAGATGATCGTCGTGCCGGCCGGGACGGCGGTGATCGGCTCGCCGCCGGGCGAGCGCGGCCGCGACGCCGCGAAGGAGCTGCCGCAGCGCCAGATCCGGATCGCGGCGCCGTTCGCCGTCTCGCGCTTCCAGGTCACCTTCGCCGAGTGGGACGCCTGCGTCGCCGAGGGTGGCTGCAACAACTGGACGCAAGGGGACGCCGGCTGGGGGCGCGGCCGCCGGCCGGCGATCTTCGTGTCGTGGAACGACGCCCGCGCCTACGTCGCTTGGCTCTCGGGGAAGACGGGCGGCGCCTACCGGCTCCTGTCCGAGGCCGAATGGGAGTACGCCGCCCGCGGCTGCCGCGCGCCCTGTCCCTCGACCCCGTTCTGGTTCGGCGAGACCGTCCTCCCGGAGTACGCGAACTACAATTCCATGTTCGCCTACGCCGGCGGCAGCAAGGCGACGCCGAAGCGCCGCACCGTGCCGGTCGACGAGGGCCCGGCGAACGCCTTCGGTCTCGTCCACATGGTCGGCAACGTGCGCCAGTGGGTCGAGGACTGCTGGAGCCTGCCGGCCGGCCCGGGGCCGGGCGACGCCCGTCCCGCGACCGGCGGCGACTGCACGCGGCGCGTGGTGCGCGGCGGCTCCTGGAACGACGAGCCGGGCGAGCTGCGCAGCGCCGCCCGCTCCTGGGAGGCGGCGGACGTGCGGACGAACAGGATCGGCTTCCGGATCGCCAGGACCTTGGAGCGCTGAAGGCGGCCCTGCCGCTCGACGGCGGCCACGTGCTGAGGATCTGGTCGGCAGCCTATGGCGCCGATGTGGGGAGGGATTGATGAAGACGACGTTCGGCCTGCTCCTCGCTTGGCTTATGGCCGCTGCGGCGCTGATCTGGTGCGATCCGGCCGCAGCCGCGCGGCGCGCGTTCCTCGTCGGCATCGAGCGCTACGCTGATCCCAACATCCAGCGCCTCACCCGTTCGGTCCGCGACGCACAGGACCTCGCCAAGGACCTGCAGCTCCTCGGCTTCGACAAGAAGAACGTCACGGTCGTGACCGACCCGCGCGCGAAGTCCGACTTCGAGAACAAGTTCGCCGCCTTCGTCAAGACGATCGAGGAGGACGACGAGGTCGTGTTCTTCTTCTCGGGACACGGCCTCGGCGTCGACATCCAGAGCACGAACTACCTCCTGTTCGGCGAGCTCAAGAGCCTATTCACCTACACCCGCGGCAAGGTTTCGGACGCCGAGCGCAAGAACGCCAACATCGTCAACCTGCGCATGCCCTCCTTCGTCGACCAGTACGAGACCGAGGAGGTGGTCAGGAACGGCATCTCGGTGACCGAGATCCAGAACCGGATCGCGGCCAGGAAGCCGAGGGTCGCCTTCCTGATCCTCGACGCCTGCCGCTCGCTCGCGGCGCCGGACGATACGAAGCGGGCGAAGCGCGGCGCCGAGTCCGGCAGCCGCCTCGTGCGCTACGGCGACGTCCCGACGGGCTTCATGGTGCTGTTCTCGGCCTCGTTCGGCGAGCAGGCGGTTGAGAGCTTCGGCGACGACGACAGCAACAACAAGCGCGGCAACTCCCTCTTCACCGAGATGCTGCGCTCCGAATTGTGGCGCCCAGGGCAGACGCTTCCGGCGCTCGCCGAGCGGGTGCGGCTCGTGGTGCGGGCCGCCGCCAACAAGGGCGGGCAGCAGCAGGAGCCGGAGTTCGCCGCGAACCTGAGCGGCGCGGCCGAGGACTTCACCTTCATCGACGGTATCGGGGCGGAGCGGTTCGCGACCCGCGACGACACCTGCAACGGCTCCGAGGACGATCTTGCCCAGATCCTGCGCCTGCCGAAGCGCGAGGAGCTCGAGCGGCACGTCCGCCGCTTCAAGGGCTGCAAGACCGCCGAGAAGGCGCGCTGGCGGCTCGCGAACCTCTCGGACACGACCGAGGAGGCGGCCGTCGCGGCGCCGGCGGCTCCCGGCCGGACCATCGACGACTGCGACCGGCTCGCGGCCTCGAGCCAGGACTCCGCGCGCCCGCCGGAGGTGCCCGGCGTGCGCCTTGAGCAGATCGACGCCGACGAGGCGCGCAAGGCCTGCCGGCTGTCGATCTCGCGCAATCCGCGGGTCACCCGCTTCCTGTTCAACCTCGGCCGCGCCGAGCAGGCCGCGACGGAGCGCATGCGGGCGGACGACCCCGAGCGGCAGGAGGCCTTCGTGCGGGCGCGGCTCGCCTTCGACGACGCCGCGAAGCGCGGCTACGTCGCGGCCCTCAACAACCTCGCCATCCTCCACGACAACGGCTACGGCGTGACGCAGAACCGCGAGGAGGCGAACCGCCTCCTCAAGCAGGCCGCGCAGCAGGGCTTCCCCCTCGGGATGTACAACCTCGGGCTCCGCTACGAGAGCGGCGAGATGGGCATCCAGCGCGACCTCGTGCAGGCCTACGAGTGGTTTGCGAGGGCGGCCGAGAGCGGGTTCGAGCCGGCCATGATCAAGGTCGGCTACGCCCTGTGGCTGGGGCGCGGCGTCACGGCCAACCCGCGCCGGGGCGTCGATTGGCTGCAGCGCGCCGCCGACCTCGGGTGGTCCGAGGCGAAGCTCTATCTCGGCTACCTCTACCTCTTCCCGTACCTCGGCCGCTGGACGAGCAACTTCCCGCCGGACCCGCAGGCGGCGCTCCTGTGGTTCGGCCGCGCCGCCGAGGCCGGAGAGCCCCGCGCCTATCTCAGGATGGCCGAGATGATGGAGACGGGCCGCGGCCTTCCGAGCCCGCAGCCGGAGCTCGCCGAGCGCTACTACCGCCTCGCCGCGGCGAGCGGCAACCGCGAGGCCCAGGTCCGCTACGCCGATCGCCTGGCGACGGGGCGGGTCATCGTCAAGACCGAGAACGCCGTGGGCCAGCGCATCGACCTGCTTAAGCGGGCGCTGAGCCAGGGCTCGGCCGAAGCGGCGGTCCAGCTCGCCCGCATCTACCGTTCCGGCGAGAACGGCGAGAAGGAGCCGCTAGAGGCCATCAGGTACGCCTTCCAGGCGATCGCCCTCGCGACCGAGGCCGATCCGACGGAGGCGGGCGGCAACCCCTACCACGAGCTCGACGCCGGCATCCTCCTCGTCAATATGGTCAAGCACGGCGAGGCCGTCTCGAAGGCCGGCCGGCCCCTGTTCACGCAGGACGAGATCGACCGGATGGAGAAATACTACGGGCGGGCCGATCCGGTCACCAAGGAGGTCAAGGTCCGCCGCCTCGTCGTCCCCGTGGGGTGCGGAGGAGGCCGCCAGTACAAGCAGATCTGGGTCTGGGACTGGGGGCGGGAGGAATCGCCGACCGAGCCCCAGTTCCGCTTCCTTGAGCGCGAGGAGGGGTGCCGCCAGAACAACGAGCTGCGCCAGACCCTCGCCAGCAGCTTCGCGACCGCGCGCAAGAACAAGGTCGCCTTCGCGGACCTGATCGACCAGCAGATCAAGTCCGCGAAGCTCGTGGCTGACGCAGAGGCCGATCGCCGCCGCCGCCGCTGAGGCAAGAGTCGGGGAAGACGAATACTTCGCGTTGCTTGGGCCTTTCGCAGGTGGTATGCAGCCTCATTCGAGCGCGTTCGGCCGGCGTCTTGTCGGGCGTCGGCCCAAGGGGAACGGAGCGGTTCGATGATCTCTCGGGCATCACAGCGTCTCGTTGCGGTCTGCGGCGTCGCCGCGGCGGTCGGCTGGATCGCGCCGACGCCGGCCGAGGCCCAGTTCCGCGGCCTTGCGGGCGCCGTGCTCGGCGGCGCGATCGCGGGGGCGGTCGTCGGGCACGCCTACCGGAGCACGCGGGCGCGCCCGCAGGGGCGCCGCTACGCCGCGCCGCCGCGCGAGCGCCGCGTCGTGACCCGCGCCGAGCGCCGCGAGCGGGGCGAGCGGACGGCCGAGGCCGAGCGCACCGAGCGCCCGTCGAAGGACTCCGAGACCCGCGCTCTCGCGGCGCTCGCGCCGTCGAGCAAGCAGCAGCTCACCGTGCTGAAGAGCATCTCGGCGGCCCCGACCCTCGGCAGCGTCGGGACGAACGAGGACGCCGCCCGCATCGGCGAGACCACCGTCGACGAGGCGAGCCGCGACAACACCGCCGCCATCCAGCGCCTCATCGACCGGTTCAAGAAGGAGAGCCAGCGTTCGACCAAGGAAGGCGACATCACCCAGCACAGCATCCAGCAGGCGGTGGACGACAGCTTCAAGAAGGCCGGGCTCCAGCGCTTCCAGTCGTTCGCCGGCGAGAACTGGTCGGGCGAGCGCCTGCGGGTCATGGTCCTGACCCGGGTCGAGGGCGAGGTCGGCTCGCTCCTCGAGGGGACGAACCGCGGTCAGGTCCAGATGGCGGAGCTCGCGAAGCTCATCGACAGGGCGGCGCAGGCCGTCTACGCGCGGCTGTTCGAGACCTCCGAGTTCCTGGCCGCCAACCGCGCCTCGACCCTGTTCTTCCAGCGCCTCTACCAGGTGCACGGGGAACTCGCGAACGGCGAGCTCGGCGAGGACGCCGAGCACCTTCTCGTCAGGGGGGCGATGCCCGTCGCGGCCGAGTTCGACGGCCTCTTTCGGCGCCAGGAGAACGGCTTCACCCTGCGCTATCGCCTGAAGCGGATCGTCTTCAACTGCCTGACCGAGAACGTCGAGCGCATCACGGCGGCCGACAGCGGCATCGCCCTGCGGGACGAGATCGAGCAGCGCATCGCCGAGACCGCCGTCGGCGAATGCGCCGCCTGGGCCTCGAACCAGTTCAAGACGGCCGAAGGCAAGCTCAAGTCCCAGGAGCCGATGCCGCTCAGGGCCGGCTGGTCGGCCTCAGGGCCGAAGGACGAGGCCTCCATGTACGGCTCGACCTCCGGCACGATGTGAGGCGCGGGCGCGGGACGACCGGCCCCGGCGCGATCCCTCGCCGGCTTGCGGCCTGACTTGCCGGCTGGCGATCTTCCGGCGGGGGAGGCCGTCGGCGCCTCCACCGGCGCGTCCGATGCCGGCTCGCGGCATGGGCCGGACGAGGTCGAGCGGGCCTTCGCCGACCTTGCCGCCAATGCCCCGCCGCAGGCGGTCGTCGCCCGCCTCGACGCCGCCGCGCCACCGTCCGGCGCGGCCGCACGGGCCCGCTTCCGGCACGCCCGCGGTATCGCGCTGAACCGCCTCGGCCTTTACGAGGAGGCCCTCGGCGACCTGCACGAGGCGCGGCG
Organism: Beijerinckiaceae bacterium; assembly: GCA_036389455.1. Taxonomy (GTDB): domain Bacteria; phylum Pseudomonadota; class Alphaproteobacteria; order Rhizobiales; family Beijerinckiaceae; genus JAJKJG01. The sequence continues at coordinate 51,009 of DASVPW010000041.1, forward strand.
CTCCTACGCCGCCGCGGGCGACGCCGCCGGCGAGGCCGCGGCTTGGCGCGCCGTCGCCCAGGTGCACGGCTGGCGCGGCGAGGGACGCGAGGCGGCGCTCGCGCTCCTGCGCGCCGTCGCCGGGAGCGCCGGCGAAGGCGCGGCCTTCTCCTTGAGCCTCATCGAGGCGGGGCGCCTGAACCTCGAGATCGGGCGCCCATGGGACGCCCGCGCGCTCTTCGAGCAGGGGCTTGCCGCCGGGTCGAGCCTCAGGGCGTCCGAGCGCCTGCCCGCGCGCCTTGCGCTGACGCAGGCCCTCGTCGCGGCCGGCGACCTCGCCGAGGCGCGACGCATCCTCGCCGGGCTCGACCGCGACCCGGACGCCTCTCCGCGGGTCCGCTTCCTCGCCCTCCTCGAGACGGCCCGCGTCGCCTTGCGGTCAGGCGCGTCGCCGGAAGCCGAGGCGCTCCTCGCCCGCGCCGCGCCCCTACTGCCGACGGACGCGCAAGCCTTCGAGCACGTGGAGCTGCGAGAGGTCGAGGCCGAGCTCGCGTTCCGCACGGGCCGGGCCGAGGCCGCGCTCGCCCTGATCCGCGCCGTCGTGGCGCGCTTCGCCGAGGACGGCCTCGCGGGCCGCGAGGTCGGCGCGCGGCTGCAGGAGGCCGAGATCCTCGACCGCCTCGGGCGCGGCGAGGAGGCGGAGCGGACCCTGACGGCGGCGCTGCGGCGGGCCGCGGCCCGCAGCCTCTCCGGGACCGCGGACGTGGTGCGGGAGCGCCTTGCGGCCCGCGACCGCCCGGCCGGCGCCTGGGCGCCGGACGCGCCGCCCGCGGTCCCGCCGCCGGCCGCGGGGAGCCGGTTCGTGCGCCGCCGCCCCCTTGGCGAGGGCGGTTTCGGCTCGGTCAGCCGCGCCTACGACCTCGAGACCGGGGCCGAGGTCGCCCTCAAGGCGCTGCGCCTTGGCAGTCTCTACGATCCGGCCGCGCGCGCCGCGCGCCTCGATGCGGCGCGCCTCGAGGCCGCCGCCGCTTCCCGCATCCGCCATCCCGGCGTCGGGCGGGTCTACGGTGTCCTCGAGGAGGCGGGCGGCGAGGCGCTTCTGGTGCGCGAGCTGATCGAGGGCCCGACCCTGCGGCAGGCCATGGCGGCGGCGCTCGGGCCGTCCGAGAAGGCCGGTCTCCTCGCCCACCTCGCCCATGCGCTCGCGGCCGTGCACGCCGCCGGCGTCACCCATCGCGACCTCAAGCCCGAGAACGTCGTCCTGCGGGACGGCCGCCTGCCGGTGATCATCGATTTCGGCATCAGCGCGGTCGGGCGGCACGCCGGGCCGAGCGCCCTGACGCCGGCCTACGCGGCACCCGAGCAGATCGCCGGCCGGGCGGTCGACGAGCGCGCCGACCTCTACGCCCTCGGCGCCATCGCCTTCGAGCTCCTCACCGGTCGCCTGCCGGAGCGCGCGCCCTTGGGTGCCGCGGCGTTCCTGGCCCGGCGACGCCGCGCTCGCCGCCTGCGGGAGGAGCTTGCCGCGGTCCTGCCCGGCCCTGCGGTCGAGGCGGTCGCCCGCATGCTCGATCCTTCGCCTCGAGCGAGGCCCGCCGCCGGCGATGTCGCGCTCGCCTTCCAGGCCGTGCCTTGAGCCGTCAGCTGCTGGAGACCTCCCACACGTAGTCGCGCAGGGTGAACGCGGTATCGGCGTCCGGCGTCTCGACCACGACGGTCAGCGTCTCGTCGGCGCTGCCGCCCGCGACCGATACCGCCGCGTAAGGATCGCCGCTGCTCTCGTCCCTCGCCACGATCTTGCCGTTCGACAGGACGCTCACGGCCGCGACCGCCCCGCCGCCCTTCGTGAAGACGAGGAGGAAATGGCGGGAGCCCTTCTTCACGCCGATCTTGAACATCTTGTAGCGCGTCGTCACGATCTTCTCGTCCGCGTCCTTGCGGGCGAGCCGGTCGGACGCGCCGGTCGAAGCCGTCGTCTCGGCGGCGAGCACCGCCTTGGCGCCGGCCTCGGGCCGGACGCGGTCGAGGATCGCCGCGACCAGGAGGTCGGTGCCGCGCCGGAAGGCTTCCGTCTGCCGCTTCCAGTAGACCTCGTCCGCGCGCAGGCGGCCCTCGGTCCTGCCCTCCATGAGATCGACGAGGACGTCCACCCGCTGGCCGTAGTTGACGAGCGCGGCGTTCGGGACGCGCCCCTTGTCCATCTTGATCATGTTGACGGCGCTGAGGAGGCCGACGACCCGCCCGCTCGAATCGATGATCGGGCTGCCGCTCCCGCCCCCCGTCGCCGGCAGGTTGTTCTGGATCAGGAGGCGGTGCCCCGGGTCCGTCGGCAGGAGGAAGTAGTCGGTCAGCGCGGTGACGTTGCCGACCTGCACCTGCGGCGTGCGGCCCATCGGCTGCACGTCGTCGCCGAGGAGGCGCTCGTAGGGGTAGCCCGCGAAGGCGACGGGGTCGCCCGGGGCAAGCCGCGCCAGCCGATCGGGGTCGGCAACCGTCAGGACGAGGTCGGACGGCATGCGCCGGTCGACTTTCATCAAGGCGACGTCGTAGCCCGCGACCGTCGAAAACCGCGCCTGCCCGCCATAGGTCGACACGAACAGCGGGTCCTCGTTGACGAAGCGCGACAGGGCGACGTAGCCCGGATGGATCCCCACCTGCACGATCTCATAGGACTCCGCGCCGGTGCCGGCCGGACGCGCGATCAGGGTATCGCCGGGTTCGAGGTCGAACTTCGCGGCCGCGACGTGGGCGTTCGTCGCGAGGAGGTCGGAGCGGATCGGCCAGGCCGTGCCAACGAGCCGCTCGTTGCCGGCCTGGTTGCGGGCGATGACCGCGAACACCGAGCGGGAGAGTCGCTCGCGATCGGCGACCGCGATGCGCTCCGAGGCCGCCTTGCGCTGCTCCGCCGAGAGGCTCGCGAGCTGCGCCGCGATCCCGGCCCGCTCGGCCTCGTCCCGCTGCATCCGGACGACCGCGACTCCGAGCCCGGCCGCGGCGACGAGCGCGAGCCCCGCCGCCCCGATCGCGTACCGCCGCGCCCACATCGAGCTCTCCCGGGCCGAGGGGGCGCGCTGCTGCGGCAGGGTCGCGGACAGGCCTTCGGCCGCGGCGGAGCGGTCGACCGCAACCGAAAAGGTCGGGCCGAGGCGGTCGCCCAGCATGATCGTCGCGCCCGAGGGGACGGCGGCCTGCGGATCGGCCGGGCGGCCGTCGATGGCGACGTAGTGGTCGCCGAAGAGGTCGACCGCGTAATCGCCCGAGAGCTTGCGCACGAGGGCCATGTGCCGACGGCCGACGATCGTGATGTGCGGTGGGAAGACGACGTCGCAGTGCGTCGGGTCGCGGCCGATGACGACGCGCTCACGGTCGTCGCCGAAGGTCTGCTCCTGCCCGGCAAGCGCGCCGGACAGATGCTTGAGCGTGATCGTCATGGGAAGAGCCCCCGCGATGACCCAAGAGATCCAAGCCGGCGGCAATTATCGCGGGAATTCTTTCGGCTTGTCCACCCGGGTTCCCCGGACCCTGCGTCAGGCCGGCAGCGTGAGGTGCTTGCGCCCGTAGAGCGCCCGCCAGCCGGTGATGTCGGCCGCCATGATGCGGGCGGTCTCGGCGAGGACGCTCGCCGTGACATCGAACTCGAGGCGGTCGAGGGCTCCCGCGTAGTTGGCCTTCAGATCCTGCAGCGCGTGCCGGGTCTCGACGGAGCGCTCGGCGAAGCCGTCGAAGTCGCCCGTGAAGCGGATGCCGGCGGCCGCGGCGCCGAGCGCCGGCAGGAGCGCCGCCAGGATGCCGACCCAGTGCATCCGATCGGCGAGCCATGCGGTGCAGTCTCCGGCGCCGCACAGATGGCTGCACCACTGCGGCCAATGGTGCGAACGGTCGATCGCCCAAAGCACCAGGAATCCGGCGAGCACCAGGATGATCGCGGCGAAGCAGAGAAAGCCGAACCAGTGCAGCAGCTTGTGCAGACGCATGAACGCGCGGCCGTTCCCCTGGTGTCACGCGATCTGGTCGTCGACCTCCGCGACCTCCACGGCCCTGATCGCCCGCCGCTGGTAGCTCTCGTCGAGAACGCCCGCCGGCGGCCCGAGCTCGCGCATGGTCGCGCGCAGGTACCACAGCACCCAGCCCGCGCCGGGCCGCGCCGCCGTCTCCGCGAAGGCGCGGAGCTCGTACTCGCCAAGGAGGCCGAGGAAGCGCAGGTGGCGGAGCATCTCGGCGAGCGCCCGGTAGTCGAGCCAGCGGTCGTGCCAATGCCCGAAGCTCCCCATCAGGATGATGGCCCCGATCCACAGGACCGGGAGCAGCTCGACGGCGACGTACTTCGCCTTGTGGACGAGCGCGTCCTCGCGCGGGTCGTGGGGAGCGAAGCTGAGGAGAGCGACCAGCACGGCCAGGACCGAAAGCGCGTAGGCCAGCACGTAGGCGCTGCGGTAGCGGTGGGCGAAGAACGTCGCGAGCGCGTCCGCCGCGGCGTAGCGGGGCAGGAGGATGTGCTCGAGCCGAGCGGCGAACCCCCGTCCGTCCGGCGCGGTCGCGAGGAACTCCCGCCACTGGGCCTGCGTGGCCGCGAGGTCGGGCAGCCGGATGACCGGCGACCAGAGCCAGAGCCGGGGGAAGACCGCCAGCAGCCGGTAGGCCGTCGAACCGCACCACGTGCGCCGCCGTTCGGCCAGGAACTTGGCGAGCTGCTCCTCGGCGCTGCGGCCCCGGCCGTGGCCGGCGCCCCGCTCGCGCAGGCCGAGCACGCCCGCGACCGCCGCAGCGATCGGGCCCTCGCGGGCGTCGGCGAGGGGCGTCTCGTGCGCCACATCGCTCATTCGCGCGATCAGCCAGGGCGTCTGCTCCTCGACCGAGGAGATCCACACCACCGGGATGCCGGCTTCGAGCGCGCGCGCGACGACGCCGGTCGTGCCGCCGGGGGTCACGGTCTGGCTTCCGTCCCAGACGGCGACGAGGAGGTCGATCTGGCGCAGCATGAAGCGGCTCGCGCGCACAAGGCCGCTCTCGTCGGAGGGATCCTCCTTGACGGGCCCGACGGGCTCCGCGGGCAGCTCGACGATGTCGTCTTCGGGCACCTGCTCGAGGGCGGCCTCGAACCCGGCCGCGACGGCCGCCGCCTCCTCTCCGTCCTGGTCCCTGAGCAGGGCCTCGAGGGCGCGCTTCCTCGGGAACGGCAGGACTGCCACCTTCTTCCAATGAGGCGGGCAGGCCGCAAGCGCCATGTGGTCGGCGCCGTCCGACAGGCTCGAGACGAGGCGCATTCGGGGCGCCGCTTCGGCGTACCATGCGGCGTGCTTGCGCCTTTCCTCCGCGCAGGCCTCCTCGATCGCGCGCAGAACCTCGGCGAGTTGCGCCGCGATGCGATCGAGAGGCCGGCGGCCGGCCTTGAGCCTCTTCGACCGATGCCCGGTGATGCCGACGACGAAGGTCAGGGACGGCTTGGGGACGAAACGCGCCTCCTGTTCGGTACGGGAGCCCGAGACCTCCAGCGTGGTTTTCGCCTTTCGCTTCATCAGCGGCCGCTAAGCCTCTGCAATGCCGCAAGCCGCAGAAGCGGCCCCGCGGCAGCTGCGGATGCCTCAGCCGAGATACTGCAACACGTGCAGGCCGGCGTTCCAGTCCGTCACGTACATCAGGCCCTCGGGGGTCACGTAGCAGTCGCAGGTCTTGGCGGCGAGCGAGACGTTCGGGCGTGGATCGACGAGCTTCTTCGGCACCGGTGGGACCCAGTACGCGACCTCCTTGGGCGCGAAGGCGTCCCTGATATCGAAGACGCGGACGCCTGCGACGTTGTAGGTGGCGAAGATCGTCTCCTCGCTCTGGAAGGAGCCGGGGCGGTTCTCATGCAGGTTGTGCGGCCCGAAGGTGCCGATGCCGCAGAAGTCGCGCTCCCGCGGCGTCGGCAGGGTCGCGATCGGCACCGGGTTCTCCGGCGCGCGCACGTCGACGACGAAGGTGTGGAACGTCCCCTTGGCGCATCTCTCGGCATTGGCCTCGTCGGCCACCACCGCGAGCCCACGCCCGAGGAGAGGAAGCGGCGTGTGCGTGCCGCCGGGGAACGGCGGCGACCAGTTGACGTGCGAGAGGAGCTTCGGGTTCGCGGGATCGCTGATGTCGTGGATCGTGAACCCGCCGTCGCGCCAGGCGCCGTAGCCGCGGTCCCCGGCCGTGATCATGTGATGGAGCGCATGCCGCTTGCCCTTCGGCGTCCTGTTCTCTTCGCCTGCGGCGCGGTTCATGCCGGGCAGCCACCATTTCGAGACGATCTCGGGTCTCGTGATGTCGTTGAGGTCGACGATGCACAGGATATGGTCGGTGAAGCCGTCGAAGTGCGCCGACACGTAGGCGTGGCGCCCGCCGCTCCACCATAGGCGGTTGATGCCGAACCCCGGCATCTCCAGGAACGCGATCTCGCGCACCTCGGCGGGCTTCGAGATGTCGTGGATCGACAGGCCGGAGCGGAACTTCTTCTTGTTCGTGATGCTGTCGGCGAGCGCGTTCTCGAAATAGCCGCGCATCGTGTCGTACGACTGCATCGCGACGATGTTCGCGCCGTTGGCGAGCAGGAGGACGTCGCCGGCGACCTGCAGGTGGTGTGTGCGCGTGTATTGTCCCGCCGTGAAGAAGCCGACCGGCTTGAGCTCTCGCGGATTCGAGGCGTCCAGGACCGTCAATCCGTCGCTGAACATGTGGCCGACATAGAGATGGTTCCGGTTGGCCATCACCTGCACGCTGTCGGGGCGGCCGCCGATGGCGGAATAGGAAAGATGCCTGATGCCCTTGGCGATGCCTTCCGGCGGGATCTCCGGATCCGCGGCGAAAGCCGGCGGTGCGAGCCCGGACAGTGCGCCGGCGCCGAGAAACCCGCCGAGCTGCCGCAAATGCTGTCGGCGTGAAATGCCGGTCATGAAAGCCTCCCCTTGCCGTTCTGCAGCCGTCCCGTTTGCCGGATCTCATGCTGCGGTCGAACCATACTCCCGTCGCTTCGTCCCGTCCTGTCTGAAATGCCGGCGCTGAGACGAAGCGCGCGGGCGGTCCGGGCGCTCTGTATCATCCGGCGGGCGGCAGAATCTGGTCGTGCGCAGGCCAAGGCTTCTCCTGTATGGTTCACGGGGAAAGCCAGTCGAAGTCCACGGGAGTTCCGGCTTGCCAGGAGAGCGCGTCGAGCGGCGACTGACTGCCATTCTGGCGGCCGACATTGTTGGCTACAGCCGGCTCATGGGCGAGGACGAGGAAGGCACGCTGGCCCAGCTGAAGGCGCATCGGCGGGCTCTGGTCGATCCCAAGATCAACGAGCACCGGGGGCGGATCGTCAAAACCACGGGCGACGGAATGCTGGTGGAGTTCGCGAGCGTGATCGATGCCGTCCATTGCTCCGTCGAAATCCAGCTCGGCATGGTCGGGCGCAACGAGGCAGTGCCCCCGGAGCGCCGTATCGAGTTCCGTGTCGGCATCAATGTCGGGGACATCATCATCGAAGGCGACGACATTTTCGGAGAAGGCGTCAACGTCGCGGCCCGTCTGGAAGGGCTCGCCGAGCCTGGCGGCATCTGCGTCTCGGGCCGCGTGCAGGAGGATGTGGAAGGCAAGCTCGAGGTCGCCTTCGAGGATATCGGCGATCAGCATCTGAAGAACATCGCCCGGCCCGTGCGGGTCTTTCGCGTAAGACTCGGCGCCGCGGCCGCGGCGCCGCGACCCGCCTTGGGCCTTCCCGACAAGCCTTCAATCGCCGTGCTGCCCTTCGACAACATGAGCGGCGATCCGGAGCAGGCGTATCTGGCGGACGGAATCGTCGAAGCGATTACCGCGGCGCTTTCGCGCATCCGCTCATTCTTCGTCATCGCGCGCAACTCGGCCTTCACCTACAAGGGCCGGGCGGCGAATGTGCGCGACATCGGCCGGGAGCTGGGCGTCGCCTATGTGCTTGAAGGCAGCGTACAGAAGGCCGGCAACCGCATCCGCATCATCGTGCAGCTGATCGAGACCGAGGGCGGCGCGCATGTCTGGGCCGGACGCCACGACGGCACGCTCGACGACATCTTCGATTTTCAGGATCGGATAACCGAACAGGTAGCGGGAGCCCTGCAGCCTTCCATTCGCATCGCCGAGATCGAGCGGTCGCGGCGCAAGCGGCCGCAGGATCTCGGCGCCTACGACTACGCAATGCGCGCCATGCCGCATGTCTGGGCGCTCGAGAAGGAGGAGAGCGCCAAGGCGCTCGAGCTGCTTGAGCAAGCGCTCGCGCTCGATCCGCGATATCCGCTTGCCCTGTCCCTCGCCGGATGGTGCCATGCGCAGCGGTCGGTTTACGGCTGGGGGGACATCGCGGAAAGCCAGGCCCTGGCGCGCGGCTTGGCCGAAAAGGCCGCGGAGCTCAGCGCCGACGACCCGCTTATCCTGGCGGTGCTCGGCGCCGTTCATACGTTTCTGCGCAATTATGGGACGGCGCGCGTGCTTCTCGAGCGCGCGGTCGGGCTTGATCCGAACGCCGCCTGGGCGTGGAGCCGCCTCGGATGGCTGGACAACTATTCCGACCAGCCCGAGGCGGCGCGCGAGAAATTCGAGCGGGCCATGCGCTTGAGCCCGTTCGATCCCATGAACTTCAACAACTATGTCGGCATGGCATCCAGCCATGAGCTCCTGCAGGAATACGATCAGGCCGTTGCGCTCTACCGGCGCGCGCTGGAGGAACGGCCGCACGCGATGTGGATCTATCGCAACTTGGCGTCGTCGCTCGCGGGCGCCGGCCGGATGGGGGAGGCGAAGGAAGCCTATGCGCAGATGATGCGCGCGTATCCGGCCATGACGGCGGCAAAGTTTAGGCAGGCGATGGTCTTCTCCTCTGCCGCCCTCGACGTATGGTTGAGAACCTCAGAAAGCTGGGCTTGCCGGACTGACACGGGCCCACGGATCGGCGGCGGCGCAACGGGGGGTGCTATGGCGCGAATATTCCAGAACATCCTCGAGACCGTAGGAAACACACCCGTCGTCAGGATCAACCGGCTCGCCCCTTCCGGCGTAAACCTGTTCGTCAAGATCGAGGCCTTCAACCCGCTCGGCTCGGTGAAGGATCGGCTGGCGCTCGGCGTCATCGAGGAGGCCGAGCGGACCGGCGAGCTCAAACCCGGTCAGACGGTGATCGAGGCGACGAGCGGCAACACCGGCATCGGCCTCGCCATGGTCTGCGCTCAGAAAGGCTATCCCCTCGTTGTGACGATGGCCGAGACGTTCAGCGTCGAGCGGCGGAAGCTCATGCGCTTCCTCGGCGCCAAGGTGGTGCTCACGCCGGCGGCGCAGCGGGGCACGGGCATGGTGACGAAAGCGGTGGAGCTTGCGCGGGCGAATGGCTGGTTCCTGACCCGCCAATTCGAGAACGAGGCCAATCCCGACATGCATTCGCGCACACCGGCGGCACGCTCAAGGGCGTTGCGCGGGTGCTGGCGAAGGAACGTCCGGAGACCAGGATCATCGTCTGCGAGCCGCAGGACGCGCCGCTGCTCGGCAGCGGCACGCCGCAAGAGCGCAATCCGGACGGCTCCCCCGCGGCGGGTCACCCGGCCTTCAAGTCGCATCCGATGCAGGGCTGGACCCCCGACTTCATCCCCAAGTTGACCGGCGACGCCGTCGACACGGGCGTGATCAGCAGGATCCTGCCGATCTCGAATGAGGAGGCGATGCATTGGAGCAGCGAGCTGGCGACGAAGGAGGGCATCTTCGTCGGCATCACGTCCGGAGCCACTTTCGCCGGAGCGATGCGCGTTTGCGCCGATGCCGAGAAAGGCGCAGCCGTGCTCTGCATGCTGCCGGACACCGGCGAGCGCTATCTGAGCACGCCGCTCTTCGCCAATATCCCGGCCGATATGACCGAGGAGGAATTGCGCATCTCGCGCTCGACTCCCTTCGGCCACCTGAACGCCTGAGCGGCCATCGATAGACGCCTTCTCCCGACTGCGGGCATGAAGCGTAGGCTTCACGAGCACCGTCGGCGCCGAGCGCGGCCTCGGTGAGGCCGAGGCATAGGTGCCGTCGCGGCATGATGGTCGCCATCTTCGTCCTCATGGTGGTAGGAGGGGCGCCGACCGCGGCGATCCGCGCCTCCAGGCCTACCTCCTGCGCTGGCAGGCGCGTTTCCAGGCCGCGTGACGGGAGCTTTCGATGTCCGACCTGCCGAAATCCGTCCAGATCAACGAGGAGGGCCCGCGCGAGGGCTTCCAGATCGAGCCCGGGCCGATCGCCACGAACCGCAAGATCGCCCTTATCGACGCGCTGTCGCAGACCGGGCTCAACTCGATCCAGGTCGCCTCCTTCGTGAACCCGAAGCGGGTGCCGGGCTGGGCCGACGCCGACGCGGTGGTCGAGGGCTTCACCCCGCGCCCGGGCGTCCGCTACACGGCGCTCTGGCTCAACGAGAAGGGCCTCGAGCGGGCGCTCTCGCACCGCGGCCGGCTCGCCATCGCGGGCTCGATCTCGCTCGTCGCCTCCGAGCCCTTCGTCATGAAGAACCAGCAGCGCTCCTTCGCCGAGAATGCGGCGATGCAGCGGAGCCAGATCGCGATCTGCAAGGCGAACGGCATCCCGGTCGAGAAGATGTCGGTGATGGCCGCCTTCGGCTGCAACTACGCCGGCGACATCACCGCCGAGGACGTGGTCCGCACGCTTGAGTCCGGCTTCGGGATTGCCCACGACGAGGGCCTCGCGATCAAGGAGATCGCGCTTGCCGACACCATGGCCTGGGCGACGCCCGAGAGCATCAAGCGCACGGTCGGGGCGGTGCGGGAGCGCTGGCCGGAGGCGCGCGTCAACCTGCACCTGCACGACACCCGCGGGCTCGGGATCGCCAACGCCTATGCCGGCCTCGAGATGGGCGTCGACAGCTTCGATTCCGCGGTCGCCGGCCTCGGCGGCTGCCCCTTCGCCGGCCACAAGGGCGCCGCCGGGAACGTGTGCACCGAGGACCTCGTCTTCATGTGCGAGGAGATGGGCATCGCGACCGGCGTCGATCTCGACGCCCTGATCGAGGCGGCGCGCCTCGCCGAGGAGGTCGTCGCGCACCCGCTCCCGGGCGCGGTGATGCGCGGCGGCACCCTCGACCGCCTGCGGGCGAACCCGCTGCGCTGAGCCGGCGTTCAGCCGAGCGCGTCGCCGCCGTCGCAGACGACAATCCGGCGCGCCTCGAGGTCGGCGAGGCGGGTCTCGTCGAGGCCGATCTCGGCCAGGATCTCGCGGGTGTGCTCGCCGAGCTGCGGCGCCTCGCGGCGAAGCCCGAGGTCGTGCCCGTCCATCTCGACCGGCACCCGCGGCAGCTTGGTGCGCACGTTCCCCGGCAGGTTCACCTCGACGAGCGCGCCGGCGTTGAGATGGGGGTCGTCGAACAGGTCGTCCACGGTCGCGACCGGGGCGTAGGGGATCGACGCCGCCTCGCAGCGCCGGGCGATCTCTGCCTTGGGATAATGGCCGAGCACCTCGGCCACGGCGGGGATGAGCCAGGAGCGCTCCTTCACCCGGCTCTCGTTCGTGGAAAGCCGCGGGTCGTCGCGCAGGTCCGGCCGTCCGAAGGCGTCACAGAAGCGGGTCCAGTGGCCGTTGCTGGTGATGCCGACGAAGATCTGGTCGTCGTCGGAGGTCTCGAACGGCTCGTACACGCCCCAGGCGCCGCGCCGGGCCGGCATCGGCGGGATGGCCTCGCCGGTCAGGACGCGCCCGGCCATGTGCTGGCCCATCAGGAACACGGTCGATTCGAACAGCGCGCTCTTCACGAGCTGCCCCCTGCCGGTGCGGGCGCGCTCCTGCAGGGCGGCGAGGATCGCGACGACGCCGAAGGTGCCGCCCATGATGTCGATCACCGAGGTGCCGGCCCTGAGCGGCCGCCCGGGCGGGCCGGTCATGTAGGCGAGGCCGCCCATGAACTGCACGATCTCGTCGAGCGCCGGGCGGTGCTCGTAGGGGCCGGCGAGAAAGCCCTTGCAGGCGCAGTAGACGAGGCGCGGGTTGACCTTCGACAGCGCGTCCCAGCCGCAGCCGAGCCGCTCCATGGTGCCGGGGGCGAAGTTCTCGATCACCACGTCGGCGTCCGCGACGAGGCGCAGGACGAGGTCGCGGCCCTCCGGCTCCTTGAGGTTCACGGCGAGGCTGCGCTTGTTGCGGTTGAAGTAGCCGAAGAAGCCCGAGGCGAAGCCCGGCAGGCGCCGGGTGTTGTCGCCGGCGGGGGCCGGCTCGATCTTGATCACGTCGGCGCCGAGGTCGGCGAGCAGGAGCCCGGCGCAGGGACCCATGATGGTCTGGGTGAACTCGACCACCCGGATGCCGGTAAGGGGAAGGGCCGGCCCGCTCTCGGCAGCATCGCTCATGGGAACCTTCGGGCCTCGTCGGGGAGCCCGAGCCTTGCTGAAACGGGCCGCGAAGGTCAATCGCGGTGGCGGGCGTCGGTGCGCTTTCCGGGCACGGTATGGCTCGGCCCATCCGCCTCGGGTAATGAACCGCACGCTGGCGCGCGGGCAACCAGGCCCGCGCGGGAGAGGCCGTCGAGCCGGAATGGAGCCATGATGACCGACACGAGCGCGACCGAAGCCTCCGCGGCCCTGTCCCTTGGGGACATCGCCGGGATCGCCGGGGCGGCGCTGCCCGCCGGCGCCGACGCGGGCTTCACGGTGCGGGGCGCCGCGGCGCTGGAGCACGCGGGGCCCGGCGAGATCGCCTACATGGACAGCGCCAAGTACGCCGATGCGCTCGCCGCCACCCGGGCCGGCGTGTGCCTGGTCTCGTCGCGCTTCGCCGGGGCCGTGCCGGCCGGGACGATCCCGCTCGTGTGCCGGCAGCCGTACCTGTCCTTCGCCCGGGTCGTGACGCGGCTCTACCCGGAAGCCATGCGGCCGCGGTCGAGCTTCGGTGAGGACGGCGTGTCGCCGCACGCGCTGATCCATCCGACGGCGCGGCTCGGAGAGGGCGTCGCTGCCGATCCCGGCGCGATCGTCGGGCCGGGGGCGGAGGTCGGCGCCGGCACCCGGATCGGCGCCTATGCGGTCGTCGGGCCGAACGTCCGCATCGGGCGCGACTGCACGCTGTCCGCCCACGTCAGCGTGATCCGGGCCCTCCTCGGCGACCGGGTCATCCTGCATCCGGGCGTGCGGATCGGGCAGGACGGCTTCGGCTACGCCATAGGGCCCGAAGGCCACCTCAAGGTGCCGCAGCTCGGGCGCGTGATCCTCGGCGACGACGTCGAGGTCGGGGCGAACTCGACGATCGACCGGGGCAGCAGCCGCGACACGGTGATCGGGGCGGGCACGAAGATCGACAACCTCGTTCAGATCGCCCACAACGTGACGATCGGGAAGCATTGCCTGATCGTGGCGCAGGTCGGCATCGCCGGCTCGACGACGCTCGAGGACTTCGTCGCCGTCGGCGGCCAGACCGCGATCGCCCCGCACCTCCACCTCGGCAAGGGCGTCCAGATCGCCGCCGACGCTGGCGTCATGACCGACGTGCCCGCGGGCGGGAAATGGGGCGGCTCGCCCGCCCGCCCGATGCGCCACTTCTTCCGCGAGTACCACGCCGTGAAGAAGCTCGCCGGGACGAGCGGGGGAGGAGGGACGGGCGAGGGGTGAAATCCTCTCCGGCTTGCAAGGAGAGGGGCACGCGCGCCGGCGAGGTGGAAATCCCGCGCCCGGCGTGGCAAGCATCCGGCCGCGCGCGCCACGCCCGAAGAGGTCCCGGATGTTTCCCCTGTCGCACATGCTGAAGTCGTTCGTGCGGGTCGGCACGCTGACCGTGGTCGACGCCGACGGCAACAGGCACGTGTTCGCGGGCGCGCCCGGCGGGCCGCAGGCGACCATGCGGCTCACCGACAAGTCGCTCTACCACAAGCTCTTCCTCAACCCCGAGCTCCACGCGGGCGAAGCCTACATGGACGGGCGGATGTCGTTCGAGGACGGCTCGACGCTGCGCGATTTCCTAACGCTCTTCTCGATGAACCGGCTCTCGCTCGGCTCCTATCCCCTGCAGAAGGTGCTGCGGCGGATCTCGCGCGGCCTCAAGCGCTTCCAGCAGGCGAACAAGGTCGGCGAGGCGCAGGCGAACGTCGCGCACCACTACGACCTCGGCAACGACTTCTACCGGCTCTTCCTCGACCGGGGCATGCAGTACTCCTGCGCCTACTTCACGGGCGATGACGAGACGCTGGAGGAAGCGCAGCGCAACAAGCTCCGCCTCATCGCCGCGAAGCTTCTCCTCAGGCCCGGCCTCAAGGTCCTCGACATCGGCTCGGGCTGGGGCGACCTCGCCCTCTACCTCGCCGCGATGGAGGACGTCACCGTCACCGGCGTCACGCTGTCGAAGGAGCAGCACGCGCTCTCGAACGAGAAGGCGCGCCGCGCGGGCCTTTCCGACCGCGTCCGCTTCGAGCTCCTCGACTACCGCCACATGCAGGGGAAGTTCGACCGCATCGTCTCGGTCGGCATGTTCGAGCACGTCGGCGTGCACCACTACGGCGAATTCTTCGCCCAGGTGAACGCGCTGATGGCGGACGACGGGCTGATGCTGCTGCACTCCATCGGCCACATGAGCCCGCCCGGCACCGCGAGCCCGTGGCTGCGGAAGTACATCTTCCCCGGCGCCTACTCGCCGGCCCTGTCCGAGGTTTTTCCCGTGGTCGAGCAGGCGAGCCTGTGGGTCACGGACCTCGAGTTCCTGCGCGTCCACTACGCCAGGACGCTCCGCGAGTGGCACAGGCGCTTCGAGGAAAACCGCGAGAGGATCGCGGCGATGTACGACGAGCGTTTCTGCCGCATGTGAGAGTTCTACCTGATCTCGGCCGAGATGATGTTCCGCACCGGCTCGCAGCTCGTCTTCCACATGCAGCTCGCGCGGCGGCGCGATGCCGCTCCGATCGTGCGCGACTACGTCACCGACGTGCAGCGGCGCTACCGCGCGATCGAGCCGGAGCGGCTCGCGGTGCTCGAGGGATTGCGCGGCGCGGACCTTCCGGAGCCCGCGGGCGCCTGAGTCGACCCTAGCAGCCCTGGCAGATGCCGCCGCCCTGGAAGAGGCCGCGGTCGATGGCGCGGTCGCGCTCGTTCTGGCGGCTCGTCGTGGAGGGCGAGAGCGTCGATGACGAAGGTCCGGCGGAGCCGAGGCTTCCGGTCGTCCCGACCGCGCCGTCGCCGGGCTGCGGCAGGCCGAGGTCGGACGCGCCGGTGCGGGCGCGCGGGATGGTGCTGCTGGCGGAAACGTCGCCGGTCGAGGGTGAGATCGAGCCGGTCGGCGCCGCGCCCGAGCCGGGCGCCGGGCCTGCGGCGCCGGCCGCGCCGGTGCCGGCCGGGCCCGCGGCGCCGGTCGAGGCGGCCCCCGCCCCGCCCGAGGCGCCTCCCGCCGAGCCGCCTCCACCGGATTGGGCGAGCGCGGCCGCCGTGCCGAAGGCGAGCGACGCCGCGAGCGCCAGGGGAACGATGATGCGCGTGTTGGATGGCATGGGCGTACCCTCCTGAAAGGGAGAACGCACTGGCCTGCAGCGGGTTCGAAGGCGCCGCCAAGCATCCCGGTTCAGGGCAGGGGATACGGGTGCGGGGGCGGGCGCGCGGCTCAAGCGGCTGAAGACGCTCGATCTCCTGATCGCGGCGGCGCTGCTACAGCACTACGTCGATCAGCGCCGGCCCCTTCGCGGCGAGGCACGCCTCCAAGGCCCGGTTCAGCTCCCCGATCGTCGTTGCCCTGAAGCCCTCGACGCCCATCGAGCGGGCAAGCGGCTCCCAGTCGATGTCGGGGCGGTCGAGGCTCAGCATCTCGAGGGCCTTCGGGCCGGCGTTCTGCGCCCCGACGTTGGCGAGCTCGCCCTTCAGGATCGCATAGGAGCGGTTGTTCATGATCAACGTCGTGACGTTCAGGTTCTCGCGCCCCTGCGTCCACAGGGACTGCACGTTGTACATGGCGCTGCCGTCGCCCTCGAGGCACAGCACCGGGCGGTCCGGACAAGCGATGGCGGCGCCGGTCGCCATCGGCAGCCCGTCGCCGATGGCGCCGCCGGTGAGCTGCAGCCAGTCGTGCGGCGGCGCGTTGCGCAAGGAGCCGTAGAAGGCGCGCCCGACCGAGATCGACTCGTCCACCACGACGGCGTTCTCGGGCAGGTGCGCGGCGAGCGCCGCGGCCAGCGTCTCGGGCGTGATCGGACCGTCCGCGGGCAGGCCCGAGCGCTTCAGCGGCTCCGCCGGAATGGCCGCGCGGCCGGCGCCGAGTTCGTCGGCGAGGGCCGCGAGGGCGGCGCCGAGATCCTGGTCCGGGCGGGCAAGGGTGTGGACCTCGCAGTCCGGCGGCGTGAGGATGCTCGGCTTCCCCGGATAGGCGAAGAAGGCGACCGGCGCCTTGGCGCCGACAAGGATCACGTGCCTGAGGCCGCCGAGGAATTTCAGGGCGATGTCGACGGGATAGGGGATGCGGTCGACCGCGACCCGGCCGGCGCCGCGCTCAACCCGGGCGTTCGAGGTCTGCGACAGGAGCCGCGCACCGGTCGCTTGGGCGATCCGTCCGGCGTGCTCGAGGTTCTTCGCGCGCAGCGCCCGTCCGGTCATGAGGAGGGCCGCGGGCTCGCCGGAGCGCAGGACCGCGGCCACCCGCCGGACCGCTTCCGGATCGACCGGCGCCGGCGGCGCGAGAAGAGGGGCCGGGGCCGGGCCGTCCGGCGCCTCGTTCCAGGCGACGTCCGCCGGCAGGATCAGGGTCGCGATCTGCCCGGGCGCCGTTCGCGCCGCGGCGACGGCGGCGGCGGCGTCGTCCGCGACCGAGCCTGCGTCCCTCCCCATGCGGACCCAGTGCGAGAACGGCCGCGCCACCGCCTCGATGTCCGAGGTGAGCGGGGCGTCATAGGATCGGTGGTAAGTCGCGTGCTCGCCGACGATGTTGACCATCGGCGTGAACCCGCGCCGGGCGTTGTGGAGGTTGGTCAAGCCGTTCGCGAGCCCCGGCCCGAGGTGCAGCAGGGTCGAGGCCGGCTTGTCGGCCATTCGGGCGTAGCCGTCCGCGGCGCCGGTGACCGAGCCTTCCGCAAGGCAGAGCACGCACCGCATGCCCTCGACCCGGTCGAGGGCCGCGACGAAGTGCATCTCGGAGGTGCCCGGGTTCGAAAAGCACACGTCGACGCCCGCCCCGAGGAGGGTGCGGACCAGGGCCTCGGCGCCGTTCATGGGGAACTCCGGAAGGAATGGACGCGGGGTTCATGCCACGCGGGCGCAGGTCGAGGGAAGGGGGACGCCGGCTCCGCTTTTGCCTCGATCCGGGCCGAACGGCTCCGCTTTTTCGCCCCAATCCGGGCTTCGATTCGCGAGGCCAAGGCCAAGCTCGGAACCTTGGCGGCAACCTTGGCGTTGTCGCCCGCGGAGGACGAACATGGATCGACCCACCACAGGCAAGGCACGCGTCCCCGGACAGGCGGCGCCGCGCTTCATCCCGCAAGCCGGCATGGCGCTGCGCGATCCCTCGCTCCCGACGCCGACCCTCGACCCGGGCGCACGAGACCGGATCGGGCGCGAGCTGCGGGCGCTCTATGCCGACCTCGCGCGCCAGCCGATCCCGCAGCGCCACCTCGACCTGATCGGCCGGCTCGGGGGGACGAAGGTCAAATCATGAAGGTCCAGTTCGACATGCGCGAGGCGCTGCTCGGCGCCGTTCCGAGCCTGCGCGCCTTCGGGATCTCGCTCACCGGCGACGTCGACCGCGCCGACGACCTCGTCCAGGAGACGCTCCTGCGGGCGCTCGCCAACGTCCACCGCTTCGAGCCCGGCACGAACCTCAACGCGTGGCTGTTCACGATCCTGCGCAACCTCTTCCACTCCGAGTACCGCAAGCGCCGCCGGGAGGTGGAGGACGCCGACGGGTCTTACGCCGCGAGCTTACGTACCGCCCCGGACCAGCACGCCCACCTCGACTTCGAGGACCTGCGCGCGGCCCTGGCCAAGCTGCCGCCGGACCAGCGCGAGGCGCTGCTCCTCGTCGGCGCGCAGGGCTTTTCCTACGAGGACGCCGCGGGGATCTGCGGCTGCGCGGTCGGCACCATCAAGAGCCGAGTCAACCGTGCCCGCAAGCGTTTGGCCGAGCTGATGGTCCTCGACGATGCCGACGACCTCGCCACCGACGGACTGACCGCGGCGGCCTTGCAGTCCTACGGGAGAGAGCACGGGGCCGGCGCGGCGGTGTAGCGCTGCCGCGCGTCGTTACAGCTTAGTTTATTCGCAGACCCGCACCGTCCGCAGCACGGTCCCGCCGAGGCGGTCCTGGACCGTCTGCCGCAGGGTACGGCAGCTGTCGCCCGCGACGCCGGTCAGCTCGGGGTCGCTCGGGCGGGTAGCCTGGGCCTGGGCCCGGACCGGGAGGCCGTGGAAGTAGCCGCCCGAGAGCGCGCCGCCGGCGCCCGGGTCGGCAAGGCGGGCCTGCGCCGGAGCGGCGAGCCCCACAAGCGCCAGGGCGAAGGCGCCCGCAAGGGCGACACGGGGATTCCGAGCGGGCTTGTTCATGACTGGCCTCCGTTGCGCTCAACGCGCGGCCGAACGATTGGTTCGGTCACGACCTTGGCCCGCGGCGGGATGCGCCGCCGTGCGCCGGCGCACCCGAGATGGCGAATGTCAGATAGAGCGGCGGAATGGACCCGTTCGTCCGTGCCGGTTAACGCTATCGACAGCTCGGGAGGCCGCCGGCGCCTCCGCGCCCTTGAAGCGCCGGTTAATGCCGGGTTAACTCGCGCTCGGCGGGCGGTGGGCCGCGCCGGTCCAAAAAAGCGGCGGGGGCGTGATGGAACAGGGTTCGGAGCGGGCCATAGCGCCCGAAGCGGCGGATTTCGGCGCGTTCGAGCACGCCGCCTGGACCGGGCGGGCCGAGGGTTACGAGCGCCATTTCGAGGGCGTGGTTGAGCAGGCGATCGAGCCGCTGCTCGACGCGGCCGGCGTGCGGAGCGGCCTCAAGGTCCTCGACGTCGCCTGCGGGCCGGGGTTCGTCGCGGCGGCGGCGGCCCGGCGCGGGGCGAGCGTGGTCGGCGTCGACTTCTCGGACCGGATGCTGGCCATCGCGCGGGCCCGCTATCCATGGCTGCGGTTCGAGCACGGGGACGCCGAGGACCTGCCCTTCGCCGACGACAGCTTCGACGCGGTCACCATCAATTTCGGCATCCTCCATTTCCCGCATCCGTTGCGCGCCCTGAAGGAGGCGTTCCGGGTGCTGCGTCCGCAGGGCGCGCTCGCCTTCACCGACTGGGCGGCGCCCGGGCCGGACAACGTCGCCTACGACATCGTCCTCTCCGCGATGGACCGGCACGCGGAGCCGTTCGCGCTGCCGCCCGGCCCGCCGCTGTTCCAGTTCGCGCGTGCGGCGGCCTGCCGCGAAGCCCTGGCCGACACCGGGTTCGAGCGCCGCAGGGTCGACACGCGCCTGCTCCGCCTCACATGGCGCCTCGCCTCGGCCGACGGCCTGGTCTCGGCCTTCCGCGACGGCTCTGCCCGGCTCGCGGCGAAGATCGCGGCGCAGCCGCCGGCAAGGCTCGCCGCGATCCGGGCCGAGGTGGCGGAGCGCTCGCTGGCCTACCGGACGCAGGACGGCTTCGCGATCCCGGCGGGCGCGGCCCTGACGCGGGCCCGCAAGCCGACGTTCGCGGCCGCGCCGACCGCGTCTAGCGGCGCGCTCGCCGACGCCTAGGCTTTTCGGCGGCCGCGGGCGCCGACAGCGCGCGCTCGCTCTCGCGCACGGCGCGCAGGAGGGCGGCCGCGAGGGCAGGGGCCTCGACCGGCCCGTGCTCGCGCAACGACGCACGGGCGCGGTCGCAGGCCAAGACGCAGCCCACGATGCCGAGGTTCGCGGCGGCGCCCTTCAAGGTGTGCAGCGCCTGGCCCATCATCGCGAGGTCGCCGCTGTCGCATGCGCCGCGGAAGAGGTCGATGATCTGGCCCGCGTCCTGCCAGAAGCTCGCGACGAGCTCGGCGACCCCGTCGGCGCCCAGCTCCTCGGCGAGCCGCTGCAGCCGCCGGCGGTCGACCCAGGCCTCCGGCGCCGAGGGCGATGCGCGGGGACCCGCCTCGCGGACCATCGTCTGCGCGACGGCGCGCTCCAGCTTGCGCCGGTCCACCGGCTTCGTGATGAAGTCGTTCATGCCGGCCGCGAGGCACGCCTCCCGGTCGGACGCGAGGGCGTTCGCCGTCATGGCGACGATCGGGACGCCTGCCGCGGGGCCGTCCATCGCCCGGATGGCGCGCGTCGCCTCGAGCCCGTCCATCTGCGGCATCTGCATGTCCATGAGGACGAGGTCGTAGGCTTTCTCCTTCACCCGCCGAACGGCCTCGAGCCCGTTCGAGGCGAGGTCCGCCGCATGGCCCATCCCGGCCAGGATGCCGGTGGCGACGCGCTGGTTGACGCGGTTGTCCTCGACCACGAGCACCTTGAGGGATGCGGCGGCGGGCGCGGCGGGCTCCGCCGAGCCGGGGCTTGCTAGGGGAACGGCCTCGTCGAGCGGGACCTCGAACCAGAACAGGCTGCCACTGCCCTCCTGGCTCTGGACGCCGATGGTCCCGCCCATGGCGTCGACGATCTTCTTCGAGATCGCGAGCCCGAGGCCGGTTCCGCCGAACCGGCGCGTGATCGAAGCCTCGACCTGGCTGAACTCCCGGAACAGGCGGTCCTGCGCCTCCGGCGGAATGCCGATCCCGGTGTCCTTCACCTCGAAGCGCAGCCGGCGCCCGGCCCGCCCGCATCGGCTCAGGGTCACGACGACCGAGCCCCGCCTCGTGAACTTGACGGCATTCCCCACGAGATTGAGGAGGACCTGCCGCAGCCGGGCAGGATCGCCGCGAACCCTCCCGGGCAGATCGGGCGCGGCCGCGAGAACGGTCGCGATCCCTTTCTCGCGGGCGCTCGCCTCGACGATGCCGAGCACCGACTTCACGATCTGCGCCGGATCGAACTCCGCGTCCTCGAACGTCATCAGCCCGGCTTCGAGCTTCGAGAAGTCGAGCACGTCGTTGATGATCGCGAGCAGCGCGTCGCTGCAGTGCCGGATCGTCTCGGCGCATTCGCGCTGCTCGTCCGAGAGCCCGGTCTCGAGCAGCAGGCCGGCCATGCCGACGACCCCGTTCAGGGGCGTGCGGATCTCGTGGCTCATGGTGGCGAGGAAGGCCGACTTCGCCCGGTTGCCCGCCTCGGCGGCGTCCTTGGCCCGGGCGAGCTCCTCCTCGGCGCGGCGATGGTCGGTGATGTCGGTGTAGGTCCTGACCCATCCGCCGGCCGGCAGCGCGATCGTGCGGATCTCGAGCGTCGTGCCGTTCGGACGCTGGCGGGTGTAGACCTCCGGCATGGCCGTCGGGTCGGCGTTCCTCAGCTGCGCCCGCAGCTCTTCGTCGGAAATCATCCGCCCGCCGGGCCCGAACTCCTCGGCCGCCCACTGCCAGCGGGCGATCTCCTTGAAGCCCACGCGCCGCTCGAAGAACTCGTCCGGGAAGCCGAGGAGCTCCTTCAGGCGGCGGTTCATCACCGCGACCGTGAGGTCCGGCGCGATCATCATGATGCCCTGGGCCATGTTCTCGAAGGTGGCCTCGAGCACGGCCGACTTCTCCGCCGAGCGCGCCTCGCTCGCCTTGAGGGCCTCGACCGCCTGCTGGCGGGCGGTGACGTCGGTGTAGACGCGGGTGTGCCCGCCGTCCGCGAGTCTGATCGTGCGGACCTCGAACTGGTCGCCGTTCGGACGCGTGCGGTAGTAGATCGGCGGCGTTCGGGAAAGGTCTCCGCTGCCGCCGCATTCGCGCAGCACCCACTCGAGGATGCTCGGATCGCCCGGGTCGCCGAATTCGCCGAGCTCGAACTGCCAGCGGATGACCTGCTGCGGCGTCTGTCCGACGGCGCTCATGCCCTCCGGGAGGCCGAGGAACTCCAGTCCCTTGCGGTTGATGATCTTCACCCGGTTGTCCGGGCCGACCATGATGATGCCCTCGTTCATGCTGTCGAGGGTGGCCGCCAACATGGCGGACTTCTCGGCGTGGAGCGCCTCGCTTTGCCGCAGCGCCTCCTCGGCCTCGTGCCGGTCGGAGACGTCGTGGATGACGCCGCGGGAGCCGGTGAAGCGTCCACTCCCGTCGTAGGCGAGCTTCGCCGAGACCTCGACGCGCACCTCCCGGCGGTCGGGCCGGACGAGGCGCATCTCGAGCCTGACCGAGTCCCGGCGGACCTGGACGTGACGCCTGAGGATTTCCGGGGAGCGGTCCTCCGGATGGAGCCAGTCCCGGTAGGGACGGCCGAGGCTCTCGGCCACCGGCACGCCCATGAGCCGCTCCCAGGCCGGGCCGAGAAAGGTCCAGCGGCCGGTCTCGTCCGCGGTGTAGACGACCTCCTGCAGGTCGGCGATGAGGTCGCGGTAGCGTGCCTCGCTCCGGCGCACGGCCTCGTCGGCGCGGGCGAGCTTGCGCCCGTGGTTCAGAAGGTACCAGATCAGGAGAATGGCGAGCGCCGTCACCCCGCCCATCACGGCGAGCGCGTAGCTCTCATCGAGGCTCGAGCCGACCCAGCCCCAGCCGAGCGCCAGCATGAGTGCGCCGAAGCCGACGATGCCCTGCTTGAGGCGGCGCGACGTCGCCCACGCATCGGTGCTGCGCCACTCCCGGAAGCCCGACCGGAGCCGCGCGAGCGTCATCCCCTTCTCCCGGCCGGCAAGGGACTAGGCGACCGCGGTCAGGGGCCGGGGCTCGGCCCCGTAGAGGGCGACCACGTCGCTCCAGCGCGCGACCAGGGCGCGGACGCATTGCGGATCGAACTGCGTGCCGGCGTTCTCGATCAGGTAGGCCTTGATCCTGTCGAGGCTCCAGGCGGGCTTGTAGGGCCGCTCCGAGGCGAGCGCGTCGCAGACGTCGGCGACGGCCGCGATCCGGCCGCTTAAGGGGATCGCCTCGGCGGCGAGCCGGCGCGGATACCCCTTGCCGTCGAAGCGCTCGTGATGGGACAGCGCCATCTCGGCCGCAAGGCGGATGAGGTCGGAATTGCTGCCGTCCAGGATCCGAAAGCCGTATTCGGCATGCCGCTCCATCTCCCGGCGCTCCTCGGGATCGAGGCGGCCGGGCTTGAGCAGGATCGCGTCGGAGATGCCGATCTTGCCGACGTCGTGCATCGGCGCCGCGAGATAGATGGTGCGGGCAGTGTCGCGGTCGAGGCCGAGCCCTTCCGCGATGGTGCGGCACAAGCTCGCCATCCGCAGGATGTGGTCGCCGGTGCCGTCGTCGCGCTGCTCGGCGGCGCGGGACAGCCGCAGGATGATCTCCTCCTCGCGGGCGCCGAGCGCCGCGGTGGCCTTCGCGACCTCTGCGGCGAGCGAGCAGGCCTGTTCGCGCAGCCGGTTCTGCGCCTCGCGCAGCCGCAGCAGGTTCCTGGCCCGGGACAGGAACTCGACGGCCTCGATCGGCTTCGTCAGGAAGTCGGTTGCGCCGGCCTCGAGGGCGGCGTGGAGGATCGCTCGCTCGTCGGCGGTCGTGATCATGATGATCGGCACGTCCTCGCCGCTCGGGAAGGAGCGGAAGCGGCGCACGAAGGAGATGCCGTCGACTCCCGGCATCATGTAGTCGACGAGGACGAGATCGATGGCCGCGGTGGAGGCGGCGACCAGCGCCTGGAGGGGGTCTGCGAAGGCCAGCGGCACGCAGCCCTCGATCTTCTCGACGAGCTTGCGCAGGAGAATAAGGTTGGTCTGATTATCGTCGACGATCAAAACGTGCATTCGCGCTCTCCGATGACGCAGAATTGCACATTAGTCGTTGACGCCCTGTAAAGGCTGCTGGCCGGGCCGCCCGGCGGCGGAGCGCGTCAATCGATGATTTTTTGTTGGCAGCTGGGTCAGATCGCCTCTCGGCGGCCCGGCACCGGACCGTCCGGAACTTGGTAGAGGCATTTGAACTCGGCGAGGCTGAAATAGGCTGCTTCCGCCTCGTGCTTGCCGTCGAGGAGATGGCTCTCGAAGGCCTGCAGGCATTCCTCCTCGAGGCCGAGCTCGCCGGCGCGCTTCGCGACGGCGTCGCGCCAAGTTTCGTGGATCTTGCGTTTGACGACAAGCGGCATGGTGAGATCGCGTCCCCGAGGCCTCGACATCAACGAGGCGGCCTCGCGGTCGTTCCCCAGGATGCCGCAAGGTCAACCCGTCTTTAAGCCGCTCCGGAAGGCCCGTGAAGCCCTGTGCGGCGTCGCACCGCGGACCGCGGAGCGCCGTGGCAACCTCTTTCCACGGTCGGGCGGACAAGACGGCCCCGGCCACCGGATCCAAGGGAGACTGCCATGACCTTCTCGACCAAGACCCTCGCCTCCGCCCTCGCCGCGCTCACCCTCGGCGGCGCGGTCCTCGCCACTTCCGCTCCGGCTGAGGCCGGCTGGGGCTACCGCCATCGCGGCTACGGCGGGGCCGTCGCCGCCGGCGTGATCGGCGGCTTGGCGATCGGCGCGATCGCGGCCTCGAGCCGCCCGGCCTACGCCGAGCCGGTCTACGAGACCGAATGCTATGTCGTGAAGCGCCGCTTCGTGAACGCCTGGGGCGAGATGATCGTCCGGCGCGAGCAGGTCTGCGAATAAGGTTTCAGCCTAGCGAAGGCGGGACGCGGACTTCCGAAGATTCACGGCGTCCTCCTGTGAACGGCCTCGCCTCGCGGCGGGGCCGTTCCCCGTCGCGGGGTCGAAACTCTCCATCGGCGGGCGCGTTGTCGTGCCATCGAGACCCGGAGGGACGAGCCATGGCCGGCGAGCGCAAGACCGACAAGCCCCAATCCGGAAGAAGGCTCAACCCCGGCGATCAGGCGGCGCCCGGGACGCCGGGCACCGGCGAGAACACCTGTCCGGATTGCGGCGGCAGCGGCAAGGTCAATGCGAAGCCCTGCCCGACCTGCGGCGGCAGCGGCAAGGTCATCGAGGGAATCTCCGGCGGGTAGCCGGCTCAAGCCTGCTGCGGCGCAGGGCTTGCGGCGGCCCGGGGCCTACCGGCGCCGAGCCATTTCACACGCGCGGCCTCGAGGCCCCAGACCATCCCGAACAGCAGGAAGACGTGGCGCCAGTGGTCCACGTCGATCTGGAGCGCCTGCAGGAAGAAGATGAACAGGGCCGGCCAGGCGATCTGGGCCTCGCGCCGGAAAGGGGAGGGGGTCAGGCACAGGCGGAAGCCGACGAAGCCCGTCGCGAGCACGAGCCCGAGGAACGCGAAGCCGCCGAGCCAGCCGCCGTTGGCGAAGCCGCCGATGTAGGAATTGTGCGGCTCGAGCCCGAAGGTGCGGCGCCAGCGCAGGGGGCCTAAGCCATTCGGCCGCTCGATCAGCATGGGGATGCCGCGCATCTGGTTGCCGAAGCGGCCGGTGACGCCCTCGTCGTAGTCCTTCGTGACCTGGACGCGGTCCTCGACGCGCTCGGCGATGTCGTCGACGGTGAGCGCGGCAGCGACCGCGACGGCGCCGGCCGCAACCGTCGCGAAGGTCAACATCACAATCCGCCGGCGCAGGCGCGCCGAGGCGCTCGTGCGGTGCATGAGCCAGACCATCGTGGCGGCGGCGATCACGGTCGCGGCCCAGGAGCCGCGGGAGAAGGACAGGAAGATGCCGGCCGCGACGAGGACGAGCGCCGCCGCGGCCAGCAGCGGGAAGCGCGAGCGCCCGCCGATCAGGTTGTGCATGAGGTAGAGGGCGCCCGGGATGAGGAAGGAGCCGAGCACGTTCGGGTCCTCGAACACGCCGGCGGCGCGCCCGTCCATCTTGAACAGCACGCCTTCGCCGAGGAGGTCGAAGTAGCTCGCGATGCCGGCGAGCGCCGCGAACAGGCAGCTCGCGAGGTAGGCCTTCAGCGCGAGCTCCACCCGCCGCGCGGTGTCGTCGGCGAAGAACATGGCGAAGAAGATCGCGGTCACCATCAGGTAGGCGGACTGGTAGCTCCACTCGACCGGCCGCGGCTCGTCGAAATAGGGCAGGAGCGCGATCAGGAGCCCGAAGTGGTAGACGAGCAGCAGCGCCACGAAGACGACGGACGAGCGGTGCAGCCGGATGCCGAGCGCGAACCACAGCGCCATCGCCGGGATGGCGAAGAAGTCGTAGGGCGAGGGGCGCAGGAAGGTGAAGCAGATGAAGAAGATGTTGCAGGCGAGGAGAAGGTAGCCGAGCCCGTGCAGCGCCGCGATGAGCGGGATGCCGCGGCGGGCCCTCACCCGGTCGCGCCGGCAGCGCGACTCGGCCTCTCCCGCAAGCGGGAGAGGCGATACGGCCGCGCCCGCGGACATGCTCTCGTCCCCCTAGTACGCGTTCTCCGACTTCATCAGCGCGAAGGGAGTCATCGCGACGATGTAGAAGTCGAAGAACACCGACCAGTTCTCGATGTAATAGAGGTCGAACTCGACCCGGCGCTGGATCTTCTCCTCGGTGTCGGTCTCGCCGCGCCAGCCGTTGATCTGGGCCCAGCCGGTGATGCCGGGCTTGACCTTGTGGCGGGCGAAGTAGCCGTCGACGACCTGGTCGTAGAGGCGGTCCTCGGCCTTGGCGTGGAGCGCGTGCGGACGCGGCCCGACGAGCGAGAGGTCGCCCTTGAACACCACGTTGAAGAGCTGCGGCAATTCGTCGATCGAGGTCTTGCGGATGAAGCGCCCGACCCGCGTCACTCGCGGATCGTCCTTCGTCACGAGCTTCGCGGCGGTGGCGTCGAGCCGGTCCGCGTACATCGAGCGGAACTTGAACACCTCGATCAGCTCGTTGTTGAAGCCGTAGCGCTTCTGGCGGAAGAACACCGGCCCGCGCGAGTCGAGCTTCACGGCGACCGCCGTCGCGAGGAGGATCGGCGAGACGAGGACGAGCAGAGCCGCGCCGACGACCCGGTCGAACAGACCTTTCAGGACGAGGTCCCAGTCGGCGATCGGCCGGTCAAACACGTCGAGCACCGGCACGGAGCCGATGTAGGAGTAGCTGCGCGGGCGAAGCCTCAGCTTCGACGTGTGCGCCGAGAGGCGGATGTCGATCGGCAGCACCCAGAGTTTCGCCAGCATCTGCAGGATGCGCTTCTCGGCCGAGATCGGCAGGGTGAAGACGACGAGGTCGAGCTTGGTGCGCCGCGCGTACTCCACGAGGTCGTCGACCGAGCCCATCTTGGGATAGCCCGCGACCACGTCCGGCGAGCGCGCCTCGTCCCGATCGTCGAACAGGCCGACGATGCGGATGCCGCTCTCGGGCTGGGCGTCGAGGGCCTTGATCATGGCCTCGGCGGCCTGCCCGCCGCCGACGATCGCGGTGCGGCGGTCGAAGCGCCCCGCGCGCGTGAGCGACGACACGGCGTAGGACAGGACCAGCCGCTCGAGGACGAGGGCGCCGGCGCCGAGGAGGTAGAGGCTCGCGAGCCAGACGCGGGAGAAGTTGCCGCCGATCTTGGCGAAGAACACCACCGTCAGGGCAATGAGGAGGACGAGGGACCAGCCGGCGAGAATCCGCAGGCCGAACAGGAAGAAGGCCCTGAAAGCCGATACGGCGTAGGCGCCGGCAGCCTGGAACACGAGCACGGTCAGGATCGCGAGCCCGATTACGGCGGTCGCATACGGCAGGTCGAAGGGAACGACCTCGGCGAGGTAGACGTGGTGGACGAGAATACCGAGGCCGAGGACGATCGCGAACTCGATCAGCCGCACCGCGCCTTCGAGCACCACCGGCGAATAGCTCGGGCGCATGTCGACGTCGGCAACGCCCTCGGCCGTCGGTGTGCGAGGCTTGGGCCGCGGCGCCCGGGCGGCGCCGTTCTCCACCGCGGCGGCCGAGGCCGCCTGGATGAACTCGCGAATGTCGAACCCACTCATACGCCACACACCCGTCCCGACGCGGTCCGTGCCGGCGATCCGATCGCCGCGCACGGCACGAGCCGCGCAGGAGCTTATGGCGGGAGGGTCTAGGAAGGTTTAACGTGGCGGAGCCCGACGGCCGCGCTTGAACGTTCGTCGTCGGAAGGACGTAAGCCGATGCCCATCCCCGCTTCCCGAGACGCCGCGTCGCAGGACGACGGCGAGACGACCGTCACGATCCGGCTCTCTTCGTCCGATCTTGCGGCCCTGGATACCTGGATCTCGGCTCAGAGCGGGCCGAGACCGGACCGCGCCGAAGCGATCCGCCGTATCCTCAACCGGGAGCTCGGCGCCTTCGACGAGCACGCCCGCGACGCCATCCGCGTGAGCGAGCTGAGCTCCAGGAACGACATCTGAAAGGGCAGGCTGGACCGGGCTTGCCTACGGCTGGAGGGGCGCGACCCGAAGCGGGCCGGCGGCCGGGATGCCGCGGGCCGCGAAGGCCGCCTCGTAGCCGTCGAGGACGCCGTCGACCATCTTCTTGAGGGAGAAGCGGCAGTGCACGAACTCGGCGAGCCGCTCGGCTTTCGCGCGGCGCTCGTCCGGGCTCTCGCGATGCTTCGAAAGGATCGCGTCGGCGAGGCGGCGGGTGTCGCGGGCCGGGATCAGCTCGTCGGCGTTGGGGCCGAAGATCTCCGGGATGCCGCCGACGTTCGTCGAGACCAGGGGCTGGGCCGCGGCCGCGGCCTCGAGGATCACGTAAGGCAGCGACTCGGCGTAGGACGGGATCACCATGACGGCGCCGCGCGCGAGCGCATGCCGGATCGGCTGCGGCGGCACGAAGGCGACGGAGTCCCAGATCCCGGCCTCCCTGGCGCGGGCCTGCAGGGCCTCGCCGTCCGGCCCCGAGCCGACGACGAGAAGCGTGAGCCGGACCTGGCTCTCGCGGCGAAGCAGCGCCACCGCGTCGATCAGGGTCTCGATCCCCTTCGCCGGGCGCAGCTCGCCGACGTAGACGAGGTCGAACGGGTCCGGCACGTGGGCGATCGGCTCGAACTCGGTCTCGCCGATGCCGTTCGGGACGATGCGGACCGTGCGGTCGGTCTCGCCGACGCTCTCGCGGAAGCGGCCGGCGATGTACTGGCTCTCGAACAGGAACACGTCGGTGCGCCGCGCGAGCACCGCCTCGGCCGTCATGTAGAGGCCGTGCATCGCAGTGCCGGGCTTGTAGTTGAAGCTGCCGCCATGCGGCGTGTAGGCCCGGATCGTGCCGCGGTCGAGGGCGGGGGAGAAGGCGAGCCGCGCGTAGGCGCCGCCCTTCGAGCCGTGCCCGTGCAGGACGTTCGGCTTGACGGCCCGGTAGGTCCGGTTGAGGGCCCAGAGCGCCGCGGCGTCGAAGGGATGCGGGTTGCGCCACATCGGCACCCGCGTCAGGCCGAGGGTGAGGCCGGGCCTCAGCTCGTCGAGGGCCTGGGCGGCGCGCTCGCCGCCGGTTGAGGAGTCGCAGAAGATGCCGACGTCGAGCCCGCGCGCGATCTGCGCCCGGGCCACGTCCAAGACGTGGCGGAAGAGACCGCCGACGGGCGCGCGGAAGACGTGCAGGATGCGCGGGCTATGCCCTGAGTGCGTATCGGTGCGGCGGCGGAAGGTCTCGCGGCTCGGCTCGGCGTTCAAAACCACCGCTCCTTGATCACGATGGTGTCGCCGGGGCGCACCGGATAGGTGATCGGGACCGTGCCGGTGACGAGCTGGCCCGGGCCGACCTGGCGCGTGACCTCGGCGTAGTCCTTGGCAGCGCGGGACGTGTAGCCGCCGGCGATCGCGACCGCGGTCTGCACCGTCATGCCGTTGACGTAAGGATACTGGCCCGAGGTCGTGACCTCGCCGAGGACGAAGAACGGCCGGTACACGTCGACCTCGACCGTCACCTTCGGCTCGCGGACGTAGCCGGCCTTGAGCTTCGCCTCGATCGCGTGCTCGACCTGCGCCGTCGTCTGGCCTGCGACCGGCACCACGCCGATGAGCGGCATCGAGATGCGCCCGCTGCCGTCGACGGCGTAGATGTTCGAGAGGTTGTCCTGGCCGAACACGATGATGCGCAGCCGGTCGCCGCTCGACAGCGTGTAGGCGCTCCCGGTCGGGATGTCGGTGTACTCGGTCCGGTATGGGGTGGCACAGCCGGCGAGCGCCAGCGTCGAGCCGAGGAGGATGAGGGCGGTTCGCCGGTTCATGATGGGACGGACTCGCGGCGGACGGGATTTCTTCGGCCGGAGTGTTCGCCGATCATGGTTAACAAAGGCTCACTACCGGCACGTCCCCGTCGCAAGCCCAGGCTGCAAAGCCGGCGTCTTAACCGTGCGGCAACCTTAATGAGTCGTAATCGGCCGCGACTCGCCTCGCCCGCCGAAGGTCGTCCGATGAATCCCTCGTTCGCCGCTCCCATGCCGTCTGCCGCTCCCAAGGCCCGCCCCGACGCCGTGCATCTCGGAGAGATGGTGCAGGTCGTGCGCGGGCGCTGGAAGCTCGTCGCAGGCGCGGGGCTTCTCGCGCTCGCGGCCTCCCTTGCGTTCGTCACCGTGGTTCCGCCCCGCTACACCGGCGAGGCGAAGCTCATCCTCGAGAGCCGCGACAGCTTCTACACCCGCCCGACCCAGGATCGCACCGACCAGCAGCCGCTGATCGACGAGCAGGCGGTCGCGAGCCAGGTCCAGGTGGTGATGTCCCGCGACCTCGCCCGCGAGGCGATCCGACAGCTCGGGCTCGTCGGCAACGAGGAGTTCGACCCGCTCGCCGGCGAGATGAGCCTCGTGCGCCGCTTGATGATCCTCGTCGGCCTCGCGCAGAACCCCCTTGACCGCCCGCCTGAGGACCGCGTGCTGGAGAACTACTACGACCGCCTCCTCGTCTACCCGGTCGGCAAGTCGCGCATCCTGGCGATCGAGTTCCGCTCCAGGGACCCCGAGCTCGCCGCGAGGGCCGCGAACGCCATCGCCGAGCTCTACCTCGCCACCCAGGAGGCGGCGAAGAAGGACATGGCGCGCAACGCCTCGGGCTGGCTCGGCGCCAACATCGAGACGCTCAGGCAGCGCGTCGCCGAGGCCGAGGCCAAGGTCGAGGAGTACCGCGGCCGGAGCGGCCTCCTGCTCGGCACGAACAACGTCGGCATCAACGCGCAGCAGCTCACGGACCTCAACACGCAGCTCGCGCAAGCCCGCACCGCGCAGGCCGATTCGCAGGCGAAGGCGCGGCTTATCCGCGAGATGATCAAGGGCGGGCGCGCCTTCGAGATCCCGGACGTCGCCAACAACGAGCTGATCCGCCGCCTGATCGAGCAGCGCATCAACCTGCGCGCCCAGCTCGCGCTCGAGGAGCGCACGCTCCTGCCGCAGCATCCGCGCATCAAGGAGCTGAACGCGCAGGTCAACGACCTCGAGAGCCAGATCCGCGGCGCCGCCGAGCGCACGGTCCGCACGCTCGAGAACGACGCCAAGATCGCGGGCTCCCGGGTCGAGACCCTCCAGGCGGCGATCGATGCGCAGAAGAGCGTGGTGGCCCAGGCGAACGAGGCCGAGATCCAGCTCCGGGCGCTGGAGCGCGAGGCGAGGGCCCAGCGCGATCAGCTCGAGTCCTACCTCGCCCGCTACCGCGAGGCCACCGCCCGGGACGCCGAGAACGCCGTCCCGCCGGACGCCCGCATCGTGTCCCGCGCGGTCACGCCGGAGAAGCCGTCCTTCCCGAAGAAGCTGCCGATCGTCCTGTTCGCGACGCTCGCGGCGGTGATCCTCGCCGCCGGCTGGATCGTCGGGCGCGAGCTTCTCGGCGGTCCGCGGCCCGAGGCCGCCGTGGCGCCGGAGTACCCGGAGGAGGAGGCGGTCGCCCGCGGCGAAGGGGAGGGGGACAAGGGCGCCTTCGACTTCGCCCGCGAATTCGAGGAAGCGCGGGCGGCGGCAGGCCCGAGCGCCGCGCCGGCCCTGCCGCCTCCGGCTCCGGTTCCGGTCCCCGCCATGGCGGCCGAGCACGACCGCTTCGAGCTCGAGGCCCTGATCGGGCGCCTCTCGGGCGAGCTGCCCGAGAACCGCGGGCGCCGCGTCCTCGTTGCCGGGCTCGGCCGGACCGGCCACGCGCCGGATCTCGCGCGGGCTCTCGGCCGGACCCTCGGCAAGCGCCACCGCGCGATCCTCGTCTCGATCGACGGCGGCGTGCGGCCGTTCGCCCGCCCCGGGTTCACGGACCTCGTCGCCGGCGAAGCCTCCTTCGCGGAGGTCATCGGCCGAGAGGGCGATTCGCGGCTGCACCTCGTCGGGGCGGGGCTCGTCGACGGCACGCGCCTGCCCGAGGAGGCGGACGCGGTCGACAGCGTGCTGCAGGCCTTCGACCAGACCTACGACTGGGTCGTCTGCCTCCTGCACGACGGCGCGGACTCCGAGCTGCTCGGGCTCATGGCGCCGCGCGTCGACGCCGTGGTGATTGCCTCGAACGAGGACGCCGAAAGCCAGCCGCTCGTCGACTTCTACGAGCGCGCGAAGGCGGCCGGCGCGCCCGACGTGGTCGTCGCCCGCGAGACGGAGACCGCCGAGGCCGATCTCGTCGCGGCCTGAAGCTTCAGTGTGGCCCGGGAGCCACGGCCGTCGCGTAACGTCATCTCGGGCACGGCTGCGCCTCGACCTCGGCCGCGGCGCCACTTACAATATGCAACATTGTAACATTCGGCGGCGGAGACAGGGGATGAGCGGCTGGCGGTTGCTGCCGGCGGTGGCTGCGCTTCTCTGGCTGTCCATACCGGAGCTGGGCGCGGCTCACGAAGGGCACGATCACGGTGCCGAAGAGGCGCGCGGTCACGAGGTCGAGACCGAGAACCTGTTCGGCTTCACCGCCGGCTCGGACACGGGGGAGGCGGGCTCGCGCGAGCTCTCGCACGAGACCATCGCCGCCGTCGGCAAGCGGGTCGGGTCCTATCGCGGCATCGGCCAGAAGCTCGAGCTCGGCGTCGGGGCGACCGACAACCTGAGCATCTCCTTCTCTCTGCTCGGCGACTACCACCGCATCCGCAACGTGCCGGGCTTCGACGACATCGGCGGGCGCTATGCCTTCAACGGCTTCGGCAGCGAGGTGCGCTGGCGCTTTCTCGACCGCAAGACCGCGCCCTTCGGCCTCACCCTGCAGCTCGAGCCGAGCGTGTCCCGCATCGACGAGGCGTCGGGCCAGTCGGGCCGCAAGCTTGGGTCGGAGAACAAGCTCATCTTCGACCGCGAGCTCGTCCCGAACACGCTCTTCGCGGCCGTGAACATCCTCTACGACGTCGACCGGATGAAGGAGCGGCGCTCCCTCTTCGTCACGGAGCGCTCGGCCAATGCCGGCGTCGGGGCGGCGCTGTCCTGGCGGGTCGTCGACGACCTGTTCCTCGGCGCCGAGGCGCGCTACCTGCGCGCCTACGAGGGCTTCGGCCTGGAGAAGCTCCAAGGCCAGGCGCTCTACGCCGGCCCGACGCTCTACGCGCGCGTCCTCTCGAAAGGCTGGATCTCGGCGGCCTGGAACGTCCAGGTGGCCGGACGCGAGGCCGTCGACCGCGCCGGCCGGGCGAACGCCGTCGCGGAGTACAACGAGGGCGTAGAGGCGGCGGTCGCGGCCGGCGACCCGCTCCCGCCGTTCCCGGACCTCGGACGGCGCGGACGCCTCGATCTCAGGAACTTCGAGCGCCACCAGATCAAGCTGAAGGCGGGGTTCGAGTTCTGACCGGGCCGGCGCCCCGGTAGGCGACTATTTCTTGCCGGATCCGCCGGCCGGCTTCTGCTGGGCCGCGAACGGCGAGGCCGCCGGCACGTTCTTCGGCTTGTCCTTCTTCGGCTTCTTGGCTTCGCGGTTGCCGCGCATCTGACCCTTGGCCATGACTATCTCCCTTGGTTGGTCTCGCTCAGAAGCCGGTCGAAATCGGAAAGGACGCGCTCGATGAGGATCCGCCGGCGCGGGTCCTCGGCCGCCGGCGTCTCGGCGAAGAGGCCCAAGAGGTAGCGCGCCTTCTCGACCGCTTCGGGCCAGCCGTCGGCTGGATCTTCCAGGAGCAACCCCTCCAGCTCTTCCCGGCGCGCCCGCAGGCCGGCCTGGTCGGCCTCGACCTCGAGGCGTCGGCGGCGCAGCTCCGTCGCCTGCTGCGCCGCCATGCCGCGGCGGGCGTCGAGATCGGTCGTCCGCTCCACCATCGCGGGCCTCAGTTGACCGAGCCGGCGCGCGGCGCCGTGTGGACGATGATCGGCCGGACGTGCTCCACGTCCACGGCCCGGTGCCGGTTGACGACCTCGGCGAGGATCATCACCTGGTCGAGGGCCATCGCCGCCGCCGGATAGAGCTCGACGGCTGCGCCGCGGTCCACCACGACCACGTCGCGGTCGAAGGTGAGGGTGCAGTTCGTCTGCCGCATGAGCCATTCGGGCACGCCTGCCCCGGCCTCGAACGTCCAGACGGTCTCGCGCGCCATGAAGCCCTTCCGGGTCGAAGGTGCGGGCCGAAGGCCGGCGCGATGACCGTCGCCCACCCTACGCCGCGAGTCGCGATAAAGATAGGCCGGCGCCGGCCCTCAGCCGAGGCGGGCGCGCAGGCGGGTGAAGGCCTGCCACAGCCACGGGGTCTGCTTCACCGTGCGTTTCAAGTGGAGGAAGGCGGCGAGGGCGGCGGCGTAGAGATGCCCGCGGGCCGTGACCGGGAGCACGGCGTCGACGAGCTCTTCGACCTCGTCGCACAAAGAGTTCTTGTAGCGCGCTTCCCCGACGCCGAGGTCGAACACGCGCCGGCCTTGCCGGCACTGGTGCCGGATCACGTCGAGCATCAGGAGCTCGCCCGGGCTCGAGCGCGCAACCTCCGGGTCGGGGTCGAAGGACGTGAACATGCCGCAGCAGCGGGTCTCATCGACCGCCCCGCCGAAGACGGCGATGACGCGCCTGCCCATCGTCAGCGCGTGCAGCTCGATCGCCGGCCGAGCCTCGAAAAGTCCGGCGAGGCAGGCGGCGCGCAGGAACCTTTGGGTTGCCCCGTCCTCGAACGGGTTCGCGATGCCCGTGCCGCGGAAGCGCTCGCGCTTCTGGGCGATGAACGCCGCGAGGATCGTGTCCACGTCGTCGGGAGTTTGGGCGACGCGGTGCGCGACCGCGCCTAGCTCGCGCAGCTTCTTGTCCTTCTGCCGCAGCTTCTTGCGGGCGTCCTTGCTCAGCGCCCGCTGGAGCGTGGCCTCGCCGTCGGCGTCGAGGGCGAGGCGGTAGCCGTTGCTCGGGCTCGGGCGCCCGCCCTCGCCGAGCGGGTTTAAGACGCCGTTCCAGGCGAGCGGCAGGTTGGCGAAAGCATAGACATCGATGCCCAAGGCCCGGCCGGCCTCGCGCAGGAGCCTGCGCAGATCGGACGGGGAGGGGAGGTCGCCCATGCCCATCAGCGGCAGATGATAGTTCGCGTGCTTGCCCCCGATGGGGCTCGCGACGTGCAAGCCATGCCGGCGCGCGATGCCGAGGGCCAAGAGAAGGCAGGGCCGCCCGGTTGCGTCGCGGACGAGGACGACGCGGGGCTCGAAACCGCTTCCGCCCAGCGCCTCGGCATAAGCGTTCTGCCAGTCGAAGCGCTGGTAGGGCGAGCCGATGCCGTCCGCTTCGAGGCCGCGCCAAACGCTTTCGGCCGTCGCGAGGTCGCGCATGGCCTCGACCGCGAAGGCGCGCGCCATGGCCGGAGCGGGGCAGGCAAGCGCGATCTCCGGCGCGGGGGCGATGGCGGTCATGGACGTCTCCCGTGTCGCCCGAGCGGTAACAAAGCTTTCTTAAACCGCCGCTAAGCTCTCCTCATGAGCTCGCTCAAGCACCGCCTGTTCGCCGCCGGCTTCGCCGCGACCGCGGCGCTGCGGGCCGACCGCTGGCTGCGCCCGCTGGCCCAAGGCTGCGGCGCGATCCTGATGCTCCACCACGTCCGGCCCTGGCAGCCGCGCGCCTTCGCGCCGAACCGGCTGCTCGAGATCACGCCCGCGTTCCTCGACCGCACCCTGACGGTCACGAAGGAGCTCGGCTTCGACCTCGTCCCCCTCGACGAGGTCCCGGAGCGCCTCGCGGCCCCGGGGCGCCCCTTCGCGACGGTCACCTTCGACGACGGGTACCGCGACGCCGCCGAGCATGCGCTCCCCGTGCTGCGCCGCCACGGCGCGCCCTTCACGGTCTTCGTCACGACGGAGTTCGCGGACGGGACCGGCCGCCTCTGGTGGGTCGAGCTCGAGGAGGCGATCGCCCGCCTCGACCGCGTCGCCGTGACAGTCGGGGGCGAGCGCTTCGCCGCCCCATGCCGGACGCCCGAGGAGAAGGCGGCGGCGTTCGCGGGCCTCTACCGGCTCGTCCGGTCGGGGCCGGAGGAGCATCTGCGCGCGACCGTCGCGCTCCTGGTCGAGGAAGCCGGCCTCGATCCCGCCGCCCTGACGAAGAGGCTGTGCCTCGGCTGGGACGAGCTTTCAGGGCTCGCGCGGGAGCCCGGCGCGACGATCGGGGCGCACACACTCTCCCATCCCATGCTCGCGAAATGGCCGACGGCCTTCGCCCGCCGCGAGATCATGGGCAGCAAGGCCGTCATCGAGGCGAAGCTCGGCCTGCCGGTCCGCCATCTCGCCTATCCGGTCGGGGACCCGGCGTCGGCCGGGCCGCGGGAGTTCGCGCTCGCCCGGGAGGCCGGCTTTGCGACCGCGGTCACGACCCGCCCGGGCCATCTCTTCCCGGCTCACCGGACGCACCTCCACGCGCTGCCGCGCGTCTCGGTCAACGGCCTCCACCAAAGCGAGGAGGCGCTGCGGGCGCTCCTCTCCGGGGTGCCGTTTCTGGCCTGGAACAGGGGGAGGCGGGTGAACGTCGCCTGAGCGACGGCTACTGGCGCCGTCGTGACGAGCCCGTGCCGCGCCAGTTCGGGCTGACCCTGAGAGCCTGCCGGCCGCGGCCGACCTCGAACACGGCACGCTGGCGGCCGCCGCGGCGGGCGTAGCCGGAGCGGCCGCGCTGTCCGCGGGCGACGACCGGCTCGTCGTCGGCCGGTTCGGCCGCCGCCGCTCCCCGGGAAGGCCGCTCGCCCATCTTCGGCCCGAAGCTCGCGAGGCACTGGTTGTAGGCGAGATCGCCCTTGATCTTCTCGCAATCGGCGATCGACTTCGGCGCCGGCTGCGCCACGGCCGCGAACGGGAATGCCAACAGGGCGGCGAGGACCACATGCTTCATCAACGCTTTCTCTCCGGGCCTTAGGAGCGGCGCCATCAGATTTGGATGGCCGGCGCGGTTCAATTGGCGGGGTCCGGGTCCGG
This sequence comes from Beijerinckiaceae bacterium, assembly GCA_036389455.1. Classification (GTDB taxonomy): domain Bacteria; phylum Pseudomonadota; class Alphaproteobacteria; order Rhizobiales; family Beijerinckiaceae; genus JAJKJG01. The sequence goes on from DASVPW010000041.1 coordinate 88,067, forward strand.
GCGCTCCATCCACCGGATCAGCGGCAGGAGCGGCAGGACCCAGGCGAGGCCGAGCACGGCGTAGACGATCGCCCGCACGGCTTCGGGCGCCTGCGAGACCCGGCTGTCCGCGAGCGCCATCGCGAACAGGGCGTAGACGATCACGAAGGCGATCATGACGACCGTGCCGATGAGCTTACGCAGGCGGCGGGGCATTGTCTCTCTTGGCTTGTTGTGCCGGCCGGATAGGCGGCCTATGTGTCCGGCTTGGGGCAGGGGATCAAGCCTTTTCCCCGCAATGCCAAGGGTTTCTCCTCAGGGGATCATGGCCGTCGCCGCAGCCGGAGAGTCGGTTTCGTTCGCGCCCGTTGCCGGAGCGGCGCGCTCGCGCGCGGCCGTGCGGCTCTGGCTCTATGCGCTCGCGGCCCTCGTCGTCGCCATGGTGGCGGTCGGCGGCGCGACCCGGCTCACGGGCTCGGGGCTCTCGATCACCGAGTGGCGGCCGGTGACCGGGGCGGTGCCGCCGCTTTCGGACGCCGCCTGGGCGGCCGAGTTCGCGAAGTACCGGGAAAGCCCGCAATACGCCCTCCTCAACCAGGGCATGAGCCTCGCCGAGTTCCGGTTCATCTACTGGTGGGAGTGGGGCCACCGGCAGCTCGGGCGCCTCATCGGCGTGGCCTTCTTCGCCCCCTTCCTGTGGTTCTGGGCCAAGGGTGCCTTGAGCCGCCACCTTGCCCTGACCCTCCTCGGCATCGGAGCGCTCGGGGGACTGCAGGGAGCGGTCGGCTGGATCATGGTCGCCTCCGGCCTTAAGCCCGGCATGACCGCCGTCGCGCCGGTGAAGCTCGCGCTCCACCTCCTCCTCGCGAGCGCGATTTTTGTCGCCCTCCTGTGGATCGCGATCGGGCTGCGGGGCCGCGGCAGTCCGGAGGGAGGGGCATTTTCCGCCTCACCAGGTCGCGCTTCGCGCGGCTCGGCCTCTCCCTCCAGGGGAGAGGCAAGGTCCGCCCTCGCGCTCCTCGCCCTGGTCTTCGTCCAGATCGGGCTCGGCGGGCTCGTGGCGGGGTCGAAGGCGGGGCTGACCTACAACACCTGGCCGCTCATGGACGGCCGCCTCGCGCCGCCGCTTCAGGACCTCTTCGCCGTGCGGCCCTGGATCGAGAACTTCGTCGACAACGTCGCGCTCGTGCAATTCAACCACCGGCTCGTGGGCGTCATCGTCGTCGCATTCGCGATCTGGCATGCGCTGGAAGCCCGGCGGGCGGGCCCCCCGGGGGAGGGGTGGACGGCGCGCCGGGCCGGCGTCCTCGCGGCGCTGGCCCTTGCCCAGATGGCGCTCGGCATCGTGACGCTGATCCTGGCCGTCCCGCTCTGGGCCGGTCTCGCCCACCAGGTCCTCGCCATGGCGGTGCTCGGGGCGGCGGCGGTGCATGCCCGGCTCTGCGTATTGCGGAGCTCTGCCGCTTTCTCGTCACACTGAACGGGCAAGAACGCTTCTCAAGGCTAAGCGCGCCGGGGCCTTAAGCGCGCCGCCGGGATGATGGGGGAATGCGTATGGCATCGGGCATCTCCGACGTCGCCTATCGCTGGGCGGCGGTTCTGGCCGTCGTCGCCGCCGCCGGGGGCTGGGGCGCCTACTTCGTCACCTCCGAGAACGCGACCGCTCTCGCCCAGGCGCAAGGGCGCGAGATCCGGGAGCTGAGGCAGGGCCGCACCGAGCTCGAGGCCGCGATCCAGGCCGAGCGCGCGAAGCTCGCGGAACTCAAGGACATCGACGCCCGCCTCCAGACCGCCCGCCAGACCTTCGAGCGCACCAAGGAGGCCCAGGAGAAGGCGAAGGCGGCCCTCGCCGCGGCCCAGAACGAGCTCTCGACCCGCCGCACCGAGCTCGCGACGCTTGCGACCCAGGTGGCGCAGACCCGCCAGGAGCAGGTCAGGACCGAGCAGGCCGTCGCGGAGCAGACCGCGTCGATCAAGAAGAGCCCGCCGAAGAAGGAACGCTGGACCCGCCGCCACAAGCGCGGCAAGCGGATCGCCAGGGGCTGATTCCCCCGTCGCCGTTAAGGTTGCTTCCGGGAAGGGGCCCGCTGCCCTCGATCGCGCATTGATCGCCCGCGTGGGCTTTGCGAAGCTCTCCGCTCTCAGCCCGGAACGGGTCTTGCACCCGAGGCGGACTGTCCCCCACGTGGAGCGAGCGATGTCCGAGTTCAGCCGACGTGCGTTCCTGGCCGGAGCCTCCGCAGGCCTTGTCGCGGGCGCTGCCGGCTGCGGCGAGGTCCCGGTGGTTCCGGGCCCGGAGCCGCGCTACGGAGAGCGGCCCTTCGGCGGCGGCTTCGAGGGCCAGTTCGCCGGCGCCTACGGTCCGGTCCCGGGGGAGCGCTTCCCGGTCCCGGCGGCGCCGCTGTCGCGCATCAACCCCGCCTTCCTTCGCGCCCGCGTGTCTTATGCCCGCGGCGAGGCGCCGGGCACGATCGTGATCGATCCCAGGGCGCGCTACCTCTACCACGTCCAGGAGGGCGGGCGCGCCATGCGCTACGGGGTCGGGGTCGGGCGCGAGGGATTCGCCTGGTCCGGCGTTGCCACGATCAACGACAAGCAGGAATGGCCGGACTGGTATCCGCCGAAGGAGATGATTGCGCGCCAGAAGGACCTGCGCAGCCAGCTCAGCGAGCTGAGGAGCGGCCTCGGCGTCCCGGGCGGGCCGCGCAATCCGTTGGGGGCGCGGGCCATGTACCTGTGGCAGAACGGCAAGGACACGCTCTACCGCATCCACGGCACCCTCGAGCCGTGGACCATCGGCCAGAACGTCTCCTCCGGCTGCATCCGCATGATCAACCAGGACGCGATCGACCTCTACGCGCGCACTCCCGTCGGCACCAAGGTGGTGGTGCTCGGCTGACATCGACGGGGTCCGGGCGGGCTCGTCAGATGAGGCGGCTGTCGTAGGCCCAGTGCAGCAGCGCCTGGCGCTGGCGGCGCCGGCACAGGAGGTCGCCCGGCTCGCAGTGCCGCTCGATCTGGCGCACGTGCCGGCGGATGGCCTTCCAGCGCCCGATCTGGCGCACGTCGTCCGACATGCGGCGGCCGCGGAAGTAGCGGCAGTACCATTGGAACCAGCCGCGCGGGTCGTCCGGATGGAGCCAACCCTTGTCGCGCCACGCGGAGAGCGGCTGGCTCGCGTCGACGCCGAAGAAGTTGAGCACCGGATCGCGCCGGCCGGCCGCGAGCGTCGCGCCCTTGAACCAGCTCGCCGGGAATTCGTCCCGGCAGTCCGTCATGTACTTGCCCCGAACACCCCGAGCCGCAGCATCTCCTGGGGCGTGAGCTGCGGCCGGAACGCGGAGTCGAAATCGCGTCCCTCGGGAGCCGTGAGGACGTAATGGTAGCCCTGCTGCATGCGGTCGTTCACGGTGACGATGCGGGGACGCACCGCACACCGAGCCTCATCGCGGGGCAGGCGCCCTCAGCACACCGCCTTGCCGCACTGGCGCACGCCGGCGACGGTCTTGCGCATGGGCTCGAGGCCGACGGCGCCGGAGATGACCTCGTCGCCGACCACGAACGCCGGGGTGCCGGAGAGGCCGAGCCTGTCGCCGAGGACGACGTTCTCCTGGATCGTCGCCTTCACGTCCGGCGCCTCCATGTCCTTCTGGAGCTTGCCTGCGTCGACGCCCATCTCCTTGGCGAGGGCGATCGCCCGTTCGCCGTTGATCCGGCCGCGGGTCTCCATGAGCCGGACGTGGTACTCGAACAGCCTCTCGCCCTTGAGCTGCTTCTTGACGGCGAGCGCCACCCGGCTCGCTTCGACGGATTCGGGCCCGAGGACGGGGAAGTCCTTCAGCACGACCCGGAGCTTGGGATCGCTTTTCATCAGGGCCTGGAGGTCGGTCAGCGCGCGCTTGCAGTAGCCGCAGTTGTAGTCGAAGAACTCGACCAGGGTGATATCGCCGGACGGGTTCCCGGCCGCGAAGTCGCGAGGGGAGTTGAGGAGCGCGTCGCGGGACTGGCTCAGCGCGCTCGCCTGGGCGGTCTTCTGCGCCTCCTGCTGGCGGCGCTCGAGCTCGACCATCGCCTCCTGCAGCACCTCCGGGTTCTTGATGAGGTATTCTTTCACAACTTCGCCGATCGCCTGCTTCTGCTGGTCGGTGAACGGCGTCTGCGCGGAAGCGGCCGTGGCGAGCGCCGCGAGCGCCGCCGCGAGGGTGGCGGCGCGGGCGAATGGGGCGAGTCGAAGGGTCATGTCTGGTCCTTTGGGCGAATATGCCCGGTTTGGGCCGCTTTGCGCCGCAGTGGAAGCGTCAGGCGTGAAGAAAGCTCGAATGCTCGCTCAGATTTTACCGGGCGGGCGGGCGTTCATGATGTCCTCGGCCTTGAGATAGCCCGGCGTGCCCGGCTTGAGTTTCGCCATCGCCCGGCTCGCCTGGGTGTGCGCCATCTTCCAGTCGCCGGCGTTCATGAAGGCCTGGGCCGAGGCGAGCTCGGCCAGCGGGATGTCGCCCTTGCGCCCGTAGGCCGTCGCGAGGTGCTCGAACGGCTCTGCCATCTCGGGATCGCGCTGGGTCACGTTCGAGAGCTCGCGGATCGCCTCGTCGAGGAGCTTCGGGTCGTTCGTGGCGACGAGGGCGTGGCCGAGCATGGCCCGGATCGGCACCGCGCCCGGCGAGGCCGCGACCGCTCGCCGCAAGGGGCCGATGGCCTCCCGGGCGCGCCCGCTCTCGAGGAGCGCTTGGCCCTTCACCTCCTGGAAGTAGGGGTTCCCGGGCTGCTCCTTGATGAGCCCGTCGATCAGCGCGAGCGCCTCCTGGAGCCGTCCGCTGCGGTAGGCGAGCACCGCGCGGGCGTAGCGGGCGGGCGCCGAGGCGTTGTGGGGCGGATAGCGCCGCAGAACCGTATCGGCGCGGGCGACAAATCCAAAAATCTTCGCCCGTACCATGTCGTGGCGCGCCTGGAGGGCCGGCGGGTCCTTCACCTCGAAGTGGGGACTCGCCTTGGCGAGGGTCTCGAGCTGGGAGATGCGCTCGGCCGGCAGCGGATGGCTGATCAGATAGGGGTCGATCGCCTGCGAGCGGAACATGCCCGTGTCGGCGAAGCGCCGGAAGGTGGTGAGGAGGCCTTTCGGCGACTGGCCCGTGGCCTTGAGATAGCGCACGGCGGCCTGGTCGGCGGCCTGCTCCTCGGCGCGTTGGTAGGAGAGGAGGCTTCTGCGGATCATCTCCTGGCCGCCCATCATGGCCCCGGCGGCGCCGGTGCCGGCGTTGCCGACCTTGTCGCCGGCCTTGATGGAGCCGGCGATGGCGGCGCCGCCCAAGAGCATGCCGGCGACCGAGAGGACCTGGGCGTTCGCGATCTGGTCTCGCAGGCGCGCGAGGTGCCCGCCGGCGATGTGGCCGGTCTCGTGGGCGAGCACCCCGATGATCTCGTTCGGCGTCTCCGATTCCATCAAGGCGCCGAGGTTGACGAAGATCTTCTGGCCGTTCGCCACGAAGGCGTTGAAGCTCTGGTCGTTGATGAGGACGATCTGCGTCGCGCGGGCATCGACGCCCGCCGCCCGGAAGATCGGGGCCGTGTAGTCGCGCAGGAGCTGCTCGGTCTCGGCATCGCGCAGGAGCACGCCCTTCGGCGGCGGTCCGCCCTGCGCCACCGCCGTGATGGGGGCGAGCGCCGTCGCGAGCGCAGCTGCCGCGGCGAGCGCTCGGCCGGCCGCCGCTTGAGCGCGCCGGGCCTTGCCGCTACTGACCCTCGGTGCAGCCGAAATCCCCGTCACGGATAGCCCCCGTTTCTCCGTCCTTGGCGCGGCGGCTCGATCGCGTCGCGCCGTTCCTCGCCATGGATGTCTTGGCCGCCGCCGCGGCAAAAGAAAGGCGGGGCGGCTCGGTCGTCCACATGGAGGTCGGCCAGCCCTCGGCGCCGGCGCCGCGCGCCGCCCGCGAGGCCGCCAAGGCGGCGCTCGATGCCGGCCGGATCGGCTACACCGAGGCGCTCGGGATCGCGCCGTTGCGCGAGCGCATCGCCCGGCATTACCGCGAGTCCTACGGCGTCGCCGTCGCGCCGGAGCGGATCGTCGTGACGACCGGCTCGTCGGCCGGCTTCGTGCTCGCGTTCCTTACCCTATTCGACGCCGGCGACCGCGTCGCCATCACGGCCCCGGGCTATCCGGCCTACCGCAACATTCTCGAGGCTCTGGACCTCGTCCCCGTCACCATCCCGCTCTCCAAGGCCGAGGGCTGGATCATGACCGCCGAGGCGGTCGAGCGCGCCCATGCGCAGGCGCCGCTCAAGGGCGTCCTCGCCATGAGCCCGGCGAACCCGTCGGGCACCATGATCGGCGAGGCGGCGCTGGCGCGGCTCGGCGAGACCTGCCGGGGGCTCGGCCTGTGGTTCGTCTCGGACGAGATCTACCACGGCCTCACCTACACGGCGCCCGCCGCGACGGCGCTCGCGTCGGACGACGACGCCGTCGTGATCAACTCCTTCTCGAAGTACTACTGCATGACCGGCTGGCGCGTCGGCTGGATCGTCGTGCCCGAGCGCCTCGTGCGCCCGGTCGAGCGATTGGCCCAGAACCTCTACATCTCGCCGCCTTACCTCTCGCAGGTCGCGGCGCTCGCGGCCTTCGAGGCCCGCGAGGAATTGGAGGCCGTGAAGGAGGGCTACGCCCGCAACCGCGCCATGCTGCTGGAGGAGCTGCCGCGCCTCGGCCTTTCCGAGATGCACCCCGTCGACGGCGCCTTCTATGTCTATGCCGACGTCGCCCGCTTCACCAACGACTCGATCGGCTTCTCCCGCCGCATGCTGGAGGAGGCCGGCGTCGCCGCCACCCCGGGCCTCGACTTCGACCTATTGGAAGGCGGGCACTACCTGCGCTTCTCGTTCGCGGGGTCCGAAGAGGAGTGCCGCGAGGCGGTGCGGCGGCTCAAGGGGTGGCTGAGGTAGCGCTCACCTCTCCCGAAGGGCCCAAAGGGAGAGGCCAAGTCCACGAAACGGACCGGTGAGGGGAGAGCCCTCACCGGATAGACCGTGATCCCTCACCGGACGGCTATCGCCGTCTTGGCCTCGCCCTCCGGGAGAGGTGATCCGCTTAGCTCCCGCCGAGCGCGGCCTTGGCCTTCGACCACCAGCCGGCGCGCTTCGGGCGGTTGGGGTCGGGGGGCGTCAGGACGACGGCGACGGGCTCGGGCTCCGGCTCGGGTGGCCGCGCCGGCTGCTCGGGGGCCTGCGGCGCCTCGGCGGCTCCGTTCGGGGAGGCGGCTTCCGGTGTCGGCTCCTGCGGCCGGCTCTCGGAAGCCTGCCGGGACCGAGGCTCCTGCTCCGGCTCCTGTCGGGACACGGGCTCCTGCCGGCTTTCGCGATCCTGCCGGGCTTCGGCCCAGGACGGTGCCGGGGCAGGAGCCTCTTCGCGCGATTCGCCAGCCGCCCCGTGAGCCTCCACCAGTTCGCGGGCCTCGTGGGCTTCGGGACGATGCTCGCGGCGCTCGCCCTCCCGGTCGCGCCAGCGGTCGCGTCCGCGGCGGTGGCGGTCGCGACGGCCGGGACGACGCTCGTCGCCGCCCTCGCGCCGGCGCGGCTCGTCCGTTTCGCCGGCGGGCTCCGCGGCCGCGGCCTCCTCCGGACCCTCGTCCTCGTCCCCCTCGTCCTCGGCGCCGCTGCCTTCGGGCGAGCCCGCGGCGTCGAGCCGGTCCTCGCGCGGCTCGCCGTTGCGGCCGCGCCGCCGCCGGCGCCGGCGGCGGCGTCTTCCGCCTTCGCCGTCCTCGCCCGGACGCTCGGGACGATCCGCCCGCTCGCCCTCTCCGGCGCGGGTGGGCTCGGCGGCATCCTCCCGGTCCTCGGCCTCATCGGCGTCTCGGGCCTCTTCCGCCTCCTCGTCTTCGTCGACCGGCGCGACCGCGTCGATGCGGACGGTCGGGGCCGGCGGGCGCGGCTCAGCCCGCGGCGCGACCGGCTCCGTGCGCTCGATCGCGAACACGCTCTGGCCGGTGAGCCCTTCGTCGGCGACGACGCTGATCACGACCCCGAAGCGTTCCTCGAGCTCGCGCAGGTGGGTGCGCTTCTGGTTGAGGATGTAGAACGCGACCTGGGCGCGGGTGCGCACGCACAGGTTATGGGAGGCGCTCTTGATCAGGTGCTCCTCGACCGAGCGCAGGACATGGAGCGCGACCGAGGGGGTCGAGCGCACGTGGCCGGCGCCGCCGCAGTGCGGGCAGGGGATCGACGAGGATTCGAGCACCCCCGTGCGGATGCGCTGGCGCGACATCTCGAGCAGCCCGAACGGCGAGATGCGCCCGACCTGGATGCGGGCGCGGTCGTTCTTCAGGCACTCGTTGAGCTTCTTCTCGACGGTGCGGTTGTTCCGCTTCTCCTCCATGTCGATGAAGTCGATGACGATGAGGCCGGCGAGGTCGCGCAGGCGCAGCTGCCGGGCGACCTCCTCGGCCGCTTCCATGTTGGTGCGCAGCGCCGTGTCCTCGATGTTGTGCTCGCGGGTCGAGCGCCCGGAGTTCACGTCGATGGAGACGAGGGCCTCCGTCGGGTTGATGACGAGATAGCCGCCGGACCTGAGCGTGACGTGGTTCGAGAACATGGCGTCGAGCTGCTGCTCGACCCCGAACCGCGCGAACAGCGGCTGCGGGTCCTTGTAGGGCTTCACCGCCTTGGCATGGCTCGGCATGAGCATGCGCATGAAGTCCTTGGCCTCGCGGTAGGCCTCGTCGCCGGCGACCAGGACCTCGTCGATGTCCTTGTTGTAGAGGTCGCGGATGGCGCGCTTGATGAGCGAGCCCTCCTCGTAGACGAGGGCCGGCGCCGAGGAGGTCAGCGTCAGCTCGCGCACGCTCTCCCACAGGCGCATCAGGTACTCGAAGTCGCGCTTGATCTCGGCCCGGGTGCGGGACGCGCCGGCCGTGCGCAGGATCACGCCCATCCCTTCCGGCACCTCGAGGTCGGTGGCGATCTCCTTCAGGCGCTTGCGGTCGGCCGCGCTCGTGATCTTGCGCGAGATGCCGCCGCCGCGGCCGGTGTTCGGCATCAGGACCGAGTAGCGGCCGGCGAGCGACAGGTAGGTGGTGAGGGCCGCGCCCTTGTTGCCGCGCTCCTCCTTGACGACCTGGACGAGGAGGATCTGGCGGCGCTTGATGACCTCCTGGATCTTGTACTGGCGCCGGTAGGGCCGGCGGCGCTCGGGCAGCTCCTCCATGGCGTCGCCGCGCCCGCCGACCTGCTCGATGACCGGCTCGGCCTCCTCGTCGCCATGCTGGGCCTCGTTGTCGCCGCGATCCTCGACTTCGGCCTCGCCGGCGGACGCTTCGGAACGGATTCCGGTCTCGGTCTCAGCCTCGGCGGCTTCGGCTTCCGCGGCCTCGCTGATCAGCGCGTCAGGGTCCGTCGACGCGCTCCGGGGCTTCTCGTTTTCGTCTTGCCCGTCTTGGGCTTCGCCCCGCTCGCCCGGCACAAGCTCGGTGACGGGAGCGCCGGATTCGTCGAAGCTTTCGGCCGGCGCGAGCCCGGGGGGAGCCTCGTCGGCGCCGATCGGGGCGGCGCCGGGCGCTTCGCCATCGTGGGACCCATGGTCCTCGGCGGCGTGCTCGTCGGCGACCTCCTGCGTGACGGTCTCGCCCGTCTCCGCGGCGCGGCGCGGGGCATTGCGGCCCCGGCGCGGGCGGCTGCGCCGGCGCTCGTCCTCGCGCTCCTCCTCGCGCTCGGCGCGGGCGTCTTCGGCAAGGAGCGCCTGCCGGTCGGCGACCGGAATCTGGTAGTAGTCCGGGTGGATCTCGCTGAAGGCGAGGAAGCCGTGCCGGTTCCCGCCGTACTCGACGAACGCCGCCTGGAGCGACGGCTCGACCCGCGTGACCTTGGCGAGATAGATGTTCCCGCGGAGCTGCCGCCTAGAAGCGGATTCGAAGTCGAACTCCTCGACCTTCTGACCGCGCACCACCGTCACCCGGGTCTCTTCCGGGTGCGAGGCATCGATTAGCATCTTGTTGGCCATGACGAACTCTCGGCATGGCGATCGCCGACGGTGCTCCTGACCTTGATCCTGGCCCCTCGCCCGACGAGGGCTCGAGGCGCGATACGCGGGGCCGCATCGAGGCCGGAGCCGGAGGCGGCGCGAAGGTTCGGAGGGTGTCGGCGGTCGCCGTCGCGCGCCGCGCTGCGGCGCGCCTGGGGTTGATCCTGATCGCGGACGGCCTTGCGTCCGAACGGTCGAGCAGCAGTGCCGATCCCGTTCTCGCGCCCATCAATCCACGACCTTCCAAAAGTCGATGCGCCGGGAGCCCGGTCATCGAAACGAACGGCGATCAAGTCGCCGAATTAGCTGACGCCGGTCCGGGAGGTTGCCGTATGGGAGACGACGGTGCGGGCGGTCGGTCGCGACCTTTGTTCCGCGGGTCCGCCGTCGGAATCGGGCGATGCCGGACGGGGTCAGAACCATTACAGACCCGACGGGCCGCTTGGCAAGAGATGTCGGAGCCTGTTGCCGGAATGCAACGGCTGCGCGCCGGCGGAATTGTGTGCTACAAGGTTCATTAACCAACCCGGGGGTATCCCTCTCAAGGCGTCTGCGGAGTGTCGAGACGGCGATGTCGTTCGCCTGCTTGAGGAATTTGGCTTGCGCCTGCGCCGTGCTGTGGCTTGGCCCGGCCGCTTTGGCGCTGTCCGCGCCGGCCCTGTCCGCCCCTGACAGCGAAGCTTCGGTCCCGATTGCGGTCGCGGCCGAGGTCAAGGCCGACGGGCAGAAGACCCGACTCACCTTCATCCTCTCCGAGCCCGTCGAGGCCCGCCCCTTCGTGCTCGAGCGTCCCGACCGGGTCGTGGTCGAGCTGCCGCGGGTCAATTTCCAGCTCCCGGCCGAGGTCGGAAAACGCCGCGAGGGGCTCGTCGCCTCCTTCCGCTACGGCCTGTTCGCGGCCGGCCGCTCCCGGGTGGTGATCGACCTCGCGCAGCCCGCGCTCGTGACCCGGGCCGAATCGGCGAAGCGGGAATCGGACGGCGCCGCCCTCTTCACCATCGAGCTGACCCGGACGGATCGCGAGGCGTTCCGCCGGGCGGCGCGGCCCGAGGCCCCGGCCGTGCCCGAGCCGGCGACCACCGGCAGCGTGGCCGAGGCCGACCGGCGGCCCCTCATCGTCCTCGACGCCGGCCACGGCGGGATCGATCCCGGCGCCGTCGCCTCCACCGGCGCCTTCGAAAAGGACATCGTGTTCAGCTTCACCGAGCGCCTGCGCGAGCGCCTGGAGAAGACCGGGCGCTACCGGGTCCTGATGACCCGGGACCATGACGTGTTCGTGCCCCTCGACGAGCGCGTCCGCATTACCCGGGCGGCCAAGGCCGACCTCTTCATCTCGATCCACGCGGATTCGATCTCCGCCGCTCCGCACATCCGCGGCGGCACGGTCTACACCGGCGCCGAGCGGGCGACCGACGCCGAGTCGGCGAACCTCGCCGACCGGGAGAACAAGGCCGACGCGGTCGCGGGCCTCAGCCCCCGGGACACCGCGAACGACGTCGCTGACATCCTTCAGGAGCTGACCCTGCGCGAGACCCGCGGCTTCTCGCACCGCTTCGCGAAGAAGCTCCTGGGCAAGCTCGACCCGGTGATGACGCTCTCCAAGAAGCCGCAGCGCGAGGCGAGCTTCGTGGTGCTGCGCGCGCCCGACGTGCCCTCGGTCCTGGTCGAGCTCGGGTATCTCTCGAGCAAGCGCGACATCGACCTCCTGACCTCGGACGGCTGGCGCGACCGCTCCGCCGCCGCCATGACGGCCGCGATCGACCAGTACTTCGGGACCCGGGTGGCCGAGCAGGGCGCGGGGACCGCCCCAGTTTCACCATAGATGCGGTGTCGAAAGAGCCGCTACACGTGGCGGGGCCCCGAATCCTCGGATAGCGTGCCGGCGGCCTTGTAAATAGCGCCGCGGCATGGCGCAGGACGGCTCTTCCCGCCACACGAGACGCCGGCTCAAGGCGGGACGAGAATAGGCTGGGGGTCAGCACGTCAATGCGGTTCGTTCTCCGTTTCTTCGGCTTCCTGTTCAGCGTCGGCGCCATCTTCTTCCTGATCGGCGCCGTCGTCGCGGCCTACGGCTACTGGAAGTTCTCGCAGGACCTGCCGGACCACGCGGCGCTCGCCAAGTACGAGCCGCCGGTGATGACCCGCGTCCACGCCGCCGACGGCAGCCTCTTGGCCGAGTACGCCCGCGAGCGGCGCCTCTACATCCCGGTCCAGGCGGTGCCGAAGCAGGTCATCGGCGCCTTCCTCTCGGCCGAGGACAAGAACTTCTACCGCCACAGCGGCGTCGACCCGGAAGGGCTCGTGCGCGCCGTCGTCATGAACTTCAAGGGCGGCGGCAAGCGCCAGCAGGGCGCCTCGACCATCACCCAGCAGGTCGCCAAGAACTTCCTCGTCGGCA
>DASVPW010000042.1:0-5128 GCA_036389455.1 Beijerinckiaceae bacterium
CGGCGCCCGAGAGGAGCGTGCCGATCTCGAGCGCGCCGAGCGTGATCACCGGGGTGAGGGCGTTGCGCATGGCGTGCTTCAGCACCACCGAGCGCTCCTCGAGCCCCTTCGCCCGGGCGGTGCGGACGTAGTCGCTCTGCAGCGCCTGGAGCATGGCGCTGCGGGTGTGGCGCATGATCACGCCCGCGATGGCGTTGCCCAGCACGAAGGCCGGCATGATGGTCGTGGCGAGGCTCTGGCGCCAGTCGACCCAGGGGCTGACGTACCCGGAGGCCGGGAGCCACCCGAGGGTCACGGCGAACAGGAAGATCAGCATGATCCCGAGCCAGAAGTTCGGCGTCGAGATGCCCCACAGCGAGAGCACGTTGACGGCGTAGTCGATCCAGGTGTCGCGCTTCACCGCCGAGACGATGCCGGCCGTGACCCCGATGAGGAGCGCGATGACCATCGCCATGGTGGCGAGCTGGAGCGTCACCGGCAGCTTCTGGAGGATGAGCCGCGTCACCGGCTCCTTCAGGCGCATGGACTCGCCGAGGTCGCCGGTAACGACGCCCTTGACCCAGTACAGGTACTGGACCGGGATCGGCCGGTCGAGCCGGTACTGCCGCCGGATCTGCTCGATCGTCTCCGGGTCCTTGTCCTCCCCGGCCATGATCATCGCCGGGTCGCCCGGCAGGAGCTGCTGCAGCGAGAAGATGATCACCGACACGAAGAACAGCGTCGGCAGGAGCTGCACGAGGCGTTTTCCGATGAGGGTCAGCATTCACCTCTCCCCTTGCGGAAGAGGTCGAGTCGGCGCGGAGCGCCGACCGGGTGAGGGGGGAAACACCAACCGTAGAGGTCGGCGCCGCCACCCTCACCCGCTCGCGCCTTGCGGCGCGAGTCGGCCTCTCCCATCGAGGGAGAGGCGAAGGGAGCTACGCCAGCCATTCGAGCTCGAGCCTCGTCGCTATGGCGTGCTGCACGCCCGTGGGATTCTCGAACACTTCGTTGTTCCAGAACCGCAGGACTGTGAAGTCCCGCGACCTCAGCCAAGTGTCCCGCTGGGAGTCGTATGTGCTCTCCGCGTGCTGGCTGCCGTCGAGCTCGACGATAAGCTTCCGCTCGAAGCAGACGAAGTCCACGATGTAGCGTCCGATCTGCTCCTGCCGGCGGAACTTGAAGCCCCCGAGGCGGCGGTCGCGCAACAGGCGCCACATCCGCCGCTCGGCTTCCGTCGGCTCGCGCCGCATCTGGCGGGCCCTGTCTTTCAACAGGTTCTCGACCATTGCCTTACTCCCGGCTTGGGAGGTGCCACCCTCACCCGGTCGGCTTCGCCGACTCGACCTCCCCCATCAAGGGGGAGGTGAGTTCGCGCTCGTCACTTCAGCCTCAGGCCCACCACCCGCACGAGGCCGTCCGGCAGGAGCTTGAAGCCGTCGAGCTTCGCCGTGTGGGCGATGATCCAGAGGCGGTGGTAGAGGTAGACGATCGAGCCCTCGGAGAGGAGCGTGCCGGCGACCTTCTCGTAGATCGCCTTGCGCTCCGCCATGGCGTTCTTGACCCGCGCCTCGTCGAGCCATGCGTCGACCTGCGGGTTCGAGTAGCCGCCGTAGTTCTGCGGCGCGCCGGTCTTGTGGAAGATGTAGAGGTTGCCGTCGGGGTCGGGGCGGCCGGACCAGTTGAGGGCGTAGGCCTGGAAGCGGCCGGCCTCGGCCTCGTTGAGGGAGGTCGCGAACTCGGTGACGCGGATCTTCACGTCGAACCCGACCTCGGCCGCCATCGACTGCACGATCTCGGCCATCTGCCGGGTCTCGGGGTTGTTCGGGACCATGAAGTCGATCGCGATCGGCGTCTTCACGCCGGCCTCCTGGAGGAGGCGCTTGGCCTTCGCGACGTCGCGCTTCGGCACCGGGTACTTCTCCTGGTACCAAGGGTTCTTCGGGCTCACCCACTGGTTCCCCGGCGTGTACTCGCCGTTGTAGACGACCTGGTTCAGGGCCTCGCGGTCGATCGAGAGCTCGAGGGCCTGGCGCACCCGCGCATCCTGCCCGAGCGGGTTCTTCGCCGCCTCGCCCTTGCCGACGTTGATGGTGATGCCCTGATACCCAAGCTCCGTCACCGTCGCCACCTTGAGGCGGCTGTCCGCCCGCATCTCCTTGAGGTCCGTCGCGAGCGGGCGCTCGATGAGGTCGAGCTGGCCCGACTTGAGGTTCGCGAGCCTGACCGTCGAGTCCTGGATCGGCACGTAGGTGATGCGGTCGATGTGGACGTTGCCCTTGTCCCAGTAGTCGGGAAAGCGCTCGACCACGATGCGGTCCTGCTGCACCCGCTCGACGAACTTGTACGGGCCGGTGCAGACCGGCTTCTGGCCGAACTTGTCGCCGGCCTCCCGCGCCGCCTTCGGCGACACCATCATGCCGGCCCGATCCGTGAGCTGCGCGATGAGCGGCGAGAACGGGGTCTTGAGGTGCAGCCGGATGGTCAACGGGTCGACGACCTCGACCTTCTCGACCGCCGCGATCTCGGGGCGGCGGAACGAGCCCTGCATGGTGAGGTGGCGATCGAGGGAGAACTTCGCGGCCTCGGCGTCGAGCGGCTCGCCGTCGTGGAATTTGACATTCGGCCTGAGCTTGATGGTGACGGCCTTGCCGTCGTCGGAGGTCTCGTGGGAGAGGGCGAGCTGCGGCACGACGGCGAGCTTCTCGTCGATGTCGAACAGCTTGTCGCAGAGCGACGCGAAGACGATGCGCCCGACGTAGGTGCGGGCGAGCGTCGGGTCGAGCACGTCCGGGTCCTCGGCCAAGCCGATGCGGATCGCCGTCTGCGCGCCGGCGGCGCCGAGCGAGGCGGCGAGCACCGCGGCCGTAAGAAGCGCGGTGGTGAATTTTCGTGCCATGTTCTTCTCCCTCCTTGTGAACGGCGGTTCGGTGCCGCCTTGTGTGCAAGTCATACGCCGGAGCCTGCGAAGGCGCCGAAGAGGCGCTCTAACCGCGGGTCGGTGGCGCCCTCGGACGGCAGGATATCCGGTTCTTTCGGGATCGTCGGCCAGAAATGGCAGGCAGTGGCGTGGCCGTGGCCGTCGTCGTCGAGGGTCGGGCGCTGCACGCGGCTCAAGTCCCCGGCGTAGGGGCAGCGGGGGTGGAGGTGGCAGCCGGGCGGCGGGTCGATAGGGCTCGGCACGTCGCCTTCGAGGAGGCGGCGCTCGCGCCGTGCGCCCGGCGCGGCGACCGGGATCGCCGAGAGGAGGGCGCGGGTGTAGGGGTGGCGCGGGTCCGAGAAGATGGTCTCGGCGGGGCCGGTCTCGACGATGCGGCCGAGGTACATGACGGCGATCCGGTCGGCGATGTGCTTCACGACCGAGAGGTCGTGCGAGATGAAGATATAGGCGAGGCCGAGCCGTCCCTGCAGCTCCTTCAAGAGGTTCAGGATCTGAGCCCGGATCGACACGTCGAGGGCCGATACCGGCTCGTCGCAGATCACGATCCTGGGCTCGACCGCAAGGGCCCGGGCGATGACGATGCGCTGGCGCTGGCCGCCCGAGAACTCGTGCGGGTAGCGCCCGGCGTAGAACGGCTGGAGGCCGACCATGTCGAGAAGATCGGCAACGCGCCGGCGCCGCTCGGAGGCCGGCACTATGTCGTGCAGCATCAGCGGCTCGGCGAGGATCTGCCCGACGGTCATGCGCGGGTTCAGCGAGGCGAAGGGGTCCTGGAAGATGAGCTGGACCTTGCGGCGGAACGGGCGGAAGCCGCGCTCGTCCAAGTCCGTCACGTCCTCTCCGTCGAGGACGATGCGCCCCTCCGTCGGCTCGATGAGCCGCATGACGAGCCGCCCGACCGTCGACTTGCCGCAGCCCGATTCGCCGACGAGCGCCAGCGTCTCGCCGGGGCGGAGCACGAACGACACTCCATCCACGGCCTTCACGGTCGCGAGCGGCCGCCCCAGCGCCGAGCGCTTCGCCACGAAGTGCTTCACGAGAGCGTCGGCAGCGAGGACGTATTGGGTCATGCCGCGAGCCTCTCGAGGGGCGCGCGCCAGCAGCGGGCGAGGTGGGCATCGCCGACGGGATCGAGCGGCGGCATCTCGGCGCATTTGTCGATGCGGAAAGGGCAGCGCGCCTGAAAGCGGCAGCCTTGCGGCGGTGCGGTCATATTCGGCACTGCGCCCTCGATCGCGGCAAGGCGCGGCCGGCGCCGGTCAAGCCGCGGCAGGGCTCCGAGAAGCCCGACCGTGTAGGGGTGCTGAGGGAAGCGGAACAGGGCGTCGACACTCGCGCGCTCGACCACCTGGCCGGCGTACATCACCACCACTTCGTCGCAGACCTCCGCCACGACGCCGAGGTCGTGGGTGATGAGGACGATGGCGGCGCCGCTCTCCTGGCGCAGGCGCCGCATGAGGTCGAGGATCTGGGCCTGGATCGTGACATCGAGGGCGGTCGTCGGCTCGTCGGCGATGAGGAGGTCGGGATCGCAGGCGAGCGCCATCGCGATCATCACCCGCTGGCGCATGCCGCCGGAGAGCCGGTGCGGGTAGTCGTGGAAACGCGCCTCCGGGGTCGGGATGCGCACCCGACGCAGCATCTCGATCGCGCGCGCCTCGGCCTCGCGCCGGCCCATGCTGCGGTGGCGCACGACCGCCTCCACGATCTGGTCGCCGACCGTGTAGGACGGGTTGAGGCTCGTCATAGGCTCCTGGAAGATCATGGCGAGGCGGTCGCCGCGCAGGTCCCGCATGGCGCGGTCCGGCTCCTTGAGGAGGTCGCGGCCTTCGAAGACGACGCGGCCGGTCACCTCGGCCTGTCCCTTCGGCAACAGCCCCATGATCGCGAGCGAGGTCACGCTCTTGCCGCAGCCCGACTCGCCGACGATGCCGAGGGTCCGGCCGCGCCGCACCTCGAAGCTCACCCCGTCGACCGCGAGCGTGCGCCGCCGGTCGCTGCCGGGGAAGACGACGCGCAGGTCTTCGACGGAGAGGAGAGTCCCCTCTCCCGCTTGCGGGAGAGGGTCGGGGTGAGCGACTGTCTTTTTGGTCAAGCGGTTTTGGGCTGCCATGGCTGTTGATCGCGGACGATGGCGTTGAGGATGGTAAGGAGCTTTCGGGCTGTGGCCACGAGGGCGACGAGCTTGGGCTTTCCGGCTGCAACGAG
>DASVPW010000043.1:0-16235 GCA_036389455.1 Beijerinckiaceae bacterium
GATCATGAGGCCGGTCGCGATCATGCCGGTGTCCTCGAGCTGGTCGCCCATGAAGCGCTGGATCCCGAGCGGCAGGGTCCGGTTCGCCTCGTCGTTGATGAGCACCACGGCGTAGAGGAACTCGTTCCACAGGAGGATGAAATTCAGGATCACGGTCGTGGCGACGGCGGGGAGCGCGATCGGGAACGACACGCGCCAGAAGATCTCCCATTCGGAGTAGCCGTCCATGCGGGCGGCGTCGAAGAGGTCCGCCGGGATACGGGCGAAGAAGGTCTCGAGGATGTAGATGGTGAGCGGCAGCTGGATCGAGACGTAGACCGCCACGAGCCCGAGCTTGGTGTTGTAGAGCCCGTACTGCACCAGGATCTGGAACAGCGCGATGATGGTGATCTGGGGCGGGAAGATGATGGTCGAGAAGATCAGGAAATAGAGCACCCGGTTGAGGCGGAAGCGGTAGCGCGCGAAGCAATGCGCCGCCATGGCGCCGACGACCGTCAGGACCACCACCGCCGAGAGCACGACCGTCGCGGAGTTGAAGAAGTAGACGTTGTAGTTGGAGTTGAACCAGGCGAGCGGGAACTTCTCGAAGTGCGCCGGGATGGGCAGGGCGAAGTGGTCGCGGGTGATCTCCGTCGTGGTGCGCAGCGACATCATCGCGGCCCACACGAAGGGCCCGGCCGCGAAGGCGGTGTAGAGCGAGAGCGCAAGCAGCAGCGCCGCGCGCTTCAGGGCCGCCACCTTCAGTACTCCAGCTTCTCGCGCAGGCGGAAGGCGTAGGTGAGGGTAAGCACCGCCCCGAGCACGATGACGAACCATACGGACGCGATCGCGGACGGGTAGCCGAGGTCGAAGGTCGACCACTCGAAGGCGCGCTTGTAGACGTAGGTCGAGACCGTCTCGGTCGACCACAGCGGCCCGCCCTTGGTGGTGATCCAGACGAGGTCGAAGATCTTCATCTTGCCGATGAAGGACAGGACCACGAGGTTCAACAGCGTCGGGCGCACGAGCGGCAGGATCACGAAGACGAGCTTCTCGACCCAGCCGCAGTTGTCGAGCTCGGCCGCCTCGATCACCTCCCTCGGCAGCGAGTGGAGCGCCGCGAGCAGCACCACCATGTTGAAGCCGGTCCACATCCAGGTCGTGACGGCGATGAGCGACGGCAGCGCCGTCGCCGGGTTGCCGAGCCAGGCGCGCGCAAGATCGCCGAGACCGAGCCAGCGCAGGGCGACGTTCACCGGCCCCCAGTCGTAGTTGTAGATCCACACGAACAGGATCCCGACCACCACGTAGGACATCAGCACCGGCGTGAACCAGGCGACGCGGAAGAAGCGCGCGCCCGGCACCTTGGCGTAGAGCGCAAGCGCGAGGAGGAGCGCGATCGTCACCTCGAGGAGCGGCGAGGTCGAGGCCCAGATCAGCGTGTTGCGCACCGCCCGCCAGAAGAACTCGTCCTGAGCGAGCGTCGCGTAGTTCTCGATCCCCACGAACTCGGTGCGGCGCGGCAGCACCTTGTGGACGCTGTTCCAAAGGGTGCGGAAGAAGGGATAGGCCGTGAAGGCCGCATAGAGCGCGAGCGCCGGGAGCAGGAAGGCGAGGATCGTGCCATAAGGCCGCGGCATGCCGTCGTCCGGCGGCGCGGGCGCGCGGACCGCGGCGGCAGCGCCCGCCTGCGTCGAGGCGGCGGCGGGAGCGACGGGAGGTGGCTCGGGCAGGACGGTGGTCGGAGTCACGTTCACAGTCTCAGGTCCCTCATGCTGAGTGCGGGCCGAAGGCGAGCCTCGAAGCACGCCACACCCGCTTCCGCTGCGTCGGCGTGGTGCGTCCTTCGAGGCTCAGCCCTGCGGGCTTCGCACCTCGGGATGAGGGCGTCCTACCGGCGGCACGGACTCAATACGACGCCGAGAGCTGCTTCACCGCGTCGTCGACGCTGATGGTGCCCGCCGGGAAGGCGTTGTTGATCACCTGGGTGAACACCTCCTTGGCCTTACCCTGCATCACCTGGATCGGAGCGCCGAAGTAGTACTTGGCGCCCTTGTTGGTCGCGGCGAGGAGGCGGAAGTACTCGGCGTTGGGGCCGGTGATCTTCGAGGGGTCGCTCTTGATGCCGGTCTGCACGAGCACGTTCTCGAGCCAGCGGTTGCCCGCCTCCTCCGAGGCCATCGAGTTGAAGAAGGCGAGGACCTCCTTCTTGTGCCTGGTGTCGGCGTTCGCGACGTAGGAGCCCTGCACCGAAAGGGTCCGGCACTCGTTGCAGGCGGCCGCCGGCACCGCCGGGAACCGCATGATCCCGAGCGGGAAGTCCTTGGGCTGCCCGCCCTTGTCGGGCGGATTGAAGGCGCGCGACGTGTACCAGCTCCCGTTCAGGAACATCACGGCGCCGGGGTTGGTGTGGAAGTAGGTGTGCGCCTCGCCGAGCTTCAGGCTCGTGAAGCTCGTCGGCAGGAGCCCCGCGTCGACGAGGGTTCGCAGCCACTTGAGCGTGTCGACGACCCGCGGGTCGGACCAGGGCAGCTTGCCCTTGAGGAGCTTGTCGTAGTCCTCGGTACCGAGCTTCTCGAGGAGCGCCTCGTGCGTCAGGTAGGCGCCCGGGAAGGGGCGGTCGCCGACGCCGAGGGCCATCGGCGTCCAGCCCTTCGCCCTCGCCTTCTTGACGAGGTCGAGGAAGGCGTCCGGCGCGAGCTGCAGGTTCTCCGGGATCTTTACCCCGAGCTCGTCGACCATCTTTTTGTTGTAGTAGAGCTCGACCGTCGAGGCTTCGAGCGGGAAGCCGTAGGGCTTGCCCTTGTGGCTCCAGGCCTCCTTGGCCCAGGGCTCGATGTTCTGCCAATTGAGATCGGAGAGATCGAGCAGGAAGCCGTTCTCCATGTACTCGACCTGGTCCGGCTCGGCATAGAAGATGTCGGGCGCCTGGCCGGCGCGCAGCGCGGTCTTGAGCGCCGCGTAGAGCGCCGTCTTCTCATACCAGGACGTCTTGATCTTCACGCCCGGGTTCTTCTCCTCGAATCGCCTGATCGCGTCCTCGACGAAGTCGCGCTTGATTTTTTCCGCCGCCCAGTGGCTCCACAGCGTGATCTCGGTCTGCGCCGACGCGGGCGCCGCGGCGGCGAGGAAGGCGGCAGCGGTCGCGACCGCGACGAATTGGGCGAAGAGCCGGCGCATGTCGGGTGTTCCTCCTGGCTGACGCGCGCGGCCTGACGCCGTCTTGATCGCGTGAGTTGCCGCAGCCTATCCGTTCCGCCTGCACCGTCAACGAGCTAGCCGGCCTGCTCCGAGGCGCGGGCAGTCGAATCGCCGTCCCGCAGCCCGATTCCGCGCAACGCATGCGCGAGACGATCTCCCGTTTCGTCGTCAAGCGCTGCCCGCCGGAGATCTTCAACGATCCCAGCCGCCCCGGGCTCGCGGACGATCGCCGGAAGCACGCTCATGATGGCGTCGAAGCGCTCGCGGCCTCCGGCATGGGTGTCCCCGTAGCCACGCACCAGTCCGCGGCAGAGGGCTATTTCCAAGGCGAGCGCCTCGTCCCTGCTTGCAGCTCGGCGGACCTCGTCGAGCCAAGATTCGAGATGAGCCTGCTCGCGGGCAAAGCGCAGTGAGCCCGGCCGCCACGGCTTCAGCGCCGCGACCGCATAGAGCTGAAGAAAGCCGCGAATGGTCGACGTCCGCACGATCCGCCCGCGTTTCGCGAAGCGCCCGACGGCGCGGCGCGCCCATGCGGTCTTGAGCAGCCATTCGCCCCAGCGCTTCGGCAGCGTGTCGGCGATCTCCTCGATCCGGGGGTGCATGAATTCCGCGATCTCGAGCAGTTGTTCCTCCGACAACCGCACCTCGTCGCGCACGCGCGCGAAGCGCGCCGGCCTGATCTTCAGCTCGGCGACCCGGACCGTGTCCTCGTAGGCCATGCCGAGCGCCAGCTGCCGCGCAACCTCGGCGAGGAGGCGCTCGCTCCCAGGCTCTGTCGCAAAGGGACGCAAGCGGTCGAGATAGAGCCGGGCATAGGCGGCGTCCTGGTAGTCGGTCGTCCGCTCGATGCCGAGATGGATGACCTCCCGCGCCGATTGGGGAAAAGCTTCGAGGTCGGCCGCCCCCGCGGCTGCGTCCCGCCCGTCCAGGGTCGGCGGCGGCAACGCGCCCGTGGCTTTGGGCGGCTGCCGAACGATGGCCGATCCGCTCTCGGCGGCCTCGAAACCGGCGGTGAACGCCGCAAGGCTGGCTTTGACGCCGACCCGGCCGCGCCGGATCGCGGCTTCGAAAGCGGGTCGCGCGAAAGGCAATGCGCCCGAGCCGGCCAGGACGCCGAAGAGGACGGCGCTGATCACGCTACCCGTCGCCTCGGCCAGGGCCGCCATGTCGAAGGCGATGAGCCGCTTCGCCGCCGCCCGGCAGCCTTCCAGGAGCGCGCTCTCGTCGACCCGGCCGTCGCTCGGCGCGATGCGCTCGGTCATCGAGTACACGCGGTGAGTGGAAGCGATGAACGTCGTCCGGTCGGGCGTGACGAAGCCTCTCTGGACCGCCCTCCCGGCCTCCATCAGCTCGGAGGCGACGACGACGTCGACGTCGCCCGGCATCGGCATGAGCGCCAGCACCGGGTCGCGCCCGGCCTTCTCCGCCGCCGCCTTCGGGAACAGCTCGACGTAGTAGATCGTGGCGCCCGTGCGCTGCGCCACGCCCGGAACCGAGGTCGCCTGCGCGAGATAGCCGCCGTGCTCGGCGAGGTCGACGATCCAGTCGGAGAGCACGCCGCCGCCCTCCCCGCCCATGGCGAGGATCGCGATGGTGATCGGGCGGACGCCTAAGTCGAGCGCGGTCATGCAGGCCGAAGGCGCCGCTGCAGCGCCCCGATCACCGCGCCCCTCAGCCGCGCCCTGAAACGGTCCCAGCGGTTGGGGTTGTTGATGACCGAGGCGCGGTAGAAGGAGGGGCACAGCGCGGCCGCATGCGCGACCTCGCCGCAGAGCCCGCAGCCGACGCAGGAGTTGATGACTTTGGTGACCGGCTCGCTCCGCAGCGGATCGGGATTGGGAGCGACCGTCAGCGAGGGGCAGCCCGAGAGGCGGATGCAGGAGCGGTCGCCGGTGCAGGTGTCGGGATCGACGCCGAAGCGCTCCCGCACCACGCGCTTGCCGTCCTTGATCGCCTGCGCGGCCAGCGGCCGCTCGCGGCGCTGCCGGTTCAGCATGCACTCCGACTGCGCGACGATGACCTTCGGCCCCTTGACCGGCGTGGTCAGCGCTTCCTTCAGCGTGTCGCGCATGCGGGCGAGATCGTAGGTGCGCGTCAGCGTGCGCACCCATTTGACGCCGACGCCGCGTACCGCCGTCTCGATCGCGTGCCTGGTCGAGCGGAGCTTGCTCTCGGCGAAGGACGACAGGAGGTCCTGCCCGCCGGTCGCGGCCGAATAGCCGTTGTCGACGATGATGTGGACATTGTCGCTCTTGTTGAAGACCGCGTTGCCGATCGAGGAGACGAGGCCGTTGTGCCAGAAGCCGCCGTCGCCGATCACCGCGATCGCGCGCTTGCCCGCAGCGGCGTTGAGCGCCGCCGCGCCCGCCCCGCCGAGCCCATAGCCCATCGTGGTGTTGCCGATGTTGAAGGGCGGCAGGATCGAGAAGAGGTGGCAGCCGATGTCGCAGCTCACGTGGTGCGGCCCGAGCTCGCGCTCGACGAGCTTCATCGCGGTGAAGATCGGCCGCTCGGGGCAGCCGGTGCAGAACGAGGGCGGACGGCCGTGGACGTTCGGCGCGACCGCGCTCGCGGCCTGGGCGACGCGGGCCTTGTCGGGCTCGTTCTCGGATTGCGCGACGGCGAGGTCCGGCCGGTGCTTCTCGAGGAAGCGGCGGATGCCGTCGCGCACCACGCCGCCCGTGTACTCGCCGGCCATGGGCAGCATGCCCTTCCCCTCGATGCGGGTCTGGATGTCGGCGCGGCGCAGGATGGTGTTGACCGCCTGCTCGATGAACTCGGGCTGGCCCTCCTCGACCACGAGGATCGCGCGCTTGCCGGCGCAGAAGCGCACGAGCTCGGCATCGATCAGCGGATAGGTGACGTTGAGGACGTAGAGCGGCACGCGGGTGTTGCCGAAGGCGTCCGCGAGCCCGAGCCGCTCGAGCGCGCGCACGACGCCGTTGTACATCCCGCCCTGCAGGACGATGCCGATGTCGCCGGCGTCGCCCTCGAAGACCTCGTTGAGCCCGTGCTCGGCGATGAACGTCACCGCGGCGGGCCAGCGGCCTTCGATCTTCTCCTTCTCGTGCGCGTAGGTCATCGGCGGCAGCGTGATGCGGTTCGTATCGCGGATCGGCCGCTCGAGCGCATCCTTCAGCGTGAAGGCCGGCCGCACGTTCGCCTTCGTCCTGAACGAGCCGTAGACGTGGCAGGCGCGGATGCGCAGCTCCAGCATCACCGGCGTGTTCGAGGCTTCCGACAGCTCGAAGCCCTTCTCGACCATGCGCACGATGGTCGGCAGGTTCGGGCGCGGGTCGAGAAGCCAGACCTGCGACTTCATCGCGAAGGCGTGGCTGCGCTCCTGCATGATCGAGGAGCCCTCGCCGTAATCCTCGCCGACGATGACGAGCGCGCCGCCCTTGACGCCCCCTGAGGCGAGGTTCGCGAGCGCGTCGGAGGCGACGTTGACGCCGACCGGGCCCTTGAAGGTGACTGCGCCGCGCAGCGGATAGTTCACGGAGGCCGCAAGGGTCGCGGTCGCCGTCGCCTCGCTCGCGCTCGACTCGAAGCGGATGCCGAGCTCCTCGAGGATCTCGTTCGCGTCGGAGAGCACGTCCACGAGGTGCGAGATCGGCGCGCCCTGGTAGCCGGCGACGTAAGACACGCCCGACTGCAAGAGCGCCTTCGTGACCGCGAGGATGCCCTCGCCGCGGAACTCGTCGCCCTCGCCGAGCCTGAGCGTCTTCACCTCTTCGCTGAAGGACCGTTCGGCCATTCCGGATCTCCCGCCGGACGCCCCGGCACGCAGGCGGCGGATACTAGAAATGCAGGGCAAGGGCGTCAAAGCGCCAAGGTTCAAATTGACAGGCCGGGGCGCTTACGCTGAATTCCGCTCCACCAGCCGCGGCCCCCGCTTCAAGAGCGCGGAACGAGAAGCCGCCGGGCCCTCACGGGAGGACATCGTCATGCGGGCGCGCCTCGCTTCCCTGATCGTCGCCATGACGGCTCTCGCCGCGCCGGGCGCCGCTGCCCAGGAGGCCGTCTTGCGCGGCGTCTCGGCCTTCGCCGAGAACACCTTCTACTCGCGCCGCTTCGAGAAGTTCATCGAGCGCGTGAACGGCGAAGGCAAGGGGCTCATCCGCATCCAGTACATCGGCGGGCCGAAGGCGATGCCGCCCTTCGAGGTCGGCAACGCGCTGAAGAACGGCGTCGTCGACATCGCGAACTCGACCGGCGCCTTCTACACCAACGTCATGCCCGAGGCGGACGCCTGGAAGCTGACCGAGCGCCCGATGGCGGAGCTGCGCCGGAACGGCGGCTTCGACTACATGCAGAAGCTCTACGCCGAGAAGATGAACGCGCACTTCCTCGCGCGCACCGTCGACAACAACCCCTTCCACCTCTACCTGAACAAGGCGATCACCGGCCCGGACCTCTCGGGCCTGAAGCTGCGCATCACGCCGGTCTACCGCGACTTCTTCCAGGCGCTCGGCGCGACCGTGATCCAGACCGCCCCGGGCGAGGTCTACACCGCCCTCGAGCGCGGCGTCGTCGACGGCTACGGCTGGCCGATCACCGG
This sequence comes from Beijerinckiaceae bacterium, assembly GCA_036389455.1. GTDB lineage: Bacteria > Pseudomonadota > Alphaproteobacteria > Rhizobiales > Beijerinckiaceae > JAJKJG01. Next base: position 7,742 of record DASVPW010000043.1, read on the forward strand.
CATCCTCGACCTCGGCTGGCACGAGAAGACGAAATACCGCGTCGATCCGGGCTTCTACTCGGCCGAGGTGTCGATCCTCGTGAACAAGCGCAAGTGGGACAGCCTCACCGCCGAGCAGCGCGCGATCCTGACCAGGGCGGGCGACGAGATCGAGGCGGCCCATGCCGAGGTCGCGAAGGAGAACGAGGACGAGGCGGCAAAGCAGAAGAACGCCGGCATCCAGGTGATCAGCCTTGCCGGCGCCGCCGGCGAGGAGTGGCGCCGGAAGGCCTACGAGGCCGGCTGGGCCGGCATCGTCAAGCAGAGTCCCGAGCACGGGCCGAAGCTGAAGGAGTTCTTCGCCAAGGCGCAGTGACGCCGACCGTCATCCCCGGCCGGAGCCGACGAGCTTCGCGGAGGGAAGGGCATCATGCCTAGCATCGCGCAGATCTCGGCCTGGTACGGGCGCGTGCTCGATGGGCTCATGCTGCTCGCGGCCGCGCTCATCCTGGTGATGGCGCTCGCGATCGGCGGCGACGTGCTGCTCCGCAATGTCGGCACGCGCGGCCTGCCCTGGAGCGCCGAGGTCTCCGAGGACATCCTCTATCTCGTCACGCTCGCGACCGCGCCCTGGCTCCTGCGGCAAGGCCAGCACATCCGCGTCGACATCGTGTTGCAGGTGCTGCCGCGCCGCCTCGCCTGGGTGCTGGAATGGGTCGGCGACGCGCTCGGCCTCGCCTGCTCGCTCTATTTCGTCCTGTACGGGACCCGCGTGGCGCTCGATAGCTATCGGACCGGCGCCGTCTCGATCAAGACGCTCGTCACACCGGAGTGGTGGCTCTTCGCCCCCCTGCCGATCGCCTTCACCCTCGTCGCGATCGAGTTCCTGTTCCGCATGCACCGTCTCGCCCATTCCGAGCGCGGGCCGCGCGACGACGCCGTCTCGGCGGCCTGATGATCCCCTGGGAGCTTGCCGCGCTTCTGCTCCTCGGCGGCTCGACCGTGCTGCTCTTTCTCGGCATGCCGGTCGCGCTCTGCTTCGTCGCGATCAACCTCGTCGGAGCGGTGCTTTTCCTCGGCGGCGATCCCGGCCTCTTGCAGGTCACCCGCAACAGCGTGGTCTCGGTCGTCAACTTCTCGCTCACCCCGATCCCGCTCTTCATCCTCATGGGCGAGATCCTCTTCCACACCGGGCTCGCCCTGAAGGTCATCGACGGTGTCGAGCGGCTGATCAGCCAAGTGCCGGGGCGGCTCGCCGTCGTCGCGGTCGTCGCCGGCACGGTCTTCTCGGCGATCTCCGGCTCGACCATCGCGACGACGGCGATGCTCGGCTCGCTGATGCTGCCGGTGATGCTCTCGCGCGGCTACCACCCGACGATGGCGACCGGCCCGATCATGGCGATCGGCGCTGTCGACATGCTGATCCCGCCCTCGGCGCTGACCGTGCTCCTCGGGAGTCTCTCCGGCATCTCGATCTCGAAGCTCCTGATCGGCGGCGTCGTCCCGGGCCTCATCCTGAGCGTGGCCTTCATCGCCTACATCGTCGTGCGGGCCACCCTCACGCCGGCGCTCGCGCCGTCGGCGGCGGTCGAGAGGCTTGCCGGCTGGGCGCGCTACCGTCTCCTCGTGCTCTACGTGCTGCCGCTCGTGTCGATCTTCGCGGTGGTCGTCGGGGCGATGTCGGCCGGATGGGCGACGCCGACGGAATCGGCCGCGCTCGGGGCGCTCGCCACCCTGGGGCTCGCGCTCGCCTACCGCGCCCTCACGGTCGAGGCGCTCATGAAGGCGCTGCGCGGCACGGCTGCGATCTCCGGGATGATACTCTTCATCATCCTCGGCGCCACGACCTTCTCCCAGATCCTGAGCTTCTCCGGCGCCTCGGAGGGCATCGTGTCGATGATCCTCGGCAAGGGCCTGTCGACCTTCGCCGTCCTCATCGGGATGATGGCGCTCCTCATCTTCCTCGGCGTCTTCGTCGACCAGGTCAGCATGATGCTGATCACGCTGCCGGTGTTCATGCCGCTGGTGCAGCGCCTCGCCATCGACCCGATCTGGTTCGGCGTCCTCTTCCTGATCTGCATGCAGCTCGGCCTGCTCCTACCGCCGCATGGGCTCCTGCTCATGACCATGAAGGGCGTCGCGCCGCGGGAGGTCACGATGCTGCACATCTTCCAGGCGGTGGTGCCCTACATCGTCATGAGCATCGCGCTTCTGACGCTCATTCTGCTGCTCCCGCAGATCGCGACGTGGCTGCCGGCGACCTTGGGATAGGTCTGCCGGTTCAGGTAACGAGCCGTTGCCCAGGCGAGAACCAGGAGAGGTCGACGTGCCGGGCTGCGCCGTCCGCGATGAGTTCCGCCACGGCCTCCCCGGTCGCCGGCGCGTTCAGGATACCCCAGACGCTATGGCCCGTCGCAACGAAAGCTCCCGCGATGCCCGGGATTGCGCCGATCAACGGGAGACCGTCTCGCGTGACCGGACGGTAGCAGGCTTGCCGGGCGACGATCCGGCTCTCCTGAAGCTCGGGTGAGATTTGCGAGCACAGCCGCTCGAGGATGGGCATCGCGCCCGGGTCCGGAGCGACATCGCCCGGCTCCGGGGGCACCGGGCTCTCGCTCGAGACCGCGCAGACGTACGTGGTGCCGTCGGGACGCGGGAAGACCTCGGGGCTATAAGCCGCGCCGGTTCTGCCGTCTCGAAATTCCAGAAACAGCGCCTCGGCGGGCACGGCTGTGCCCGTCTCGAACACGAGACTATGCCCCTTGAGCCCATGGACTTTCGGAATTGGAAGCCATTCCGCCGCAAGGGCCGACCACGGCCCCATGGCGATCACGACCGCGTCCGCCTCGACAAACGATCGCGCGGTCTCGACGCCGGCCACTCGATTGCCGCCGGAGGCGAGCGCCACGCCGGTGACCGCTTCGATCCTTACCTCGGCGCCGTGCTCCTCGGCAGAGCGCATCAGCGCCGCCGTGAACCGGCCGGGATGCACTTGGGCGGTCGTCTCGGGACGGCCGAGGCGGCGGTCCAGCCCGACGCTCCTGGAAAGCCATTGCGGGACGGGGGATTCGACGACGCTTCGCCCGACTCTGCCGCTGTAGGTCGTCAGCGGCCGGTAGCCCCAGTCGCCGCCGATCTCTTCGGGAAGGCGCGCGTGCAGACGAAAGCTCCGCCGCGCGAGCGCCTCAAGGGGCGTGCCGTCGCACCAGTCGAGGGCGAGGAAGCCGCCCGACTTGCCGGAGGCGGCGCAGGCGATGCCCGTCCTTTCGAGGACAATTGTCCGGATCCCGCGCCGGCTCAGGAAGTACGCGATCGAGGCGCCGATCACCCCGCCGCCGCAGACGACCACCCGCATTCTCGACCACCCCCGCGGCGGGCCACGAGCCGCGTCCCGTCAACAAAGATCAAATGAAGCGCGTTTACCAGCCGTGGCCCTATCGGGTAACACCACCATGCTGCCTGCGACGGCTGACTTGGGACGCGGCAGGACTTTCGGGTCCTGCCAAACCGCTCTCCGGCGGCATGCATGCGGGCTCGCGAGGGATCGAAGATGGCAAAGCAGGTGCTCGTCCTTCTCGGCACGAAAAAGGGCGCCTTCATCCTCGAAAGCGATGTCCGGCGCCGCTCATGGGAACTGCGCGGCCCATTCTGCGAGACGTGGCCGATGAACCACGTCATCGCCGACGAAGCGACCGGGGCGATCTACGCCGCCGGCGGCAACGAGTGGTTCGGCCCGGCCGTCTGGAAGTCGACCGACCTCGGAGAGACCTGGACTCATTCGAGCCAGGGCCTCTCGTATGCCGCCGGAGAGCAGCCCATCAAGAGCGTGTGGAGCCTCGCCCGGAACGGGACGCGCCTCTATGCCGGCGTCGAGCCGGCAGGGCTGTTCCGCAGCGATGACGGCGGCGAAACCTGGGCGCATGTCGCCGGGCTGCGCGATCACCCCTCGCGCCCCGAGTGGCAGCCGGGCGGCGGCGGGCTGATCCTGCACTCGATCGTTCTCCATCCGGACGACGACAAGCGGATCTGGGTGGGCATCTCGGCCGGCGGCGTTTTCCATACCTCCGACGGAGGCGCGACATGGGAGGCGCGCAATCGCGGGACCCGCGCGGATTTCCTTCCGGAAGGGCAGAGATACCCCGAGCATGGCCAGTGCGTGCATTCGCTCGCGATGGCGCCGGGCATGCCGGACCGCCTGTATCAGCAGAACCACTGCGGGATGTACGTCAGCGAGGACGGCGGACGACGCTGGGAAAGCATCGAGACGGGCCTGCCGTCGAGCTTCGGCTTTCCAGCGGCCGCGCATCCGCGCGATCCCGATACGCTCTACCTCGTGCCCCTCAACGGGGACATCGCCGGCCGCTTCATGCCCGATGCGAAAGCGGCCGTGTGGCGGACGAGGGATGCAGGCAGGAGCTGGGCCGCGCTGCGCGCCGGCCTCCCCCAGGAAAACGTCTTCTTCGGCGTGCTGCGCCAGGCGCTCGCGACGGACCCGCTGGATCCCGCGGGAGTTTATTTCGGGACGGGTTCGGGCACGCTCTACGCGAGTGCCGACGAGGGCGACAGCTGGGCCGCCATCGCCCAGCACCTGCCCTCGATCTCCTCCGTCGAGACGCTCGTGATCGACTCCTAGAGGCTGGCCATGTCCGACGCCCCCGCATCATCCCCGGCGGTCGTGCGGCTCCCCGCTCTCTTCTCCAGCCTGTTTCCGACAGCCGAGCGGATCGTGGAGCTCGACGTCGCGAGCGTCGACCAGATGCTCGATGCCCTGGACGCGCGCTGGCCGGGGATGCGGGACCGCCTCTGCGATTCCACCCCATCCATCAGACGGCACATCAACGTCTTCATCGACGGAAAACGCGCGAGCCTCGACACGCCCATAGGACCGGGCACGGACGTGTTCATCGTGACCGCGATCAGCGGAGGGTGATGCCGGGTCCGCCGATGAGCCCGTCGTCGCCCGCGCCGACGGAGGAGCGTGCCGTTCCCGCCGTTCAAAAATCCGCCTCCTCAGGGATGCGGTTGAAGGCGATCTTGGCGCCGGCATAGCCGCCGGGCGGCTCGACGAGCGGGCCGAGGTGGAGCACTGCGCGGCCGTAGCGGCCGTTGAGGCTGTCGGCGATAAGCGAAAGGCGCTCGAAGCGGCGGCGGCGCTCGTGCTCGGCCTCGCGCTCGAAGAGGTCGCGGGGGACCTCGCCGATCGGCACGAGGTCGTGCAGGACGACGTGGACGCTGCGGCTTAACGCCGGCGCCCCGCCGGTCCGCGCCGCCTCGACGAGGCGGGACAGGCTCGCCAGGATCGTGCGGTCGTCGAAGGCGGGCGCAAAGGAATCCTCGCCGAACCAGCCGGCGCTCCGGCGGTCGGTGAACCACAGCGCGAGCGCCCGCGCCGCGAAGCCCTCGCGGCGCATCCGCCGCGCCGCCTTGACGGCGAGGAAGCGGGCGCAGGCGTGGACCTTCTCGGGGGTGCGCCAGTCATTCGGCAGCACGCGGCCGTGGCCGTACATGACGCGCGCCGTCTTCGGCGCCTCGACGGCGTAGCCGTGCAGCGAGGCCCACAGGCGCTCGCCCTCGACGCTGCCCCACACCGCGCGGGCGTGCTTTCCCGCCATGCCCCAGAGCGCCGCCACGTCCTTGACGCCGGCCCGCTCGAGCCGCGCGGCGTTGCGGCTCGCGATGCCCGGGATGTCGGTGAGCTTCAGATCCAGGAGCCGTCCGGGCAGGTCCTCGGGGCGCAAGGCCACGAGGCCGTCGGGCTTCTCCATCTCGGCCGCGATCTTGGCCAGAAGCTCGTTCGGGCCGAGCCCCGCCGAGCAGGTCAGGTCCGGCCCGACCCTTTGTGCGATCGAGGCCTTGACGGCGCGGGCGACCGCGACGGCCCGGCCCTGCTCGTCGCCCGCGAGGGCGCAGACCATCTCGTCGATCGAGCGCACGGCGAGGACGGGCAGGACGCGCTCGACCGCCTGGACGATCGCCTTGTGCAGCCGGACGTACGCCTCGTGGCGGGCCGGGACGATGACGATCCCGGGGCACAGGCGCCGCGCCTCGCGCACCCACAGGCCGCGCTTGACGCCATGCCGCTTCGCCTCGCGGCTCGCCGCGATGAGCCCGGTGTGCGGCGTGTCGAGCGGGATGACGCCGACGGGCCGCCCGCGCAGCTCCGGCCGCAGGTGCTGCTCGGCCGTCGCGAAGAAGCTGTCGAAGTCGATGTAGAGGCGCTCGACCCCGGTCGGCTTGCGCACGGGCCTCTTTCCTGGTCTGGAACAAAGCCGGAACATAAGCCGGAGCCGCCGGGGAGTCGAGTCGCGCCGAGGCCCCGAGCCGGATGCGGCCGCGGGACGGAACCGCTGCCCCTCTCCGGGCGTTCAGCGGATCAGAACAATCCATGAACGCGAGGAGCCCATGGCCCCGTCGAGACAGGCCGCGCCGCCGCGCCGGCGCGAGGACCCGCCGCCCGAGAACCCGAAGATCGCCCCGGAACCGGGCTCGAACCAGCTCAAGGACCCGGACGACTGGGTCACCGGCCACGAGCCGATGACCGGCGCCCAGGCGTCCTACCTCAAGACCCTCTCGGAGGAGGCCCGCGACCCGGACGCCTACGACCCCGAGCTCGACAAGGCCGAAGCCTCGAAGCGCATCGACGCGCTGAAGCAGGCGACGGGACGCTGAACCCCTCTCCCGAACGGGAGAGGGGCAGGGGTGAGGGCGCGGCCTCTCCGCAGAAGGCGCAGTGGCGCGGCTCCGCCCCAGCCACTATGCCCTCACCCGGTCGGCGGAGTTTATCCTTGGGCCGGCCGAAGGCCGGACCCGAGGGCCGACTCGACCTCTCCCTCTCGGGAGAGGTTAGCAAAGTGCCTTCCCAGCACCTCGCGCACGGCCTCGACCATGCCCGCCTCGGGCACCGAGAGCTGGGCCGGGCGGGCCGCCTTCCATTCCTCGTGGCTCGCGATGCCGTCTGCGGCCTTCGCGCCCTCGATCAGGTCCTTGACCTGGACCTCGCCGCGCTCGCGCTCCTGCGAGCCCTGGATGACGGCGCACGGCGAGCCGCGCCGGTCGGCGTACTTCATCTGCGCCTTCATGCCCGACGAGCCGAGGTAGAGCTCGGCCCGGATGCCTTCGGCCCGCAGGCGCGCGACGAGGCGCTGGTAGTCGGCGACGCGGTCGCGGTCCATGACGAGCACCACCACCGGCCCCGGCTGCGCGGAGCCGGCGACGAGCGGGCTCTTGACCATCTGCAAGGCCGAGAGCAGCCGCGACACGCCGATGGAGAACCCCGTCGCCGGCACCGGCTCGGCGCGGAAGCGCCCGACGAGCCCGTCGTAGCGCCCCCCGCCCGCGACCGAGCCGAAGCGCACGGTCTGGCCCTCGTCGTTTTTAACTTCGAAGGTGAGCTCGGCCTCATAGACGGGCCCGGTGTAGTACTCGAGGCCCCGAACGACAGAGCTTTCTATCGAAATACGATCATTTTTATAGCCGGCAGAATCGCATAAGGAGGCAATATTCTCAAGTTCATCTAGACCATTTTGGTATAATGCGCTTCTTGAAAGCATCCTGCGGAGCCGAGCAACGCGGGACACGTTATCGTACTCGAATTGGAGGAACTGATCTTCAGGCTCTGCAGAAAGCGAACGCGTATGAACAAAAACTGCTGAGCGACTGGATTTGTCTTGGAGGTCTTCGAATTCAACCGTCGTCGGATCACCTCCATTCACATAGGTAAGCACGATAGAGATTTGCTCGTTCGAAAGTTTTGCGCCGGGTGTGAAGTCTCCACTCTGATCAAGCCTCCCTGGGCCAAGCAGCCGCGCAACTTCGCCGTCCACCAAGCGATCTAGTTTGTCGATTGCCCGCAGCACCGTAAGCCGTCGACCCGCATTCTCCTCACCACCAAGTCCGATCGCCTCCATCACGCCGTCGAGCACCTTCCGGTTGTTCACCTTGATGACGTAATCGCCGCGTTGGATGCCCACCCGCTCCAGCGTGTCCGCCGCCATCATGCAGATCTCGGCGTCGGCCGCGACGCTCGCGGCGCCCACCGTGTCGGCGTCGAACTGCATGAACTGGCGGAAGCGGCCGGGGCCGGGCTTCTCGTTCCGAAAAACCCAGCCGGCCCGGTAGCTGCGATAGGGTTTGGGCAGGGCATCGAAGTTTTCGGCCACGTAGCGGGCGAGCGGCGCGGTCAGGTCGTAGCGCAGGCTCAGCCACTGCTCGTCGTCGTCCTGGAACGAAAAAACGCCCTCGTTCGGCCGGTCCTGGTCCGGCAGGAATTTTCCCAGCGCGTCGGTATATTCCACGAACGGCGTCTCCACCGGCTCGAAACCGTAGCGCTCGTAAACGCCGCGGATCGTTTCGATCATCCGGTTGACGGCGCGGATGTCGTCGGGCCCGCGATCGGCGAAGCCGCGCGGCAGTTTCGGCTGCAGTTTGTTGCGTTTCGTCGGAGCAGCCATCGTCGTCGAGAAACGTCCTGATTGATTTTGCTGCGGAAAGAGACCTGCGACCAGCGGCAGGCGCG
>DASVPW010000044.1:0-41459 GCA_036389455.1 Beijerinckiaceae bacterium
CACGGCGGCGCCAACGAGGCGGCGCTGAAGATGCTCGAGGAGATCGGCACCCCGGACCGCATCCCGCTCTACATGCAGAAGGCGAAGGACAAGAACGACCCCTTCCGCCTCATGGGCTTCGGCCACCGGGTGTACAAGAACTACGACCCGCGCGCGAAGATCATGCAGAAGACCACGCACGAGGTCCTGAACGAGCTCGGGGTCAAGGACGACCCGCTCCTCGACGTCGCGGTCGAGCTCGAGCAGATCGCGCTCAAGGACGAGTACTTCCTCGAGAAGAAGCTCTATCCGAACATCGACTTCTATTCGGGCATCACGCTCAAGGCGATGGGCTTCCCGACCTCGATGTTCACGGTGCTGTTCGCGCTCGCCCGCACCGTCGGCTGGATCGCGCAGTGGAAGGAGATGATCGAGGACCCGTCGCAGAAGATCGGCCGTCCGCGCCAGCTCTACACCGGCGCGACGCGGCGCGACTACCTCACCATCGCCCAGCGCGGGTGAGCGATGGCCGGCGCGCCGGCACGATTCGGCCTTGAGCCCGACGGGAACCCCGCAAGCACCTTGCGGGGTTTTCCCGTTGCAGGTTTGCTGAGATGATGGCGGCGGAGCCGATGCGATGACCGCTCACACGAAGCTGCGGATGACCGCCGACGAGTTCATCCCCTGGGCGATGAGCCAGCCGAAGCGATATGAGCTCGTCGGAGGAGAAGTCGTCGCCATGTCGCCCGAGCGCGTGGGTCACGCGGACACCAAGGGCAACGTCTACGCCGCCTTGCGCGAAGCCATCAAGGCTGCGGGCGTGCCCTGCCGCGCCTACCCGGACGGCGTCTCGGTCCGGATCGATGCAAGAACGGTCTATGAGCCGGATGCGCTGGTGCGCTGCGGGGAACCGCCCGACAGGAACGTCATCGAAATCAATGATCCGATAATCTTGGTCGAGGTCGTCTCGCCGTCGAGCCAGTCCGTGGACGCCGGCGCCAAGCTTGCCGATTACTTCCGGCTTCCCTCCATGCGGCATTACCTGATCGTGAAGGACGAGAACCAGACCGCCATCCATCACTTCAGGGCCGCGGACGACCGCATCGAGACCCGGATCGTCCGGTCCGGCCCGCTCGCCATGGACCCGCCCGGGATCGAGGTCGGCGTCGAGAGCTTCTTCGCCGGCTGACGCGTTTCGTCCCCGCATGCGGGATTCGCAGCCGGCGATGCGGCAAACCTCGGTCGCGCCTCAATCCCCCGGCTTGACGCCCGCCTCGCGCAGGACGCGGGACCACTTCGTCTCCTCCCGGTCGATGTCGGCGGCGTATTCCTCGGGCGTGCTCGGCAGCGGCTCGGCGCCCTCGAAGGCGAGGCGCTTCAGCACCTCGGGCGAGGCGAGCGCCTGGCGCAGGGCCGCGTTGAGCGCATCGACGATCGGCCGGGGCGTGCCGGCGGGGGCAAGCAGCCCGTAGTGCAGCACAGCCTCGTAGCCGGGCAGGCCGCTCTCGGCGACGGTCGGGACCTCGGGCATGAGGCTCGAACGCTGCGCGCCCGTGACGGCAAGCGCCTTCAAGGTCCCGCCCTGGACATGGCCGTGCACCGCCGGAATCGGCGTGAACGACATCGGGATGTGGCCGCCGACGAGGTCGTTCAGCACCGGCCCCGAGCCCTTGTAGGGGATGTGGACGAGCTTGATCCCGGCCATCGAGGCGAACAGCTCGCCCGCGATGTGGGTGACGGTGCCGACGCCGGCCGAGCCGAAGTTGATGGTGCCGGGCGCGGCCTTCGCCTTGGCGATGAGCTCAGGCACGGAGCTCACGCCGAGGCTCGGATGCACGGCGAGCGCCGCCGGGGCCGAGCCGATGAGGCCGATCGGCGAGAAGTCCTTGCGCGGGTCGAAGCCGGGGTTGCGGTAGAGGCTCGGCCCAATCGCGATCGTGCCCGAGTAGCCGAGGAAGATGGTGTAGCCGTCGGGCTCGGCGCGGGTGAAGGCGCGGGCCGCGATGGTGCCCCCGGCGCCGGGCCGGTTGTCGACGATCAGGTTCTGGCCGACGATCTCGCCGATCTTCTCGGCGATGATGCGGGCCATGATGGTGGTGCTGCCGCCCGGCGCGAACGGCACGATCAGCGTCACGGGCCGCGTGGGATAGGTCTCGGCGGCAACGGTCCTTTGCCCGGCAGCCGAGGCCAGGACGACGGCAAGGGCGGTGAGCAGTCTTTTCATCATCCGGCCTCCCCGGTTTGCGGCGCCAGGACCTTCGCGAAGTTGGCGAAGAACTCGTCGGCGTACTTCTTGGCGACGCCGTTGATGAGGCGGCCGCCGAGCTGGGCGAGCTTGCCGCCGACGTTCGCCTCGACGTCGTAGCTCATGAGCGTGCCGCCGCCGTCGGCGTCGGCGAGGCGTACCCTCGCGCCGCCCTTGGCGAAGCCCGCGACGCCCCCCTGCCCTTCCCCCGAGATGGTGTAGGCGTTCGGCGGGTCGAGGTCGGTGAGGACGACGCGGCCCTTGAAGGTCGCCTTCACGGGCCCGACCGCGGCGCGCACGGTCGCCTGGAACTCGGTGTCGGAGAGCTTCGTCAGCTCCTGCGTCCCGGGGATGCACCGCCTGAGCACCTCGGGGTCGTTGAGCGCCGCCCACACCGTCGCGCGGTCCGCCGGCAGGGCGACCTCGCCCGCCATCGTCATCGCCATGGGTCTCTCCCTGAAGGCGCTCGCCATCGCGCCGCTTATACGCCTAGTCTAGCGGAAGACTCTTGAGGGGCGCCACGGCCCCGTTCCGACAAGGCAGGTGACCCATGGACGAGGAGCGGCTGAAGAAGGGCGAGGCCATGCGCCGGCGGGTGCTCGGCGACGCCTACGTGGACGGCCGGGCCGCGACGGAGTTCACCCGCGACCTCGAGGCGCTGATCACCGGCTTCGCCTGGGGCGAGATGTGGACGCGGCCCGGCCTCGACCCGAAGATCCGCTCGATCGTGACCCTCGTCATCGCGGCGACGCGGAGCCAGTGGGACGAGTACCGGGTGCACGTGCGCGGCGCCCTTAACAACGGGCTGACCCGGGAGGAGCTCAAGGAAGTCCTCCTGCACACCGCCGTCTACGGCGGCTTCCCGGCCGCCCGCACCGGCTTCAAGGAAGCGCAGACCGTCATCGCCGAGATAGAGGCGGAGAAGACCGGCGCAAAATCTTAGAGTCCGTGATAGCCCCGCTCGCGGTAGACGAGCGCGGTGGCGTGGGAGCCGAGGCGCACGTCGACGACTTCGCCAATGACGACGTAATGAGTCGCGACGAGGCGGGCCTCGACGAGGCGGCAGTCGAAGGCGGCGAGGCTCGTCTCGAGGACCGGAGCGCCGGTCGAAAGGCGCCCCCAGCGGCCGACGGCGAAGCGGTCCTTGGGCGGAAGCCCGGTGTGGCCGGCGAAAGCCTCGGCGAGGTCGCGGTCGGAGGCCGAAAGCGCGTTGACGCAGAACACGGCGTTCGCGGTGAGCGCCTCCGCCGAGCGGCCCGTGGCGTGGACGCAGACGAGGAGGGAGGCCGGGCTGTCGGTCACCGGCGCGACGGCGGTCGCCGTGAACCCGGCCCGCCCGGCCGGCCCGTCCGTCGTCACGACGTGGACCGAGGCCGCGACCCGGCTCATGCCCTCGCGGAAGCGCAACGGGTCGAGCGCGGGGCGCTCGAGAGGGGCGGCGGGCTCGGAGGGCAGGCGCTTCAGCATCGGGCGCAAGGGAAAGCTCGCGTCCTCATATGTGGTTCCCCGCCCGCGAGGGAAGCCCGAAGGGGCGCCCGGGCCCGCGCGTTTGCCCTGTGGTCCGGCGATTGCTAGAGCCGCTTCGCGCTGGCGGCCTGCTTCATTTGCGGGCATGATCGCGGCGCGGGCCAATAGGCGGGCCAGAGGGACAGCGGGTTCATGGACTGGGGCGTGTTCGTGCAGCAGCTCATCAACGGGCTGACGCTGGGTTCGATCTACGGCCTCATCGCCATCGGCTACACGATGGTGTTCGGCATCATCGGCATGGTGAACTTCGCCCACGGCGACGTGTTCATGCTGGCGGCCTTCATCTCTCTGATCTTCTTCCTGATCCTCACCACCTGGCTCGGGATCACCTCGGTCGCGCTCGCGCTCCTCATCGTCCTCGTGATCGGCATGGCGCTCACCTCGCTCTGGGGCTGGGCGATCGAGCGCCTCGCCTACCGCCCCTTGCGCGGCTCGTTCCGGCTCGCGCCGCTGATCTCGGCGATCGGGGTCTCGATCGCGCTCTCGAACTTCGTCCAGGTGGCGCAAGGGGCGCGCAACAAGCCGACGCCGCCGATGGTCCGCGACGTGATCGTGCTGTTCGAGAGCGAGCGCGGCTACGCCGTCGCCCTGTCCTACAAGCAGATCATCATCATGATCGTCACCGCCGTGCTCCTCGCCGTGTTCTGGTACATCGTCCAGAACACGGCGCTCGGGCGGGCGCAGCGGGCCTGCGAGCAGGACCGCAAGATGGCGGCGCTCCTCGGCATCGACGTCGACCGCACGATCTCGCTCACCTTCGTGATCGGCGCGGCGCTCGCCGCCGTCGCCGGCACCATGTACCTCCTCTACTACGGCGTCGTGAGCTTCGCCGACGGTTTCGTGCCCGGCGTCAAGGCGTTCACGGCGGCGGTGCTCGGCGGCATCGGCTCGCTCCCCGGGGCGGTGCTCGGCGGCCTCATCATCGGGCTCATCGAGACCATGTGGTCGGCCTATTTCTCGATCGAATACAAGGACGTGGCGGCGTTCTCGATCCTCGCCATCGTGCTCGTGTTCATGCCCTCCGGCATCCTTGGCCGGCCCGAGGTCGAGAAGGTTTGAGGCGCGCGAAAGATGGAAGCCGCCGCGGCCTCGTCCCTCACCGACTCGCAGGCCGCCGTCGCGCGCCGCTCCCTCGACCTCGCCAAGGCGCTCAAGGAAGCCGCCTTCTGGGCCCTCGTGACGCTCGGGCTCTCGGTCCCGATCCTTTCGTTCCGCACCGACCAGAGCCAGGCGAACGAGCTCATCCTGCGCCCGCGCTGGGGGCTCGTCGCGCTCCTCTGCGCCCTCGTGTTCGCGCTGCGGCTCATCGGCGAGGCGGTCGCCGGCCATCACCGCAGCCGGCCGGCGCGCCCGCAGGCGCTCGCCACCGACCCGTCCGAACTCAGCGCGATCCAGCGCATCGGCAAGCTCGGCCTGCCGGTCTTCTTGGGCATCGCCCTGACCTTCCCGCTTCTGATCTTCCTGGCGAAGGGGGGCCTGTCGGAATCGCGCTACTGGGTCGACCTCGGCATCCTGATCCTGACCTACGTGATGCTCGGCTGGGGCCTCAACATCGTGGTCGGCCTCGCCGGCCTCCTCGACCTCGGCTACGTCGCCTTCTACGCGGTGGGCGCCTACGCCTATGCGCTGCTCGCGACGACCTACGGCCTGTCGTTCTGGATCTGCCTGCCGGTCGCCGGAATCCTCGCCGCCTTCTGGGGCATCCTCCTCGGCTTTCCGGTGCTGCGGCTTCGCGGCGACTACCTCGCCATCGTGACGCTCGCCTTCGGCGAGATCATCCGGCTCGTCCTGATCAACTGGGTGGCGCTGACGAACGGCGGCGCCGGCATCTCCTCGATCCCGCGCGTCACCTTCTTCGGCATCCCCTTCAACGCCGACGACGACGGCTTCGCCAAGCTCTTCGGGCTCGACTTTCACCCGATGCACCGGATCATCTTTCTCTATTATCTGATCTTGATCCTGGCGCTGATCACCAACTACGTCACCCTGCGCCTGAGGAAGCTCCCCGTCGGGCGCGCCTGGGAGGCCCTGCGCGAGGACGAGATCGCCTGCCGCTCGCTCGGCATCAACACCGTCAACACCAAGCTCACCGCCTTCGCCATGGGGGCGATGTTCGGCGGCTTCGCGGGCTCGTTCTTCGCCGTGCGCCAGGGGTTCGTGTCGCCGGAGAGCTTCAACTTCCTCGAATCGGCGATCATCCTGGCGATCGTGGTGCTCGGCGGCATGGGCTCGCAGTTCGGCGTTGCGATCGCCGCCGTCGCGCTCATCGGCGGGCCGGAGCTCCTGCGCAACCTCGAGTTCACGAAGCACATCTTCGGCGAGGGTTTCGACCCGAACGAGTACCGGCTCCTGATCTTCGGCCTCGGCATGGTCGCCATGATGGTGTGGCGCCCGCGCGGGCTGATCGCCACCCGCGAGCCCTCGGTGATCCTCAAGGAGCGCAAATCGATCGCCGGCGCGCTCGTCAAGGAGGGGCACGGCTGATGCAGAGCGTCGCCGACCCGGTCCTCACCGTCGAGCACCTGACCATGCGCTTCGGCGGCCTCGTCGCCGTCGCCGACCTGTCCTTCCAGGCCGGGCGGCGCGACATCACCGCCATCATCGGCCCGAACGGCGCCGGCAAGACCACGGTCTTCAACTGCATCACCGGCTTCTACAAGCCGACGGAAGGCATGATCACGCTGCGGAAGGAGGACGGCTCGACCTTCCTCCTCGAACGCCTGCCCGGCCACCGCATCGCCTGGAAGGCGCGCGTCGCGCGGACCTTCCAGAACATCCGCCTGTTCTCGGGCATGACCGTGCTCGAGAACCTCCTCGTCGCCCAGCACAACCCGCTGATGATCGCTTCGGGCTTCACCTTCCTAGGCGTGCTCGGCGTCGGCGGCTATGCGCAAGCCGAGCGGGCGGCGATCGACAAGGCCACCTACTGGCTCGAGAAGACCCGCCTTCTCGACCGCGCCGACGACCCGGCCGGCGATCTGCCTTACGGAGCGCAGCGCCGCCTCGAGATCGCCCGCGCCATGTGCACCGACCCGGTGCTGCTCTGCCTCGACGAGCCGGCGGCCGGCCTCAACCCGCGGGAAAGCCACGAGCTGAACCAGCTCCTAAAGGCCATCCGCGACGAGCGCGGCACCTCGATCCTCCTGATCGAGCACGACATGTCGGTCGTGATGGAGATCTCCGACCACGTGGTGGTCCTCGACTACGGCACCAAGATCTCGGACGGCACGCCGCGCGAGGTCCGCGACGACCAGCGCGTCATCGCGGCCTACCTCGGCGTCGAGGACGAGGAGGTCGCCAAGGTCGAGGCGGAGGTGGGGGCATGAGCCAAGCGGGTAATCCCGAATGAGCGTCGCCGGGATCAACGTCCTCGTCGAGGAGACCCGCGCCATCCAGGACGCGGCGCGCCAGCCGCTCTTGTCGATCCGCGGGGTCAAGACCTACTACGGCAACATCATCGCCCTCAAAGGCGTCGACCTCGACGTCCACGAGGGCGAGATCGTGACCCTCATCGGCGCGAACGGGGCCGGCAAGTCCACCCTCATGATGACGGTGTTCGGCAGCCCGCGGGCGCGCGAGGGCACGATCACCTATGCGGGCCGGGACATCACCCGGCTGCCGACCCACGAGATCGCGCGGCTGTCGATCGCCCAGTCGCCCGAGGGGCGGCGCATCTTCCCGCGCATGACCGTCTACGAAAATCTCCAGATGGGAGCGTCGGTCAACGGCTTCGCCCATTTCGAGGACGACCTCGAGCGCATCACCGCCGTCTTCCCGCGCCTGAAGGAGCGCCTGCACCAGCGCGGCGGGACGCTCTCCGGCGGCGAGCAGCAGATGCTCGCCATCGCCCGGGCCCTCATGAGCCGCCCGCGCCTCCTCCTCCTCGACGAGCCCTCCCTCGGCTTGGCGCCCCTCATCGTGAAGCAGATCTTCGGCGTCATCCGCGAGCTCAACGAGCGCGACGGCATGACCGTCTTCCTCGTCGAGCAGAACGCCTACCACGCCCTGAAGCTCGCTCACCGGGGCTACGTCATGGTGACCGGCACGATCACCATGAGCGGCACCGGCAAGGAGCTTCTCGACGACCCGCAGGTCAAGGCCGCATACCTCGAAGGCGGGCGGCACTAGGGAGCGGCTTGAATGCAGGGCATCCTGTACGAGGAACCGTCGATCTGGCTCTTCGCCCTCGTCACCGTCTGCATGGGCGGCTGGGCCGCCTGGATGACGGGCCGCGCGGTCGCCATCACCTGGCGCCCGGTCTGGCAGTGCGTCGCGGCGATGCTGGTGCTCGCCGGGGCGGTCCGCTTCATCCACTTCGCCCTGTTCGAGGGGACGCTCCGCTCGCTGCACTACTATCTCGTCGACGCCGCCGTCGTGACGCTGATCGGCCTCCTCGGCTATCGCGTCACCCGGGCGCGGCAGATGACGACCCAGTACCGCTGGCTCTACGAGCGCACCGGCCCCCTCACCTGGCGCGAGAAGCCGCAAGGCGCAGCCGGCCCGACGCCCGGAAAACCGGCGTGACTTTCGCCGAAAAAGACATAAAGTTCGCCCCATCGGCGGCCCCCACCGCCGTTTCGGGCCAGGAACCCAAGAAATTCGAACCCGAGCTTTCATCCAGAGGAGCGACCAGATGAAGAAAACACTGCTGACCGGCATCGCGCTCGGTCTCGGTATCGCTTTCGCAGGCGCGGCCAACGCGCAGATCAAGATCGGCGTCGCGGGACCGATCACCGGCCCGAACGCGGCCTTCGGGGCCCAGCTCAAGAACGGCACCGAGATGGCGGTCGAGGACATCAACGCCGCCGGCGGCGTCATGGGCCAGAAGCTCACGCTCTCGACCGGCGACGACGTGTCGGATCCGAAGCAGGGCGTCTCGGTCGCGAACAAGTTCGCCGCCGAAGGCATCAAGTGGGTGGTCGGCCACTTCAACTCCGGCGTCTCGATCCCCTCCTCCGAGGTCTACCAGGAGGCCGGCATCATCCAGACGACGCCTGCCTCGACGAACCCGAAGTTCACCGAGCGCGGCATGTGGAACACCTTCCGCACCTGCGGCCGCGACGACCAGCAGGGCGAGGTCGCGGGCACCTATCTCGCCAAGAACTTCAAGGGCAAGAAGGTCGCGGTCGTCCACGACAAGACCCCCTACGGCAAGGGCCTCGCCGACGAGACCCAGAAGACCATGAACAAGCAAGGCCTCAAGGAGGTCATCTACGAGGGCATCAACACCGGCGAGAAGGATTATTCCGCGCTCGTGTCGAAGCTGAAGCAGGCGCAGGTCGACGTGGTTTATTTCGGGGGCTTGCACACCGAGGCCGGCCTCATCATCCGCCAGATGCGCGACCAGGGCCTCAACGCCCCGATGATGTCGGGCGACGGCATCGTGTCGTCGGAGTTCGTCTCGATCGCCGGCCCCGGCGCCGAGGGCACGCTCATGACCTTCTCGCCCGATCCGCGCAAGAACCCGAACGCCAAGGACGTGGTCGAGAAGTTCCGCAAGAAGGGCTTCGAGCCGGAGGCCTACACCCTCTACAGCTACGCGGCGGTCGAGGTGTACAAGCAGGCGGCCGAGGCCGTGAAGTCGACCGACCCCAAGAAGATGGCCGAGTACATGCACTCGGGCAAGACCTTCAAGACCGTGATCGGCGACCTCTCCTTCGACAAGAAGGGCGACATCACACGTCCGGACTACATCATGTACGTCTGGTCCAAGGGCTCGGATGGCAAGATCAATTACGTCGAATGTCCGGGACCCGGCTGCCCCGGAACCTAGGCTGAACCACTTGGTGGGACTTCCGCCTCCTGGGGCGGAAGTCCCAGCTGCTGAGCCTCATGTGTAGCCATCCTGAACCGCCAAAAGCCAAGCATTGGACGGACTATTCCAGTTTTTTTGTTTCTGTCCTTGCGTTATTGACGTCTTTTGCGACGTTCAGCGCCACATTCCTCAACACCGCTGATCTACAGTTCTCGAAGCCTAAGGTGATAGGTTTTTTCGAGGACGTTTGTCGATCCTTTGTTGAAGCGGGGAAAGATAAAGGTCCCTACATCGTTTCCTATGTTGCAATGAACTTTGGCAACGTTGGCGGAGTCCAGAGTCGAGCGTTATTATTCCCTAATATTATCTCAATAAAATTTCCCAATAAGATCATAGAGCACAAGTTCTTCTTTACCTCTAATAGTGAAACGAGCTTGGAATTCAAGAATCCTGAAATACCAAAATCTAGCAAGTGCGTTGAGAAAAATGGACGCACTCATTACGTCGAAAGCACGAAGGGTATAAGTCTCGGTCCGCGCGACTATGAAGGAACTTTCATGCTGAAGAGTGGTGACTTCAAATATACAGAGTTTTTTTTTGCACCGCGCGATGGAATACAATTCATCAATAAGCAGGATTTCATTGACCTACTCAAGTCAGATGGCAGCGCCATCCTAGAAGTTGATCTCCAAGTTGCGTATCGCACAGATGTAGGGTGGCTGTCTCGAAGGAGCAGCGCAACGATCAAATGCCAGATCGTGATTTCTTCGTCGACGCTTTCATATTTTCGCGAAACAGGCCACATAGGCATTCCACCAACAGGGGAATGCGTATCGGAGGAACTCAAAGTACTGCTTTAGGAGTATGGTCAGGCAAGAGATTTTGGATCACAGTGGGCTTCGCCACCCCTGGCGGATCAGCCCAACCGCCCCAGCACGGGAAATGCTTCGAGCAACCAGTACGACGCGGTCTGCATCCACCCGCTCAGGAAGGCTAGGCCGGTCAGTACCAAGAGCGCGCCCATCGCCCGTTCCACATGGACGAAGCGCGAGCGGACGCGCTTGAGGAGGGCGACGAAGGGGTTCATGGCAAGCGCCGCGACCATGAAGGGGATGCCGAGGCCGGCGGAGTAGACGGCGAGCAGCGCCGCCCCGCGCCAGACGCTCGTCTCGGAGCCCGCGACCGCGAGGATCGCGGCGAGGATCGGGCCGATGCACGGGGTCCAGCCGAAGGCGAAGGCGAGGCCCATGACGTAGGCGCCCCACACGTCCATCGACTTGTCCACGCTGATCCGCGCCTCTCGGTAGAGGAAGCCGATGCGGAACAGCCCCATGAAGTGCAGGCCCATGACGATGATGGCGACGCCGGCCAGCGTCGAGAGCACGCCGACGTATTGGCGCACTAGGTGGCCGAGGGCCGAGGCCGTCGCGCCGAGGAGCACGAACACCGTCGTGAAGCCGGCGACGAAGAGGAGCGCCGTCAGGAGCGCGCGCCGGCGCACGCCCCAGTCGTCGCGAGCCTGCAGCTCGTCGAGGGTGACGCCCGCGAGATAGGACAGATAGGGCGGGACGAGGGGAAGGACGCAGGGGCTCAGGAAACTGATCAGGCCGCCGATGAGCGCGGCGGCGAAAGACACGTCGGGCATGGCGCGTTCTACCGGCTGCCGGGCGGCGGCGGAAGCCGGCGTCGCCGTCTTGTGAAAGCCGCGCCGATCCGCTTCTCTCCATGGGATGACCACCGGCCCATCGAACCTCGTCACCGACGTCCCCGGCATCCTCGTCGGCAACGCCCATGACGAGCGCCTCGCCTCCGGCGTCACCGTCGCCCTGTTCGAGGAGGCGGCGGTGGCGAGCGGGGTCATCCTCGGCGGCGCGCCGGGGAACCGGGACACCGCCTGCCTCGAGCCCGAGGCGGTCGTCGAGGGAGTGAACGGCATCGTCCTGTCCGGCGGCTCCGCCTTCGGGCTCGATGCCGCCTCCGGGGTGCAGGCCTGGATGCGCGAGCGCGGCATCGGCTTCACGGTCGGGCGGATGCACGTGCCGATCGTGCCGCAGGCGATCTCGTTCGACCTCCTCAACGGCGGCGACAAGGACTGGGGCCGCTACCCGCCCTACCGCGAGCTCGCCTACGAGGCCGCGGACCGCGCCGGACCGGAGTTCGCCCTCGGAACCGCGGGTGGCGGCTACGGCGCGACGACGGTCGACCTCAAGGGCGGTCTCGGCTCCGCGAGCGCGGTCACGCCGTCCGGCTTCACGGTCGGGGCGCTCGTCGTCGTGAACGCCATCGGCTCGGCGGTGATCGGCGGCGGCCCGCATTTCTTCGCCGCGCCCTTCGAGGAGGGCGGCGAGTTCGGCGGCCTCGGCTCGCCGGCGCACGTCGCGCCCGCGATGCGGCGCCTGTCCTGGAAGGGCGGCCCCGCGACGGACGACCCTGTCCCCGGCACCACCATCGCGCTGATCGCGACCGACGCCGCTCTCTCGAAGCCGATGGCGAAGCGGCTCGCGATCTCGGCCCACGGCGGCCTCGCCAAAGGCTTGAGCCTCAGCCACGGGCTCTTCGACGGCGATACGGTCTTCTCCGCCGCGACCGCCCGCCGCCCGCTCCGGGACGCCGCGAACGAGATCATCGAGATCTGCGCCGCCGCCGCGAACTGCATGGCCCGCGCCCTCGCGCGTGGCGTCTACGAGGCGGCGGCCCTGCCGTTCCCGGACGCGCTCCCGGCCTGGAAGGATCGCTTCGGCCATGAGATCCGGGCGGAACGATCCCGCCCCTTTCAAAGTTGATTTGAACCGACAGCCCAGGGTTCTCCTCCGCGTTGGATATTTTCGGGGCGCCCCGACCCTGCCCTGCCGGCCTGATTTTCTCAGGGGAGGATCCCATGGAGTTCAGGTATCCCGAGCAGCTGCGCCGCATCGCCGACATCTCCGACGCGCCGAGGACCATGAGCCGGCGCGAGCGCCTCGACCGCTGGGCCGAGCTCCTCGCCCGCAATCCCGGGAGGATGCTCAAGACCCTCGACGAGCTCGAGTTCAAGCCGCCGGAGGCGCGGGCCCGGATGCGGGCCGACAACTCCCCGTTCACGGTCGCCTACGCCGACCCGGTGCTGCGCGAGGAGGGGTTGAAGAGCGACCGCCTCGGCGACGCCCTCGCCTTCTTCCGGATCACCGAGCACCAGGCGCACCGGGTCGTGTGCTCGTGCCTCAACGGGCGCGCGGTCGAGAGCGGGCGGGCGGCGAAGCGCGTGCGCGCGATCGCCAACGGCACCCACGAGATCGTCGCCGGCCTCACCGTCGCGGCGATGATCGGCGCGCCGCTGTTCCTGTATTTCTTCTAAAAAACCTCTCTTCGGGAGAGGTGGGCTCAGAACCGGTCGGCCCTGTAGGGCGCCGGGTCGATGGAGGGCTCCTCGCCGGTCATCATCTCGGCGAGGAGCCGGCCCGTGACCGGGCCGAGCGTCAGGCCGTGGTGGGCGTGGCCGAAGGCGAGCCACAGGCCGTTGTGGCGGGGGGCCTTCCCGATCACCGGCAGCATGTCGGGGGTGCAGGGCCGCACCCCCATCCAAGGCTCGGGGTCGAGGCGCTCGCCGAGCGGGAACAGCCTTTTGGCGACGGGCTCGGCCCGCTCGAGCTGCACCGGCGTCTTCGGCGCGTCCCGGCTGGCGAACTCGGCGCCCGTGGTCAGCCGGATGCCGCGCGCCATCGGGGCGAGCGCATAGCCGGTCTCGGCGTCGAGGACGGTGTGGTTCAGGACCGCGTTGCCGGCCGGCCGATAGTGCATGTGGTAGCCGCGCTTCACGCCGAGCGGCAGGCGGTAGCCGAGCGGGCCGATGACCACGTCGGACCAGGCGCCGAGGGCGACCACGACGTCAGGCACCTCGACCGGCCCCTTCGCGGTCGCGACCCGCCACCCCGCCCGCGCCTGCTCCAGCGAGGTCGCCTCGCCGACGGCGACGGCGCCGCCGAGCCGCTCCAGGAGGCCGACGTAGGCCACGGTCAGGGCGTGCGGGTCCCTGACCCCGACCGGCTCCGGGAAATGCAGGCCCCCGATCAGCGCCGGATCGAGGTGCGGCTCCTTCTCGGCGAGCGCCCGCGGATCGAGGACCGCGTACTCGATCCCGAACTCCCGCGCCCATAGCTCCGCGGCCCGCACGCGCTCCTCCAGGGCGGAGGGGGTGCGGAAGATCTTGATCCAGCCGCCGGGGCGCAGGAGGGCGGTCGCCTCCGCCTCCCGGGCGAGCTCGAGGTGTTCGGGCACGCAGCGCTCGATCAGAGGCGCGTACTTCCGGGCGATCTCGGCATGGCGCCGGGTCCCCGAGTGCCACCAGTAGCGGACGAGGAACGGCGCGAGCCGCGGCAGGGCGCGCCAATCGTAGTGCGTGTCGATGGAGCGGTTGCGGCCGTGGCGGAGAATCTCGCGCCAGCTCCGGGGGAAACTGTAGGGATAGACGGCTTCCCGCTGGATCAGCCCGGTGTTGCCGAAGGAGGTTCCGAGCCCCGGCGCCTCGCGGTCGACGAGCAGGACCGCCCGCCCGCGCTTCTGCAGATGCACCGCGACCGACACGCCGACGATGCCGGCCCCGAGTACAACCACGTCCGCGCGCATGGTTCCGAATGCCCCATTTGTTCGCGACGGTCCTTAGTGCAGTTTCGCGACGGGCGTCCACCTCTCCGGCGGCGGAGGGGGGCGGTGTGGCTCTGCCCCGACCGGCGTTCACTCGCCCATCCGCTTCGCGGATTCGGCCTCATCCGGGAGAGGTGACGCGCTTACGTCGGCAGCCATGTTAAAGCCCGCCCGCTCATGAACCGACTCCTCGATCTTCTCGCCTTCATCGGCCGCTACGGGACGCAGGGCTTCGCCGCGAGCATCTTTTTGGGGCTTGCCCTGCCCGGGCTCGCGGCGGCGGCGCGGCCGCTGCTGAGCGCCTGCATCTTCACCTTCATTACGCTCACCTTCGCGAGGGCGGACTTCGCCATTATCCGCCGCATCCTGAGGCAGCCGAAGCGGCTCGCGATCGCCTGCCTGTGGCTCGCCCTCGCGCCGGCGGTCCTGATCGGGACGGCGCTGTCGCTCGCCGGGCGCGCGTCCCTCGATCCCGGCATGGTGCTCGGCCTCGCGATCATCGGCGCCGCCCCGCCGATTCTCTCGGGACCCGCCGTCGCGGCGCTCATCGGCATCGAGCCGTCGCTGCTGCTCTCCGCGACCGTCATCACCACGGTCCTCGCGCCTGCGGTGTCGCCGCTCTTGGCCGATCTCGTCGCGGGGTCGGCCGTGCCCCTCGACCGCTCGGCGCTGGCGCTCCGCTTGGCGGTCTTCATCGGCGGGGCGATCGGGGTCGCGCTCGCGATGCGCCGGATCGTCGGCGAGGAGAGGCTCGTCGCACGCCGCCGCAGCATCGATGGCGCGGGCGTGGTCTGCTATTTCATCTTCGCCGTCGCCGCCATGGACGGGGTCAGCCACGCGATCGTGACCCGCCCGCTCGTGGTCGCGGCCTTCCTCGCCGCTGCCTTCGCGGTCTGCCTCGCGCTTCTTCTCCTCACCTGGGCGTCCTTACGCTGGATGGGACCCGGCGACCGGATGATGTTCGGCTACGCCAGCGGCCAGCGGAACATGGGCCTTCTCATCGCGGCCCTCGGCGCGAGCGTGCCCGAGACCACCTTCCTGTTCTTCGCGCTCGCCCAGTTCCCGATCTACCTCATGCCGCAGGTGCTGCGGACCCTCGCCCCGCGCCTCGTGCCGGCGGAGGAGCCCCCGCCCGTTGCCGACCCGTGAGGCGCGTGTTACCGCCGCGCCATGTCCCCTCCCCGCCCCTTGCGCATCGCCCCATCGATCCTGGCGTCCGATTTTGCGAAGCTCGGCGAGGAGGTGCGCGCCGTCGACGAGGCCGGCGCGGACTGGATCCACGTCGACGTGATGGACGGGCACTTCGTGCCGAACATCACGCTCGGGCCCGACATCGTGAAGGCGATCCGGCCGCACTCCGAGAAGCCCTTCGACGTGCACCTCATGATCGCGCCGGCTGACCCGTACCTCGAGGCCTTCGCGAAGGCCGGCGCCGACCTCATCAGCCTGCATCCCGAGGCCGGGCCGCACCTGCACCGCTCGCTCCAGACGATCCGGGCGCTCGGCCGGAAGAGCGGCGTCGTGCTCAACCCCGGCACGCCCGAGACCCTGGTCGAGCCGGTGCTCGACATGGTCGACCTCGTGCTGTGCATGACCGTGAACCCGGGCTTCGGCGGCCAGGCCTTCATCTCCTCGGTGTGCGAGAAGGTGCGCCGCATCCGGACGATGATCGGCGAGCGCGACATCGACATCGAGATCGACGGCGGGGTCACGCCCGAGACGGCGCCCCTCGCCGCCGCCGCCGGCGCCAACGTCCTCGTCGCCGGCTCGGCGGTGTTCAAGGGCGGCCCCGGCGCCTACCGGAACAACATCGACGCGATCCGCCGCGCCGCCGAGGGCGCGCGCGGGGAATGGGCCTGAAAGCGATGATCCCCCGCTACAGCCGTCCCGAGATGGCGGCGATCTGGTCGCCCGAGACGCGCTTCAGCATCTGGTTCGAGATCGAGGCGCACGCGACGACGGCGCTCGCCGAGCTCGGCGTCGTCCCGCGCGAGGCGGCGCAAGCCGTGTGGGAGAAGGGCTCGAAGGCGGTGTTCGACGTCGCGCGCATCGACGCGATCGAGCGCGAGGTAAAGCACGACGTCATCGCCTTCCTGACCCACTTGGCCGAGCACGTCGGGCCGCAGGCCCGCTTCGTGCACCAGGGCATGACCTCGTCCGACGTGCTCGACACCTGCTTCAACGTGCAGCTTAAGCGCGCCGCGGACCTGCTGCTTGCCGACCTCGATGCTCTCCTCGCCGCGATCAGGCGCCGGGCCTTCGAGCACAAGATGACGCCGACCATCGGGCGCTCGCACGGTATCCACGCCGAGCCCACCACCTTCGGGCTGAAGCTCGCGCAAGCCTATGCCGAGTTCGAGCGGGCGAAGGTCCGGCTGATCGAGGCGCAGCGGGAGGTTTCGACCTGCGCCATCTCCGGGGCGGTGGGCACCTTTGCCAACATCGACCCGTACGTCGAGGAATACGTCGCCGAGAAGATGGGGCTCTCGGTCGAGCCGGTCTCGACGCAAGTGATCCCCCGCGACCGCCATGCCATGTTCTTCGCGACGCTCGCGGTCATCGCCTCCTCGGTCGAGCGCCTGTCGATCGAGGTCCGCCACCTCCAGCGCTCCGAGGTGCTGGAGGCCGAGGAGTTCTTCTCGGAGGGGCAGAAGGGCTCCTCCGCCATGCCGCACAAGCGCAACCCGGTGCTAACCGAGAACCTCACCGGTCTCTCCCGCATGGTGCGGGCCTACGCCCTGCCGGCGCTGGAGAACGTGGCGCTGTGGCACGAGCGCGACATCTCGCACTCCTCCGTCGAGCGCATGATTGGCCCGGACGCCACCGTCACCCTCGACTTCGCGCTGGCGCGTCTGACGAGCGTCGTCGACAAGCTCGTGGTCTACCCCGAGAACATGAAGCGCAACCTCGACCGGCTCGGCGGGCTCGTCCACTCCCAGCGCGTGCTCCTCGCGCTCACCCAGAAGGGCGCCTCCCGGGAGGAGGCCTACCGGCTCGTGCAGCGCAACGCGATGCCCGTCTGGCGCGGCGAGGGCGACTTCCTGGAACGCCTGAAGAACGATCCGGAAGTCGCTGCGCAGCTTTCACAATCCGAGCTCGAGGCATGCTTCGACCTCGGCTACCACCTCAAGCACGTCGACACGATCTTCGCGCGCGTGTTCGGGCCGTGATCCGGCTTCAGGGCGGCGGTGCATCGACGAGGCGCACCGTGACCTTCGCCGAGCCATGATTGTTCCGGTAGAACACGTCCTTTAAGGGCGGCAGGAACACGGCGTCGTTCACGTACAGGAAGAGCTCTCCGGACGAGCGCGCGACGATCTCGCTCTCGAAGACGAGATCGGACGGCAGGGGCGGAACCGACCCCGCCTTCACCTCGCAGCCTTCACCGTGATCTGGATCCCACTCCGGCAGGGAGGGTCTCGTGTCGAGGGGGTAGTCGTCGGTGCCCTTCCGGCCGATGCGCGCCATCGGCTTGAACCAGGGCTGGTTCAGGCGGCGGCGCAATGGAACCCCCACGGTCATCGGCAGGGTTACGCACTTCGGATGAACGCCGCCCGGCCCTGCCAGGAGGCGATCGTCGATCCATCGGTCGTTTGCCGGGATCGTGAACCGCAGGCGGTAGGTCCCGCCCTTCACCAATCCGAATCCCGTCGGGCTGCAGAGCGAGGTGGTCGCGAAGCGGACTTCGGACTGCGCCGTGACGGGCGCCGTGGACGGACTCGCGACGCAGATCCAGCCGGCGCTGTCCTGGATCGTGAAGACCAGCCGGGTCAGGAGGCTGACCGCCACGTAGGCGACGGCGAAAAGGAATGCGGTCGGCAGCGCCCGGTGAGTGAGGAAGCGGAACGCGTCGCGATACCACCCCTGTGTCCGGACGGATTCGATGGCGCGATTGAGTCTGCCGGGTTCCCGCGGACGGGGAAAAGCGCCGGCGCGCCTCGGCGTCGTCTTCGCGATCGCGTACCAGACCCGCCGCATCTCGTCGCGGATGCGGCGCTCGCACCAGGCGCCGGCCCAGAGGCCGAGGGCGATGAGGACGGCAAGAAGGAGGAAGACGTTCGGGTGCGAGGCGAAGGCCTCCGTCCAGGTCGCCGCGAACCCGGGAAGGACCAGCGACAGGAGGGACACCCACTCCGAGACGAAGCACAGGCTCGACTCGCATGCGCCCTTCGGCAAGGCCGGCCACCACACGGGGAACAGGGCCAGGACCAGGGTGGTCCCGAGGGTGGCGAAATAGGCGATCCGTCGCCACCATACCCAGTTGTAGACGTGCTCGCGCGCCCTGGCATAGCCCGAGGCCGGGCCGAGCGGGGGCGCGAGGTCGGGCTCCCTGGAGGCTGGGTCGAGGCCGGCCTGCCCCGGGACGGCGGCCCCGTCGGCCGGTCCGACCCCGGGGCCCGGCGTAAGGTAGTCGTCCCCCCGGACGATGGCGCCGTCGATCCGCACGACGTCGAAATCCGGCGGCGGGACGATCGGCGCATAGCCGTCCTGGCCGACCTTGATGCGGCGTAACGCGCTCTCGTGGATCTTGGTGCGCGGGATCGTCACCTCCTCCGTATGGGCGAGGCGCTCGATACGGCGCGGGTTGTAACGGTAGTAGCCGCCGAGGCCCCTCCGCGAGTCGTGGAGCGGGCCGTTCTCGTCGCTGAGGGCCCGGTACTCGGTCCACAGCTCCGGGCAGAACCGGACTCCCGCCTGCTCGGCCCCCCTCATCATCCATTCGAGCGGGACATAGCTTAGGCCGTCGTCTGGGTAGCCCCCGCCCACATCGGTATGGACCCCCGCGAACCAGACTTGCGACAGCCGCTCGTCCCGGACGTTATCCGTCGGCCTGTCCGCGTTCGGCGCGGCGCCGCGGGATTTCCGCGGCGGCCCTTCGTTCCACAGCTGCGGGTGGAAGGTGTTGCGCTCGTCGTCGAGGGACAGCGCGTGCATGGCCCGTTCGACCCGCGGGTTGAGGTCCCGATCCGGCATCGACAGAGGCCAGATGAACAGGTCGACTGCGTGGGTGAGTTCATCGATCGGGAGCCCGTAGGCCGCGACCGTGTCCCACACGCCGAGGAACCTGACCTTCAGCGCCTCGGGATCGGCGGCGCCGTAGTTGTCGGCCTTGGAGTACGGCTTGAGGCCCTGGCGCTTCTCGACGAAGCGGATCGCGGCGTCCCGGGCTCTGCGCAGAAGGGCGACGTGAGGCTGGCTGCGCCACGTGAACCGCTCCCGCCGGTAGGCCCGAAAGGCCGCGGTGACCTTGCGCTGCAGGTCCGCCTCGTCCCCCTCGTAAGGAATGATCCCCTGGTTCAGGATCAGGCCGACGAGGACCCGGGCGGTGAAGGCCCCCCGGCTGAAGCCGAAGGCGTAGATCTGGTCGCCCGGCCGGTAGGTGCGGCAGACGAAGGCGTAGAGGTCGCGCACGTTGCGGGCAAGGCCGACGCCGAGAGCCCCGCCCAGGATAGCGAGCGGCTTGAACGACGAGGTGCCGACCCCGTCGTCGTAGTAGGCGAACTGGCGCGGGTGCTTGGGATCCTGCGGATCCGCGAGATCGACGGCCTTGTAGAGCCGCCAGACGTTTGTCCTGAACAGTTTCGCGGAGCTGTTCCCGGTCCCGTCCGAGAACACGAGGATATTCCGGTGCATGGTTATGGTGCCTCCCGCTGGCCATCATCATGGCTCGGAGCGGGACCGGCAAGCGGAAATCATCCGGGACCTGCGCCTCGACTGTCGAGGAGTGGAGCGTTATCTCGCATGGATGCGCTCGTCCGATTGCGACATCCTCATCGTTCCCGGCCTCGGGAGCTCCGGCCCGGACCACTGGCAGAGCCGCTGGCAGCAGAACCTCTCGACCGCGGCCCGCATCGAGCAGGACGACTGGGACGAGCCGGCGCGGGACGCCTGGACGGCGCGGCTCACAGCGGCGGTGGAGGCGGCGAAGAGACCGGGTCGTCCTCGTCGCCCATAGCCTCGGCGTGGTCGCGGCCACCCATGCGGCGCCGGCGTTCCGGCCCGGCAAGGTCCGGGGCGCCTTCCTGGTTGCCCTGCCGGACGTCGAGGACAACCGCGTGCCCGCGGGCGCGGCGCCCTTCGCCCCGATCCCCCGCGACCCGCTCCCGTTCCCCTCGATCCTGGTCGCAAGCCGCACCGACCCGTACTGCGCCTACGGCCGGGCCGAGGACTTCGCCTACGCCTGGGGTTCCGCCCTCGTCGACGCGGGCGATTCCGGCCACCTCAACACCGCGAGCGGGCACGGCCCCTGGCCCGAAGGCCTGATGCGGTTCGCGGGCTTTCTGAAGAAGCTCTGATGCGGTTTGCGCCCCGGCCGTCCGGCGCCGGCGCATTCGCTATCCTCGCTTGCGATACAGGCGCCGATTTCCGATGCTAGAGTTCGGCCGCAGCGTCCTCCTTCGGGTCCCCTGAATGACCGTGCGTCGCCTCGCCGCCGTCGTCTCCGCGGATGTCGTCGCGTCCTCCCGGTTGATGGAGGTCGACGAACCCGGGACCCTGG
The DNA here is from genome assembly GCA_036389455.1 of Beijerinckiaceae bacterium. Taxonomy (GTDB): domain Bacteria; phylum Pseudomonadota; class Alphaproteobacteria; order Rhizobiales; family Beijerinckiaceae; genus JAJKJG01. Next base: position 20,626 of record DASVPW010000044.1, read on the forward strand.
CGGCGATCGGGACCATCCTGTCCGAGATCATCGCGCCCATGACCGTCCGCTACCGCGGGCGGCTCGTGAAGACCACCGGGGACGGCGCCATCCTGGAATTTCCCAGCCCTGTCGACGCCGTGGTTTGCGGCGTCGAGGTGCAGCGGGCGGTCGCGGAGCTTGCGCGGCAGCAGCCCGAGGACAGGCGCCTGCTCCTGCGCATCGGGGTCAACCTCGGCGACATCGTCGTGGCGGAGGACGGCGACCTCTACGGCGACGGGGTGAACGTCGCCGTGCGCCTGGAGCAGGTGGCCGACCCCGGCGGGATGTTCATCTCCGGCAAGGTGTTCGACGAGCTCCAGGGCAAGCTGTCGCTGCAGTTCGAGGACCGGGGCGAGATCCAGCTCAAGAACATCGCCCGCCCGATCAGGGTGCATGCCCTCAACGGCAGCCAAGCGGTGCTGCCGCCGCAGAAGCCGCTCGCCCTTCCCGACAAGCCGTCGATCGCTGTCCTACCCTTCGCCAACCTCGCGGGCGGCGCCGAGCAGGACTATTTCGCGGACGGCATCGTCGAGGACATCCTGACCGCGCTCGCCCGGCTGAAATGGCTCTTCGTCAGCGCCCGGAACTCGACCTTCTCCTACAAGGGCCGGGCCGTCGACCCGAAGCGGATCGGGGCCGAGCTCGGCGTGCGCTACCTCCTCAACGGCAGCATCCGCAGGGCGGGCGACCGCATCCGCATCACCGGCCGGCTGATCGAGGCGGACAGCGGCACCCAGATCTGGGCCGACCGCTACGAGGGCGCGCTCGAGGACGTGTTCGACCTGCAGGACCGCATCACGGCGAGCGTCGCCGGCGCGATCGAGCCGCGGCTGCGCCACGCCGAGATCGAGCGGGCCCGGCTGAAGCCGCCGGAGAACCTGAGCTCCTACGACCGCTTCCTGCGGGCCTTGTCCCATCTCTACGAGGGAACCAAAGAAGGCGTGGACGAGGCCCTGGCCGTGCTCGGGAGCACCATCGAGGCCGATCCCGGCTACGCCCAGCCCTACGGGCTCGCGGCGTGGTGCCACGTCTACCGCGTCGCGCAGGGCTGGAGCGAGGACCTCGCGAGCGACGCCGGCCGCGGGGTCGCCTTCGCCAAGGCCGCGCTCGAGCGCGAGCGGGAGGACCCGAACGTGCTCTGGATGGCGGCCGGCGCCTTCGGCTTCCTCGGACGCGACATCGAGACCGCGCTGCTCCTGCTCGACCGCGCGCTCGCCCTCAACCCCAACTCCTCGTCGGCCTATTGGATGAGCGGCTGGGTCCGGTGCTGGGCCGGGCGGCAGAAGGAGGCGATCCCCCACCTGCACTGCGCCATGCGGCTCAGCCCAGTCGACCGCACGACGGTCGCGATGGAATCGGGCCTCGCGCTGGCGCTCTGCATGGACGGCCAGTACGAGGAGAGCATCCTGTGGGCCCATAAGGCGATCGCCGAGCAGGCGAGCTGGACCGCCACCTATCGGCCCCTCGCGGCGAGCCTGGCGCAGCTCGGTCGCATCGACGAAGCCAGGCGCGTCGCGGAACAGCTGCTGTCGCTCGAGCCGGACTTCCGGCTGTCCAAGCTGACCTCGCTGTACTGGCCCTCCGAGGGGACCGAGGCCTATTTCGCCGGGCTGCGCAAGGCGGGGCTTCCGGAATAACCCGGGCTTGCGCCGTTCCGGCGCGATCGAGCCTGCCTGGGACGCAAAATGCGGAGCATCGGGCATCCGTTCGTCTTCGGGGAACCTTGGCGCGGGGCTTGGCCGTTATCGTCCCAGACGGAAAGTCCGAAGCGGCTATGGGATGGGACGGGAAGTGCCACAGCTGACGGCCACGGCGGCGGACGATCTCGACGCCTCGTTCGCGACGCGCTGGATGGGCTGGCGCCAGGCGCCGCATCTCGGCTATGGCCTCGCGGTCGTGACGTTCTTCGCGGCGTTCCTCTTGCGCTTTGCCCTCGACGAGGCGTTGCCGCCGGGCCTCCCCTTCGTGACGTTCTTCCCGGCGGTCCTTCTGACCGCCTTCGTGGCGGGCCTCGGCCCCGGACTCCTCGTTGCGCTCGCGAGCGGGGTCGCGGCCTGGTTCTTCTTCCTGCCGCCGGCGCGCTCCTTCGGCCTCGACGCGGGCGCGCTGCTGGCGCTCGGCCTCTACGGTTTCGTGATCGCCGCGAATCTCGCCGTGATCCACGCCATGCAGACGGCGGCCGACCGGCTGCAGGCGGAGCGGCGCCGCAACGCGAACCTCGCGGCCCACCGCGAGCTGCTCTTCACGGAGCTGCAGCACCGGGTCTCGAACAACCTCCAGGTCGTCTCCGGGCTCATGACCCTGCAGAAGGCGACCGTCGCGGACCCGCAGGCGCGAGCCGCCCTCGCCGAGGCGTCGGCCCGGCTGATCCTGATCGCGAAGTTGCACCGCAAGCTGCACGACCCCGCCGCCGGGCTCGACTTCAAGGCCTTCCTCGAGGACCTGTGCCAGGACGTGCGCGAGACCGCGGGCGTCGACTGCATCGCCTGCCGGGTCTCGGCGCCGGAGGGCTTGCCCCTACCGAGCGACAAGGCGGTGCCGATCGCGCTCATCGTGGTGGAACTCCTGAGCAATGCCCTTGAGCACGGCCTCGCCGGGCGCTCCGAGGGGACGCTCAGCCTCGACCTGCGCCCGCACGGCCTCGAGCCGGAGCTGATGCTGCTCACCGTCCGGGACGACGGCGCCGGGCTGCCGGACGGCTTCGACGTCGAGCGGACGAACAGCCTCGGCCTCAGGATCGTGCGCTCGCTCGCCCAGCAGATCGGAGCGAGGCTCGAGATGCTGAGCGACCACGGCGCGATCTGCCGGCTCACGTTCAAGCTGTGAGACTCGTCGCCCGCGCGCGGAGCCTGACAAGGTGGCCCGGATTCGCCCCGCCGGTCTCGGGACTTTGAGCCAGCCTTGACACCCTATTTTACTTCAAGTTGAATTTACGTAGATTAATGCCAGCAGTTGCCGCTGCACGGTCCTCATGATTGCCCTCGCGCCATGGAGGCGGCGCTCCGGGCGCGTACTTCACACGACACCCGCCGCCGGATTGCGGCGCTCGTGCCTGCTCTCAAGAGTGTGGAAACATTCCGCCGCCGCGCGTCGCAGCCCCGCGCGCCGGAGACGGCTCGCCCGTCCGTGACCTGTCGAAGCCAGCCCCGAGGACATCATCATGAAGATCGACCGCACCCCGTCCCGTGGAACGCCCCAGCGGCATGCCCTTCCGGTGCTCCTGGCCGCGATGCTCGCCATGGGCGCCTCGGCGGCTCTCGCCCAGGGCGGGAACGACCCCGCCGCGCTCGCCTTCCGGGACACCGTCGACAAGCTGCCCCCGAACCCGCCGCCGCGCCGGTTCAGGCTGAGCCGCGATTATCCGGCCCAGCCTCCGGCGGCGTGCCCCGAATGCACGTGGCTGAACGTGAAGGTGGACTTCACGCCGCAGTTTCCGCCGCCCCAGCTGACCTGGAGCGGACCGTGGGCCGATTACATGAACCGGATCCTCGCCTACATGCGCCAGGGCCAGGACCCGCAGTTCCGGGACGAGGTCGGGTTCCAGGTCGCCGTGAACGGCAGGACGCGCTGGTTCAACGTGCCGTGGATGGCCTATGACCCGACCGCGGGGCGCGAGTTCCTCCACGGCACCACGAACGAGCGCACGGCGCATCTCTCGGACTTCATCAACGGCAAGGGTCAGCCGAAGCGCGGCGTCAGCTTCCCGGCCGGCACGACGCAGGACTGCCAGACCCAGTACCCGCACGGCTTCGAGACCTGGGCGGTCGGCTACTACAACGAGTGGGGCGGCTACGCGCTCGGGAAGGCGATCCCCAAGAACGGCCGGCCGAAGGTCGTGAGCTACCTCGGCTCGCCGATGCCCGACGGGCTGCCGTTCCCGGCCAATACCGTCGTGGTCAAGTTCCTGACCACGAACGCGCCCCCCGACTGCGTGCCCTATCTCAGGGGCTCGCCGGAATGGCGCGTGAACCGGCACGCGGTCGATCCCAAGACCAAGGCCTACCTGTGCCGGCGCGAGGTCCAGGTCTCGCGCATGATCCAGGTCGACGTCGCGGTCGTCGACCCGCGCTCGCCGACCCGCTGGGTCTACGGGACGTTCGGCTACGACGGCACCCGGCCGGGCGCCACCTTCTGGGACCGGCTTGTTCCGCTCGGGCTGCAGTGGGGCTCAGATCCGTGGACCTTCCCGGCGGTGCCGCAAAGCGAGTCGGTCGCGGCGCAGCAGACGGTGCTCAACCCCGACATCAAGATCTTCGAGCATTTCGGCTGCAACAAGCGCCTCGCCGGTCCGGTCGACAACAAGGAGTCGTCCTGCGTGTCGTGCCATGCGAGCGCGTTCTCAGCGCCGAACGGGGCGGTCTCCACCATGGGCTCGAACGTGCCGCCGTCCTTCGGCTTTGCCGGCATGTGCCAGCAGTACTCCCTCGACAACGCCTCCTACTTCCAGAACGTTCAGGCGCCCCAGAGCTTCCCGGGCGGGCGCTTCCCGGAGGCCGTTCCCCTCGACACCTCGCTTCAGCTCGAGGTGGCGTTCGGGCAATACGGGCAGTTCAACACCGCGAAAGCCCCGGTCCCCTGCAAGGACCCGGACCAGTTCTGACCGCGGAAGGAGCCTTAGCGTGAAGAAGCTGTCCCGACGCCAGTTCGTCGCGGCGGGCGCCGCGGCGGCCGGCCTGCAGGCACCCGCGGCGAGATTGTCGGAGGCCGCCGCCCAGCCGGCGCGCCGGCCGCCGAGCCCGCTCGTCACCCTGACAAGCGCCTTCAAGGACACCACGCTCGACGGCAACCGGGTGCGGCTCAGGGCCTACAACGGGCAGGTGCCGGGGCCGCTGATCAAGACCTTCCCGGGCGACCGGCTCAGGATCCGGGTCAGGAACCTCCTGCCCCTCTTCGAGTCGCCGGCCTGGGACGGCAATCACGACGTGCCGCACCAGTTCGACGCCACGAACCTGCATCTCCATGGCATGGACGTGATCCCGCACCTGTTCGAGCCGGTCGGGACCTCGAACCCCCTCGCGCAGATGATCTCGATCCGCTCCGGCGAGCAGAAGGACTACGTCTTCGACGTGCCGGCGAGCCAGCCGCCCGGCCTGTACTGGTACCACCCCCATCATCACGGCTCGACGGTGGTGCAGGCCGTCACCGGCATGGCCGGGGCGATGATCGTCTACGGGGCGATCGACGAGGTGCCGGAGATCAAGGCCGCCCGGGACATCCTCCTCGCGGTGCAGGACATCGGCCTGTTCCCGAGCGACACGGTGCCGGACCTGTGGACCTACGAGCCGCAGCAGAACGCGATCTGGCAGACCTTCACCGGCCAGGTCACGATCAACGGGGCGGTGCAGCCGAACCTGAAGGGCGGCTTCACGACCGGCGACTACGCCCTGCGCTACTTCCTCCTCAACGGCCGGCCGTTCTTCAAGGAGGTCCACAACGGGCAGCCCGGCGGGAACCCGCAGCAGCCGATCGGGACGCAGCTCGCCCCGACGCGCTTCAGGATCGCGCCCGGCGAGGTGGTCCGCTTCCGCATGCTCAACGCCAACTCCGACAACATGATGCCGATCCTGGTCGAGGGGCACGACATGCACCTCCTCGCCATGGACGGGGTCAACTACGGCGCGCCGCGGGTGATGCCCGCTGACCCGGTGAAGGGGCAGGTCCTGCTCGGCCCCTCGAACCGGGCCGAGTTCCTGATCAAGGGGAGCGCGCAGCCCGGCGTCTACCGCATCCTGCAGCTCGCCCAGACGCAGCAGTTCCTGCAGAGCGCCGAGAAGGTCATCGCCGAGATCGAGATCGCGGGGCCGCCGAAGGACATGGCGCTGCCGACGGCGCTGCCCCTGCCGATGCGGGACTATCCGCTGATCAAGGACAGCGAGATCAAGCGGATCAGGCGCTTCGAGTTCGCCGGCAACTTCCCCGGCGTCCTGAACAAGACGGTCGGCATCGACTTCCTCATCAACAACGCCCTCTACGCCGAGACCGAGGTCCCGACCGTCGTGCGGCTCGGCGACGCCGAGGAGTGGCACATCGTCGTCGGCGACGCCCATCACGGCGGCACCGAGGGCCACCCCTTCCATATCCACGTCAACTCGTTCGAGGTGATCTCGATCGGCGGCGTGAAGCAGCCGCCGGGCACGATCCAGGACACGATCTGGGTGCCGGCCGCGACCACGGTGGTGATCCGCATGCGCTTCAAGCAGTGGACCGGGAAATCCGTGTTCCACTGCCACATCCTCCCGCATGAGGACACCGGCATGATGCAGAATTTCCTGATCCTGAAGGGACCCGCCGCCGGCGCGCATCACCGCGGGACGTGAGGGCCCCCTCCCGATCTCGATTGCCGAAGTCGTCCCGACGAGGCTGGTGATGGAGAGCGATATCGGGCTGGGAGCGTCGCCCGTCGCCCTGTCCTGCGACGCCCTGGCATAGCGACGCAACGACCTGATCCGATTTGGTTCTCCCCAACCTTCGGTTGGGCGGACTCGTATTGCTCTCAATACGAGTGTATATGCGATCTGACTTCTATGGTTGCATCCGTCTGCGGCGGCTCTCCATGCTGTGGCGTACCCCTTCCTCGCTCCGCGGCCGCGCGACACCGACGGGCTTCATCGTCCCCTGCCAGCCGATGCTGTCGCGGGTCGTGCCGGCCGGGTCCGGGTGGATTCACGAGCTCAAGCACGACGGCTTTAGGATCCTCGCCCGCCGGGACGGCGGCCGGGTCCGGCTGTGGAGCCGCAGCGCGCGCGACCACGGCGCTGCGTTTACGGCGATCGCCTCGGCGCTCGGCCGGCTCGCCGGGGACGCGGTGATCGACGGCGAGGCGGTCGCCCATTCGCCCGCGGGGCTGCCCGACTTCCATGCGCTGCTCTCGCGCGCCGGCGGCGCCGCGGCCTGCCTCTACGCCTTCGACCTCCTGTTCCTCGACGGGAAGGACCTGCGGCCGCTGCCGCTGTCCGAGCGCCGCGCGCGCCTGGCGGCCCTCCTCGACGGGGCGCCGGCGGCGCTGAAGTTCTCGGAGCACCTCGAGGGTGGGCACGGCGAGGCGATGTTCCGCGAGGCCTCCCGCATGAACCTCGAGGGCATCGTCTCGAAGCGCCTCGACCGCCCCTACAAAAGCGGCCGCTGCCCGCACTGGGTGAAGGTGAAGAACCCGGGCTACCGGCGAGGGTGAGGCGGGTGAGGCGGTGACCGCGCGCAGGCTGTGAAAGCTGCCAGCTGGGCTTATAAAGACCGGGTAGCTCCGCCCATCCGTCGCGTCCCAGCGCCGCCGAGGAGAGAGCAAAGGAGAGACGGCATGCGTTCGATCGGTCCCGCGGCGCTCGCGCTCGCCGCCGCCCTGCCCTTCGCCGCCCCGGCGCCCGCGGCTGAAATCAAGGTCATGAACTCCGGCGGGTTCACGGCGGCCTACAAGGACCTCGCGCCCGGGTGCGAGCGCGCGACCGGCAACACGGTCGAGACGGCCTGGGGCGCCTCGATGGGGAACGCACCGGATGCGATCCCGATGCGGCTCGCCCGCGGCGAGCCCGCCGACGTCCTGATCATGGCGGCGCCCGCCCTCGACCAGATGATCGCGGAGGGCAAAGCCGTCGCCGGTAGCCGTGTCGACCTCGCCCACTCGTCCATCGCCATGGCGGTGCGGGCCGGAGCGCCAAAGCCCGACATCGGCTCCGTCGAGGCGTTCCGGCGTGCGCTCATGGAGGCGCCGTCGATTGCCTATTCGGCGAGCGCGAGCGGCGTCTATCTCTCGACCGAGGTGTTCCCGCGCCTCGACCCCTCCGGCGCGATTATGGCGAAGAGCCGGAGGATCCTGAGCGAGCGGGTCGGCGCGGTCGTCGCCCGCGGCGAGGCCGAGATCGGCTTCCAGCAGTTGAGCGAGCTCTTGCCGATCGAGGGCATCGACATCGTCGGTCCCCTGCCGGCTGAGCTCCAGCGCGTCACCGTGTTCTCGGCCGGCGTCGCGGCGAACGCGAAGGAGCCGGACGCGGCGCGCGCCCTCATCGCCTGCCTCGCCGCGCCGGAGGCGGCGCCGGCGATCAGGAAGAGCGGGCTCGAGCCGGCGCCGGCGCGGTAAGCGCCGGCCCACCGACGCAGGCCGACGGGCGCAGGCTTTCGCCCGCGCCCGCGGTTCCCTACACGTAGAAGAGCCAGTCCGGGTTCTGCACCGCTTGCGGCGGCGGCGCCTGCGACAGCGTCACGGTCTCGGTGTCGGGATCGCTCACCTCGTCCGAGATCGCAACGGCCGTGTTCTCGAAGGAGCCCGCGTCGAGGTCGGCCTGGTCGATCGCGTGGCTGCCGGTCCAGCTCGAGTCCGAGGCGCCGGGCGCGAGCGAGGCGATGGTCGAGCCGGTCACCGCCGTGTTGCCGTCGAGGTCGGCGACGCCGATGTTGTGCAGGGTGGCGGTGCCGGTGTTCGTCACCTTGAACACGAAGCTGATGGTGTCGCCGAGGTCGGCGAAGCCGTTGTGGTTCACGTCGTTGAAGGTGCCGATCTTGTCGAGCGTGATGTCGGGGACGCCGCCGCCGGGGTCCTGCGGCAGCGTGACGATCTCGGTGTCGGGGTCGCTCGCCTCGTCCGACTGGACGACCGCGGTGTTCTCGAAGGACCCCGCGTCGACGTCGGTCTGCTGGATCGTGTAGGTGCCGGTCCAGCTCGAGTCCGAGGCGCCGGGGGCGAGGGAGGCGATCGTCGAGCCGGTCACCGCCACGTTGCCGTCGAGGTCGGCGACGCCGGCGTTGTGCTGGGTGACGTTGCCGGTGTTCGTCACCGTGAACACGTAGCCGATGGTCTCGCCGACATCGGCGAAGCCGTCCTGGTCCTCGTCGTTGAAGGTGCCGGCCTTGTCCAGCATGATGCTGGCGCGCTGCTCGACCGTGACCGAGGCATCGTCGCTCGCCGACGCGCCCTGATTGGTGGCGACCGAGGCCGTGTTGTCGATCGTCCCGCCGGCGTCCATCTCGGGCTGCGTCACCATGTGGCTCGCCGTGTACTGCCACGTCTCGCCGATGCCGAGCTTGCCGTCGTGGTTCGTGTCGCCGTCGTTGAACGTGTCGCTGTTGGCGTCGACCCCGGCGAGGCCGCTCGCCGACGGATCGCTCACCACCGGGTTGGTCAGCGTCATGTTGCCGTCGTTCGTCACCGTGATGGCGTAGGCGATCACCTCGCCCGCGGCGTCCGCCGTGCCGCCCGGCACCGTGGCGGTCTTGACGAGCGTCACGTGCGGGTTCTGCTCGATCGTGACGGACACGCTGTCGCTCGCGGTCGCGCCCTGGCCGGTGGTCACGGAAGCCGTGTTGTCGATGCTCAGGCCGGAGTCGACGACGCCGCCGTTGTCGATCTCGGCCTGCGTCAGCGTGTGGCTCCCGGTGTAGGCCCACGTCTCGCCGAGATCGAGCTTGCCGTCCTGGTCGGTGTCGCCGTCGTTGAACGTGTCGTTGTCGGCGTCGACGCCGGCGAGATTGCCGATCGACGGATCGCTCACCACCGGAGTGGTCAGCGTCATGTTGCCGTCGTTCGTGATCGCGATGTCGTAGTGGATCACCTCGCCCGCGGCATCCGCCGTGCCGCCCGGCACCGTGGCGGTCTTGACGAGCGTCACGTGCGGGTTCTGATCGACCGTGACGGATACGCTGCCGCTATCGCCCGCGTTTTGGTTCGTGGTCACGCTCGCCGTGTTGTCGATGCTCAGGCCGGGGTCGACGACGCCGCCGTTGTCGATCTCGTCCTGCGTCAGCGTGTGGCTCGCCGTATTATAGGTCCAGGTCTCGCCGACGTTGAGCCTGTCGTCGTGGTTCACGTCGCCGTCGTTGAAGCCGTCGTTGTCGGTGTCGGCCCCCGTGAGCTCGTGGCTGACGATGATCTGGAACGTCTCGCCGTCGTCTTCGACGCCGTTGTGGTTGGTGTCGCCGGCGTTGTAGTACTGGAAGGTCTCGCCGGTGTCTTCGGCGCCGTTCTGGTTGGTGTCGCCGGCATTGGCGAACTCGAAGGTCTCACCCGGATCCTGGACGCCGTTCTGGTTGGTGTCGCCGGCGTTCACGAACACGAACACCTCGGCGGGGGTGCCGGTGGGATTGCCCGGGCCGGGAGGGATAGCCGGGTCCTCAAAGCCGTTCTGGTTCAGGTCGCCGACGTTGTAGTCGCCGTTCAGAACGCCAGCCAGGAGCTCGGCCCCCAGGATCGGAGCGTTGAAGTCCAGGATCGGGGTCGTGTGGGTGACCTGCGGATCGGTCACCACGGGGTTGGTCAGGGTCGTGTTGCCGGTATTCGTGACCGTGACCGTGTAGGTGATCACGTCGCCGGCGCCGTCCACCGACGTCACGTCCGCCGTCTTCACGAGATCGACTTGGCGCCTCTGGTCCACCGCCACGACCGCCGAGGCGGTGACCGGAGCGGTCTGGTCGGTATCCGCCGTCGCGATGTTCTCGATGACCCCGTCGCCGCCGCCGTTGCTGTCGAGGTCGTCCTGCGTCACCGTATGATTCGCCGTGTAGCGCCAGGTCTCGCCGGCGCCGAGGTTGCCGTCCTGGTTCGTGTCGCCGATGTTGAACCCGCCGCTCAGGACCGGAGCGAGGTTGCTCACCGCCGGGTCGGCGACCGTGAGGCCGGTCAGCGCCGTGTTGCCGGTGTTCGCGACCGTGATCGTGTAGTCGATCACCTCGCCGACGGTGTCGGCGGTGCCGCCCGGAACCGTCGCGGACTTGTTCACGACGAGGGCCGACTTGGCGCCGCCGCTGGCATGGGTGAGGCCCCATTCCTCGAAGCCGCCGTCCGTGCCCCAGGTGCCGCCCTGCAAGCCGAAGGCGGAATAGAGCGTGACGTAGCGGTGGGCGGCGTCGTTGATGAAGAAACTGTCGGGGATGAGCAGGCGCATGTCGCTCCCGCCGCTTCCGGACGAGAGCGCCGCGTTGATCGCCACCCAGCGGTCGCCGCCGGCGTCGAGGTTGTAGGCCAGATAGTTGGTGTGGGCGCCGGCAAATCCGGTGCCGGGGGTGAAGTTGTTGAGGCTGCCCGATTCTTCCTGCCAGATCTGCAGCTTGTCGAGGGACAGACGGTTGCTCGACCCAGACGGATCGTTGGCGTCGAGCAGGAACTCCCGGTACGCGACCCCCTCCTCCGTGCCGTTCGTTCCGTCGCCGAACACGATCGGGACGTCGGCCAGGAGGATCGAATGGTTGTGCTGGAGCGACGTGGTCTCGTCGAACTGATGCTGAGCGCTGGTGTTGTAGCCCTGCTCGGAGCCGCTGTGCTGGATCTGCACGAACGAGTCGAAAACGCCCGTCCCCGCTGGCTGAGCCTGCTCGTTCGTGAAAATGGCTCCGCCGATATTGCCGGACGCGCCTGCGACCGTGAGATCGATAGTACCTGCCATTGGTCCGCCCCCTTCTGTGATCGTCGCAGAACGCTTTTTTCACCCCCGCGGGGCGAAGCGTTTCTGCCTCTTTTTCAGCTGGATCTGCCCCAGGTGAACTTGTGTTCTTGACAAGATGATGCGTCGTTTCCGGTATTGCGGCAAGCAAAAATTAAGCATCCCGAGGACAACCAGACGTAGAGGAAGGAATGTAGGAGAGGGATGGTCCCACAGCGTGCGAGCCCCCGTCGCGCCTGAAAACCGGCACGACGGCAACCTGCGGCATTCCGGCCACACCTTATAAATTCGAGCGGGAACACAGGCTCCGGCGACCCGCGTTGACGCTGGCAAATCGTTCTTTTAAATGGATATTGCGTTCGTCTTAAAGAATGAGCCTGGCCGAGCAGCCCCCTGAAGGAGCCTTCGATGACCGACCGCATGCCCGGCTTCAACACCCTCGCGATCCATGCCGGCGCGGCCCCCGACGCGGCCACCGGCGCGCGGGCGACGCCGATCTACCAGACCACCTCCTTCGTCTTCGACGACGTCGACCACGCCGCCTCGCTGTTCGGCCTCCAGGCTTTCGGCAACATCTACTCGCGCATCGGCAACCCGACCTGCGCGGTGCTCGAGGAGCGGGTCGCGGCGCTCGAGGGCGGCACCGCCGGCCTCGCCGTGGCGTCCGGCCACGCGGCCGAGTTCCTGACCATGCACGCCCTGATGCAGCCGGGCGACGAATTCGTCGCGGCGCGCAAGCTCTACGGCGGCTCGATCAACCAGTTCAACCACTCGTACAAGAACTTCGGCTGGCAGGTCGTGTGGGCCGACAGCGACGACCCGTCCGAATTCGAGGCGGCGGTGACGCCGCGGACGAAGGCGATCTTCGTCGAGTCGATCGCGAACCCGGGCGGCGTCATCGTCGACCTCGAGGCGATCGGCAGGATCGCGAAGAAGCACAAGATCCCGTTCATCGTCGACAACACGATGGCATCGCCCTACCTCATCCGTCCCTTCGAGTACGGCGCCGACATCGTCGTGCATTCGGCGACGAAGTTCTTGGGCGGCCACGGCAACTCGATCGGCGGCGTCATCGTCGACGGCGGCTCGTTCAACTGGGTCGGCGACGACCGCTACCCGATGCTGTCGAAGCCGCGCCCCGAGTACGGCGGCATGGTGCTCGGCGAGACCTTCGGCAACTTCGCCTTCGCGATCGCGACCCGGGTGCTCGGGCTTCGCGACATGGGGCCGGCGCTCTCCCCCTTCAACGCCTTCCTGATCCTGCAGGGCATCGAGACCCTCCCCTTGCGCATGCAGCGCCACTCGGACAACGCGCTCACCGTCGCCGAGCACCTCGACGGCCACAAGGCCGTGACCTGGGTGAGCTATCCGGGCCTTCGCGGCGACCGCTACCACAACCTCGCCAAGCGCTACTGCCCGAAGGGCGCGGGCGCGGTCTTCACCTTCGGCCTCGAGGGCGGCTACGACGCCGGCGTGCGCCTCGTGTCGAACCTCAAGCTGTTCTCGCACCTTGCCAACATCGGCGACACGCGCTCGCTCGTGATCCATCCGGCCTCGACGACGCACCGCCAGCTCACCGACGAGCAGCGCAAGGCCGCCGGCGCCGGCCCCGAGGTGGTGCGTCTCTCGATCGGCCTCGAGGATCCGGAGGATCTCATCGCGGACCTCGACCAGGCGCTCGACGCGGCGGCCTGAGCCGGCCCGCTACTCCGGCCCCGGCTTGCCCGGGCTCAGCGCCTGGAAGGGGTAGAACCGCGTCCCCGCGGCCTCGGCGCCGTTCGCGCAGTGGGTGCAGATGTGCCGGAAGCGGTACCCGGTCCCGTCGCGGCGCCGCACGAGCCGCTCCAGCCGCTCCCGCGCCGCGGCGTCCTCGTCCTCGATCCCGGACGGGCAGACCGTGATCGGCGGCAGCGGCTCCTGCGCGCCGGCCGGGCCAAGGAGGCTCGAGGCCAGGGCAAAGGCGGACAGCCAGATCTTCACGCCGGCTCGCTCGCGCCGGCGCGGTCCTCCGTCATCGCCGCCAAGGCCGTGCCGCGCCCGGCCTTGAATCGATCGGGGCGACGCCTTCGCAGATGTCCCGGTGCAGAAGCTGGACGGTCCCGGACGGAGGCACGGCGAGGCGCACGTAGCCGCCGTCCCGGCAGCCGCCTGCAAGCGCCGGGTTATGGCGCCACGCGACGACCCGACGGTGGACCTTTCGGACCGTGACGACCTTCGGCCGGTGCACCCGGTGGCGGCGCACGGCCTTCGCCCTCAGGACTCTGCGCACCCGGACTTCGCCCGGCGGCGGGGTGTGTTTGATGATCAGCGTCTCGCCGCGCTGGCGCTCGATGTTCACCGGATAAGGGGAGGCCGCCTGCGCCGCCGTCAGGCCGGACAGCGCGGCGAGGGTCAGCAGGAAGCGTGTGATGGCGCGGGGCATGGGCGGCCTGCGGTTCGGTGGCTCTCGACGAGAACGTAGCTCAAGCGTCGCCGTTCCGGCGAGCTTGGAAAGCGCGCCGTCCAACGAAAAAGGCGGCCTGGAGGCCGCCTTTCCGTGAAGACTGCTGGGTGCGGGTTACTCGATGACCTGCACAATCGTGTGGGTGCGCGGGTCGACGAGGACCGGGCGGTCGTTCACGACCGTGTAGCGGTACTCGCGCACGCCGTACTGGGCCGGGACCTCGTAGTATGTCACGCCGCTCGACGGCAGTTGCGCCCCGACGCGGACCTGCTGGGTGTAGTGGTAGGACGGCACCCGCCGCTCGACCACGTAGTTGCGGAACTCGGGACGCTGCTGGTCGGCGATGCCGCCGACAATCGCGCCGCCGACGCCGCCGACGACGGCGCCGACCGGCCCGCCGACGATCGCGCCGCCGACCGCGCCCGTGGTGGCGCCGGCCGCCGCGCCGCTCTGGGCCTGCGCCGCCATGGGGGCGGCAAGAAGGGCGACGAGCGCGCCCGCGGCAAGAAGGTGATGACGCATGGCAAATCCTCTCCTGGTGGGGTTGCCTGGGTAACCGGCGGGAGGGCCGTTGGTTCCGGCTCAGCCGGGGCTTTCATGCGGCATCTGCAGGGCTGTCCATGCGGCCGCCACAGTGCCGCCGCGAGACCGCCGATTCCGCCGGGCACCTCGAACGTCCGTCCGGGAAGCGGGTTATTCTGTCGCAGCGGAAGTCCGGTCCATTGGAGTAGCCAAACGTTGCCGAAGCTGTCTCGAAGCGCGTCCCTGCGTCCGCACGTCCTGTCGACGAGGCGAGCGTCGGCGTCCGTCGGCTGGTACGTGGCCGGCGCCGCCGTCCTGGCGCTCGCGGCGACGGGCGGGCTCGTGGTGGTCGAGGTCTCGCGGCAGGGCGGCAAACAGTCGGAGGCGGCCCGGCCTGCCGCGGAGACGAAGCCGGCCGCTCCTCGAGCGTCCGCTCCCCAAACACCCGAGCCGGCGCGGACAGCCGCGGTCGCGCCGTCCCCGGCGCCCGCGCCCGTCGTGCCGGAACCACCCGCCCCTGCGAGCGTCCCGGCTGCCCGTCCCGAGACGCCCCTCGTTTCGCCCTCTCCCATCCCGGCGCAGGAGCCGGCGAGCCCGCCTGCAGCGGCAGCTCCCGCGGCTCCATCCCCCGAGCTGCCCGCGACGGCGGGCGTCCCGTCCTCCCCGCCTCTCGTCGAGCCTGCCGCTCCGGCCATGCCGGCTCGGTCCGGAGCGGTGGCGGAGAGCGCCGCGGCGCCGACCGAATGCCTCCCGGAGGGATTGCGCGGCGTGCTTTCGGACCTCGCCGGAAAGTTCGGCGAGGTGAAGGTCGTCTCCACGAAGGAGCTCCACACCGACAACCACACCCCGGGCAGCGTGCGCGCGAAGATGCACGAGGCCTGCCGCGCCGTGGACGTCAGGACCGCGGCGCCGGCCGCCGAGGTCGTCGCCTATTTGCGCACCCGGCGCGAGGTCGCGGGCGTCCAGAGCTATCGCAACGGCATCATCCACCTCGACGCGGGCGAAGGCGTCGGCGCGGCTGCCGCGCCCCGCCCTGCGCCTCGGCTCGCGAAGCGGCGGGCCACGGGAGACGGGCCGGCGGTCACGGGATCGCCGCGGCGGGGCGAAGCCGCGCGCGCTGCGGGCGGCACGCGCCGGACCATCGTCGAGCGGCCTCGGGTGCCTGCGGCCGAGGACGAGCCCGCGGCGACCGGATCGTCCCGCAGCATCGGCCGGGCGAGCGACATCCGTCCCCCGGCACAGCGGCGCCGGGCGCCCGCGGTCGAGGACGGACCGGCGGCGGCCGCAGCGCTTGAGCCGGCGCCCGCTCCCACCCCCTTCGCGCCGGCCCCGCCGCCCGGTCCGGAGCGCTAGCCGGAGCGGCTCACCACTCCGAGGCGGAGTGCCATCCGCCGTAGGAAGGGGCGCCCCAATAGGGCGACGCCACCCGGCGCGCGCCGAACCGGGCCCGGTGCTCGGCCAGGAGATCGCGCACGTCCTCGGCGCGGGGCCTCGTGTGCACCACCACCTGCTGCCCGCCCGGAAGCATGTAGATCCGCTGGCTCGTGACGCGATAGCCGCCGTCGAGGTCGGGCGCGGCCTCGCGCATGCGTGCCCGCGCCGTGCGGACGCGCTGCTTCACGACCCTGGAGCGGGCCGCCGCGACGGCGCGCGCGGCCTCCGCCTTGGCGCGATGGCGCGCAAGACGGGGAGCGGGCTCCTCGTCGCGCTCGGCGACCGCCCGCTCGCGCTCGCGGACGACTGCCCGCGAGGCCGGCAGGGCCGCGGTCCGCTCCACGTCCCGCCTGCGCTCGGGCGCGGCGCGCTCCGGGATCGCGGCGCGCTCGGATCTTGCGCTCTCCCCGGGCTTCGCGGACGGGGTCGCAAAGGTCTTCTCGTCGACCGGCAGCGCGGGCTCGGGCGGCGCGACCACAGGCGGCTTCGGAGCGGCCGGCTCCGGGACCGCGGCAAGGCGCGGCTTCGCCGGCACGGGTTCCTCGGGCGGAGCGGCACGCTCCGGCATGGGCATCGCGGCGGGCTTCGGCTCGGCTTTCGGCGTTGCCGCAAGGCGCGGCCTCATGGCCGGCACGGCCTCTTCCGATGGAACGGCCGCACTGCGTTCGGGGGCGGGCGTCGCGGCGGGCTTCGGCGCCTCCGCCAGGGCGGCAGCGTCTTGGGTCCTGTCCGGCTCGCGGGCGGCGGGGCGCGCCGGCGGCGGCGGAACCTTGGCGGGCGCGGCTGCGACGGGCTTTGCGGGCTCCTTGACCTGATTGACGGGCTCCGCGGCCGCGGTCTTGACCGTCGACGAGCGGCCGGTGGCCCTGGGCTCGATCCCCCCGGTCGTGCTCGGGCCATCGCCGACGGACGCCGCCGTCCGGCACGCCGAGCGCCAGGCGTCGCGGGCGGACGAGCAATCGAGCGGCGCCTCGCCCGCCGTCACGGTCGCGGCACGCTCGCCGGTGCCGCGGGCGAGAAGGAACCCGCCGACGAGGACGGCCGCGAGGAACACGGGCAGGAGCGCGCCGAACAGAACGAGCTTCATGCCGAGCGAGCCTCTCCTCGGCTCGTCCGGATCGGACCAATCGGAGATGTCGTGCCGCTTTGCCATGTCGCTACCTCTTGAGGAGGCATATGGGGGAGCCGGGCGCCTGAAATCCGGGCGCGCCGTGGAGCACTCGGGTCACTTGAGCGACTGGCCGCCGACGCCGGCAGCCAGCTCGTTCGCCACGTCGGCCTCGTCGCCTGCGCACTTCACGTGGCCGAAACCTGAAGCGCTTTTCCCGTCGGGCCCGAGGTCGTAGACGATCGCGTCCTTGCGCCCGGGACTGACCCCCGCCGGCACCTTATCAAGCCCGAGCGCCGTGCGCACGCGCCAAGCGACATTGTGATCGGCGCAGGACGAATCGCCGCTGACGCCGAGGCCGCCGACGACGCCGCCATCGTCGTAGAGCGCGAGCCCGCCGCCGAACACCACGACGCCGCCGATGCGCTTGCCGAGCATCGGATCGGAGGGCGTGCCGAACTGCGCCGCGTCGCCGGCGAGCGCCTCCGGCGAGGGCGGGCTCGCCTGCAGGATGCCGTAGAGGCTCTGCCCGGGCTGGGCCTGGGCGAAGAGGTTCGCGGTCGAGAGCGCCATTTTACTGACGCTGAAGGCGTTCGCCGTCGACGCCTTCTCCATGGCGACGGCGCGGCTGCCGGGCCACTGGTCGTCGGCCTTGTCGCCGCTGAAGGCGACCGCGCAGACGGTGCCGTCGCGGGAAACGACGCCGGCCCACTGGTGGTTCTCGAAGCCGCCGTTCTTCGGTCCGCCGGCGGGCTTGACGCTCGCCTTCAGCGCCTTGGCGAGCCGGTCGTGATCGACGGGGCAATCGGCCGCCCGCGCGGGCGTGGCGAGCCCGACGAGAAGGACTCCACAGACCGCGGAGGCGAAGACCCCCGCCCTCGAACCTGTCCGACCCATGCGCGCGCCTCGCTGCCCCGTGAGGCAACGCATGAGAGGAGGCTCGGTTCGCTTCGCGGGAGAGCCTGCTAGTGAAGGGTCGCGCGGGACGAGACGCGGCGCGCCAGGGCCTGCACGCCCGTCACCCGGGTCAGCTCGGCGAGCTGCTCGAGCGCCTGTCGCGCCGCCTCAATCCGCTCGGACGTCGGCTCGAGCTTCGCCCGGGCGAGCTTGCTGAAGGCGAGATGCCATTCGGGAGCCTGGAGGCAGAAGCCTTCGAGTCCGCGATGAAGGGCTTTGAAGCCCTGATCGACCGTGGCCATCTCGACGTGGCGCATCGCGCCGTTGGCTTCCTCGGCGAAAAAGACCACCGGTCGACTGAACGTGCCCTCGTGCATGTGGTTGCCTCCGGTCGGTGCTAACTTATGTTAGCGCCCAGAAGTTCCCACTTGCGGAATTTTTCTGAGGGGGTGCGGCTCACGCCGCCGCGAGCTCCTGGTCCTTCGCCTCGGCGCGCTTAGCCGCGGGGCGCTCGGCGATGCGCGCGATGTAGGCCTGGAACTCGGGACGCTCGGGAATGAGCTTGAAGTGGGTCGCCCAGCGCAGGTTTGCCCCGATCACCACGTCGGCGGCGGTGAACTGGTTGCCGAGGAGCCAGGGGCCGGGCGTCACCGCCTTCGCGACCGTGTCCATGGTGGTGTCGAAGTCGCCGAAGGGCAGCGCGGCGCGGGGCGCCTCCTCGGCGCGCTTGAAGGCCTGGTCGAGGATCGCAGGCTCGAGCGCACCCGGCCCGAAGAACAGCCACTTCAGGAATGGTCCGCGGCGCGGATCGCCGACCGGCACGGTGAGGCCGGCGCGTGGGAAGGCGTCGGCGAGGTAGAGGCAGACCGCCGCGACCTCGGTGACGACGGCGTCGCCGTGCCTGAGCGCCGGGACCTTTCCCATGGGATTGACGGCGAGGTAGGCGGGCTCCCGGTTCTCGCCCTTCTTTAGGCTGAGGAGGTGGATGTCGTAGGGCTCGCCGATCTCCTCCAGCATCCACAGCGCGATGGACGAGCGGGACGGGGCGGCGTGGTAGAGGACGAGGTCGGCCATAATCGCTCCTGAGGCGGAAAGGCGCGCCTTGTAACGCAACCGCGGCCTCGAACGAAGGTTGAAACCTCAAGACCCATCGCCATGCTGTCGGAGCGGGACGGGCACTGGCGATTAAGGATTCCTTGCTCTGCCATGCAGCAAGCGCAGACCTGGTGGCCACGCCTTCATCTCACTTATGTGCGCTGCCGCACGTATATACTGCACTGCAACAACTAAGTGCATGCGTACCCCCGGCGTCAAACGGCGCCGCAAGAAAAGGAGTCTTCTCATGTTCGTATCCTGGATCCTCGCGAAGATCCGGGCCTGGATGAGCTACCGCGAGACGGTGCGCGAGCTCTCCCAGCTCACCGACCGCGAGCTCGACGATCTCGGCATCTCGCGGTTCGAGATCGACGGCGTCGCCCGCACCCACGCCGGCGTCTGAGCGTTCCCCCGCAATCGAAAGCGCCCGCCCTGAGGCGGGCGTTTTGATTCCGCCCTCTCTTATCGTCTCGGCGGCGCGCGCAGCGCGCGGGAGAGGGCCCCCACGGCTGCGCGGGGCCGGGCAGTGGGCGCTTGATCCCCCGCCCCCGCTCCCGATATCGGGAAGCATGACACCCATCCACGTCGTCGGCGGCGGGCTCGCCGGCTCGGAGGCCGCGTGGCAGATCGCCCACGCGGGCGTGCCCGTGGTGCTGCACGAGATGCGGCCGGTCCGCGGCACCGAGGCGCACAAGACCGCAGGGCTCGCCGAACTCGTGTGCTCGAACTCGTTCCGCTCGGACGACGCCGAGGCGAACGCCGTCGGGCTTTTGCACCAGGAGATGCGCGCCTTGGGCTCCCTCATCATGCGGGAGGGCGACGCCCACCAGGTGCCGGCGGGGGGTGCCCTCGCCGTCGACCGCGACGGCTTCTCGGACGCCGTCACGGCGGCCCTCGAAGGGCATCCGCTCGTCGCGATCGAGCGCGGCGAGATCGCGGGGCTGCCGTCTCAGGAGTGGGACTCGGTCATCGTCGCGACCGGCCCCCTCACCTCCCCGGCCCTCGCCGACGCGATCCGCGGGCTCACGGGCGAGGGCGAGCTTGCCTTCTTCGACGCCATCGCGCCGATCGTCTACCGCGAGTCCGTCGACATGGGCATCGCCTGGTTCCAGTCGCGCTACGACAAGGCGGGGCCGGGCGGCACGGGGGCGGACTACATCAACTGCCCCATGACCCGCGATGAGTACGAGGCCTTCGTCGACGCGCTGCTCTCCGGCGACAAGACGAGCTTCAAGGAGTGGGAGGCCTCGACCCCCTATTTCGACGGCTGCCTGCCGGTCGAGGTCATGGCGGAGCGCGGGCGCGAGACCTTGCGGCACGGGCCGATGAAGCCCTTCGGGCTCACGAACCCGCACAAGCCCGGCGAGAAGCCCTACGCGGTCGTGCAGCTGCGCCAGGACAACGCGCTCGGGACCCTGTTCAACATGGTCGGCTTCCAGACCAAGCTGAAGCACGGCGAGCAGGTCCGCATCTTCCGCACCATCCCGGGCCTCGAGAACGCCGAGTTCGCCCGCCTCGGGGGGCTCCACCGCAACACCTACATCAACTCTCCGAAGCTCCTCGACGGGACGCTGCGGCTCAAGGCCATGCCGCGCCTGCGCTTCGCCGGCCAGATCACCGGCTGCGAGGGCTACGTCGAGAGCGCCGCGGTCGGCCTCATGGCCGGCCGCTTCGCCGCCGCCGAGCGGCTCGGACGGACGGTCCCGCCGCTGCCGGGGACGACGGCGCTCGGGGCGCTGATCGCCCACATCACCGGCGGCCACATCGAGACGATCGATGAGGGACCGCGCTCGTTCCAGCCCATGAACGCGAACTTCGGCCTGTTCCCGCCTCTCGAGCGGGCGCCGAAGGCCGAGGACGGCAGCCGGCTGCGCGGCGCCACCAGGGCTGTCGCCAGGAAGAAGGCCCTCACCGACCGGGCACGGGCGGATCTCTCGGCGTGGCTCGCGCG
>DASVPW010000045.1:0-21569 GCA_036389455.1 Beijerinckiaceae bacterium
CTCGCCCATGGCTTGTCCTCGTCGCAAAGCCGCCTGCGGGGCCCGGCCCGCGGCCGGCCCGCCGCCGGGGCAGCCGCGCCGGCCTCTAGCGCGAGAACTTCTTGTACTTGATCCGGTGCGGGATCGTTGAGTCGGTCCCGAGGCGGCGCTTCTTGTCCTCCTCGTAGTCGGCGAAGTTGCCCTCGAACCATTCGACGTGGCTGTCGCCCTCGAAGGCGAGGATGTGGGTGGCGATGCGGTCGAGGAACCAGCGGTCGTGGCTGATGATCACCGCGCAGCCGGCATAGTCCTCGAGGGCCTCCTCGAGGGCGCGCAGCGTGTCGACGTCGAGGTCGTTCGTGGGCTCGTCGAGGAGGAGCACGTTCGAGCCCGACTTCAAGATCTTGGCGAGGTGGACGCGGTTGCGCTCGCCGCCGGAGAGGACGCCGACCTTCTTCTGCTGGTCGGCGCCCTTGAAGTTGAAGGCCGAGCAGTAGGCGCGGGCGTTGATCTCGCGCTTGCCGAGGTAGAGCACCTCGTTGCCGCCGGAGATCTCCTCGTAGAGGGTCTTGCCCGCGTCGAGGGTGTCGCGGGACTGGTCGACGTAGCCGAGCTGCACCGTCTCGCCGATGCGGATCTCGCCCGCGTCCGGCTCCTCCTGCCCGGTGATCATGCGGAACAGCGTGGTCTTGCCGGCGCCGTTCGGGCCGATGATGCCGACGATGCCGCCAGGCGGCAGCTTGAAGGTCAGCCCGTCGATCAGGAGCTTGTCCCCAAAGCCCTTCTTGAGCCCGTCGAACTCGATCACGTTGTTGCCGAGCCGCTCGGCGATCGGGATCAAGATCTGGGCCGTCGTCGGGCCTTTCTCGGAGGCTTTCGCGACGAGGTCCTCGTAGCGCTGGATGCGCGCCTTCGATTTCGCCTGGCGCGCCTTCGGGGAGGCGCGCACCCATTCCTGCTCGCGCTGGATGGTGCGCTGGCGCGCCTCGTCCTCGCGTCCTTCCTGGGCGAGGCGCTTCTGCTTCTGCTCGAGCCAGGACGAGTAGTTGCCCTCGTAGGGGATGCCGCGGCCGCGGTCGAGCTCGAGGATCCAGCCGGTGACGTTGTCGAGGAAGTAGCGGTCGTGGGTGACGATCAGGATCGCGCCCGGGTAGGTACGCAGGTGCCCTTCAAGCCAGGCGACGGTCTCGGCGTCGAGGTGGTTCGTCGGCTCGTCGAGGAGGAGGAGCTCGGGCTCTTCGAGCAGGAGCCGGCAGAGCGCGACGCGGCGCCTCTCGCCGCCCGACAGGCGGTCGACCGGCCAGTCGTCCGGCGGGCAGCCGAGCGCATCCATGGCCTGCTCGACCTTGGAATCGAGGTCCCACAGGCCCTTGGCCTCGATCTCGTCCTGGAGCGCCGTCATCTCGTCCGCGGTCTCGTCCGAGTAGTTCATGGCGAGCTCGTTGTAGCGGTCGAGGATCGCCTGCTGCGGGGCGACGCCCTCCATGACGTTCTCGCGGACGTTCTTTCCCGGATCGAGCTGCGGCTCCTGCGGCAGGTAGCCGACCCGCGCCCCTTCCGCGACCCAGCCGTCGCCGGTCCAGTCCTTGTCGATGCCGGCCATGATGCGCAGGAGCGTCGACTTGCCCGAGCCGTTGACGCCGAGCACGCCGATCTTGGCGTCCGGGTAGAACGAGAGGTTGATGTTCTCGAGCACCTTCCGGTTGCCCGGATAGGTCTTCGAGAGGCCGCGCATGTGATAGATGAATTCTCGGGCCATCGGGGTCCGGTCCTGCCGCTTGTCCATTGTCGGATGAGTTGGCGGTGAGTTAGCAGCGCGGGCGGCTTGCCGCAAGGAAGCGCGGCACGCGTCCCGTCCTGATTGCGCATCACCGGCGCATGAAGGAAAGGTCGGCAGCGTATCTTCGCCGGGCCATCCGCTTTATGATCCCTCGGCGGCGGCACAAGGCAATGCGCGCGGCCAACGCCGTGGGAGGACCATCATGACGCGACTCATCGCACGCATCGTCACCGCGTCGGCGTTGGGGGCGGGAGTTGCTCTCCTTGGGGGAGCGGCCGGCGAGGCGCAGGCGGCCGAGCTTCAGGTCCTGGCCGGCGGCGGAATGACGGCCCCCTTGAAAGAGCTCGCCGCGCAATTCGAGGGCGCGACCGGCTACAAGGTCGTCATTCGCTTCGGCACCACCCCCGAATTGATCAAGCTCGCCACGGCCGGCGGCCCGTTCGATCTCGGCGTGGTTCCTCGCGAGGTGTTCAAGGATGCCGCCGCGCAAGCCCGGTTCGTGCCCGGTCCGACCACCGACGTCGCTCGCGTCGGCCTCGGCGTCGCAGTCCGCTCGGGCGCTCCCAAGCCGGACGTCGGCACGCCCGAAACGCTGAAGGCGGCGCTGCTTGGGGCACAGTCCATCGCTTCCGTGCCGGAGAGCGCGGCCGGCGCCCAAGTCCTGCGGGTGTTCGAGCGTCTGGGCATCGGCGAGGCGATGAAAGCCAAGATGAAGGCGCAGAAAGGGCCTGCCCAGATCGTTCAGGCCGTTGCGCAGGGCGACGCCGAATTGGGCGTGTTCCTCGTCAACGTGCTGACGGCCCCCGGCCTGGATGTGGTCGGCCCTTTCCCGGCCGAGCTACAGCAGGAAATCGTCTTCACGGCCGCCGTTGCCGCGGAGGCCAAGGAAGCGGGCGCCGCGGGGGCATTCATCACCTACCTCAAGACCCCGGCCGCCGCCGCGGTGATCAAAGCCAAGGGCATGACGCCCGGCTGAGGCGAGGCCGCCACGCACGCACTCCGCGGGCAGGTGCCCATCGTTTGAGGGAGGGAGTGTCCTCATTCGCGGCTGCCGGACGGGCAAAGGCCCGCTATAAGGGCCGCAAGGAGGAACGCCGCATGATGCTCGCCGCCAGGGTCTTGAGCCTCGCCGCCGCTCTCGTTCTCGCCGCCGCGCCGGTCCGCGCCGAGACGAACGAAGTCCGCATCTCGAAGGGGTTCGGCATCCTCTACCTGCCGCTCATCGTCATGCAGGACCAGAAGCTCCTGGAGAAGAAGGCCGCGGAAGCCGGCCTCGGCGAGGTCAAGGTGACTTGGCTCGTCATCGACGGCGGCAACATCATCAACGACGCGATGCTGGCCGGCACCCTCGACATCGCCGGCATCGGCGCGCCGGGCTTCGTGACGCTGTGGGCCAAGGGCAAGGGCAACCCGCGCACCGAGGTGATCGGCCTCAGCGGCATGAGCGCGACCTCGCTCTACCTCAACTCCAACAGGCCGGAGATCAAGTCGCTCCGCGACTTCACCGAGAAGGACCGCATCGCGCTCCCCGGCATCAAGACCTCGCTCTCGGCGGTCGTGCTGCAGATGGCCGTCGCCAAGGAGTTCGGACGCGAGAACTTCGCGAAGCTCGACGTGCTCACCGTCGGCATCCCCCACCCCGAGGGAGTCGCGATGCTGAGGAGCGGCAAGACCGAGATCACGGCGCACTTCACCTCGCCGCCCTTCTCCTACCTCGAGCTCGAGGACCCGAAGATCCACCGGGTGCTGAACTCCGTCGACGTGCTCGGCAACATCACCCTCGACGTCGTCTATGCGCTCCGCCGCTTCGTCGAGCAGAACCCGAAACTCACCGAGGCCTTCGTCGCGGCCCTCGACGAGGCGAACGCCTTCATCGCCAAGGACAAGCGCGGCGCCGCCGAGATCTTCGTGCGCGGCTCGCCCATCAAAGTCTCGCCAGAGCAGGTCCTGAAGATGCTGGAGGACCCGGACACCCGCTTCTCGACGACGCCGACCGGCGTCATGGGCTACGCCGAGTTCATGCACCTCGCGGGCACGATCAAGACGAAGCCCGCGACCTGGAAGGACCTGTTCATCCCGCTCGTGCATGGGAAAGAAGGGAGCTGACCGCGATGCCAATGTCGTTTCTCGCGCGGGCGCTCGCCGTCGCGCTGCCGCTCCTTGCCACCACGCCGGCGGCGGCCGACGCCTATCCGTCGCGCACCATCACCATGATCGTGGTGTTCGCGCCGGGCGGGCCGACGGACGTGCTCGCCCGGATCGTCGCCGACCACATGGGGCGGACCCTCGGGCAGCGCATCGTGATCGAGAACCTCGCCGGGGCCGGCGGCACGACGGGCGGGGCGCGCGGCGCCAAGGCCGACCCCGACGGCTACACCTTGACCGTCGGCAGCCTCGGCAGCCACGGCGCGGCGGCGGCGCTCTACAAGAGCATCCAGTACGATTCCCGCGAGCTCGAGCCGATCGGCCTCATCGCCGGCACGCCCGGCTACTTCGTCGTGCGCAAGGACTTTCCGGCGAGGACCATGCGGGAGTTCCTGGACTACGCGAAGGCGAACCCGGGCAAGGTCACGAACGGCCACGCCGGCGTCGGCTCGACGCCGCACCTCGCCTGCCTCTACCTTGCGCACCTGACCGGCATGAGCGTCGTCTCGACGCCCTATCGCGGCTCGGGACCGGCCATGAACGACCTCGTGGCGGGGCAGATCGATTCGATGTGCGACCTCGCCCCGACGGTCGTGCCGCAGATCCAGGCCGGCACCATCCGCGGCCTGATGCTCGCGCAACCCGAGCGCTCCCCGGCGACGCCGGACGTGCCCACCGCGAAGGAGGCCGGCATCGAGCCTTATCTCTTCACCGGCTGGAACGCGGTCTTCGCCCCGAAGGGCACGCCGCCCGAGGTGGTCCAGAAGCTCTCGGGCGCGCTCCAGGCGGCGCTCGCCGACGAGGCCGTGCGGCGGCGGATCGAGGAATTGGGCTCGCTGCCGCCGAAGCCCGACGAGCGCACCCCCGAGCACCTGCGCCGGGTCGTGCGCAGCGACGTCGAGAAGTGGGGCGAGGTGATCCGCGCCGCCGGCATTGCGCCGCAATAGGGGAGGGGAGGGTGCCCGGTTTTCGGCTTTTCCGCGCGGCATGCCGCGCCTTCGCGAAGCGGAGGGCCCGGGGCTCATGGCTCCGCGTCAAGGGCTTGAGTGTGCACATGAATTCGCGGTTCTTGCCGTCAACGACGGCGGTTTTGATGATGAGCGCCCTTGGCCGCACTCTCATCATGACGATCGCTCTCGCCATCATGACGACGACAGGTCCCGCCATGGCCCAGGAAACGCGCCTCACCCTCGGCACCGCGACGCCCGGCGGCGGCTTCCCGGTCTATGGGACGGCCTTCGTCGAGACCGTGCGCGAGGCCGACCCCTCCCTCGTGGTCGAGGCGCGCAACACCAAGGGCAGCGCCGAGAACATCCCGCTCCTGGAGGAGGGCAAGCTCGACATCGCCCTCGTCCAGGGCGAGGCGGTGCACGAGGCGATGGCCGGGATCGGGCGCGCGCCCGCGAACCTCAAGGTCGTGACCGCCATGTACTCGACCCCAGGCCTGTTCGTGGTGCGGGGCGACAGCCCGTACCGGCGCATCGCCGACCTCAAGGGCAAGCCCGTGGCCTTCGGGGCGCGAGGGTCCGGCCTCGTGATCCTCGCCCGCTATGTCCTCGACGGCGTCGGCCTCGACCAGAACCGCGACTTCGAGGCGATCTTCCTGGAGCGCGCCGGCGACGGCCCGGCCATGGTCCTCGACGGGCGCGCCGCGGCGCTCTGGGGCGGCGGCACCGGCTGGCCGGGCTTTGCGACGACAATGCAGGCCGGCGGCCGCCTCATTGCGCCGACGCCGGACGAGATCGACCGCATCGTCGCAAAGCACCCCTTCCTCAGGCGCCTGACGCTCCCGGCCGGGAGCTACCCCGGGCAGGCCGAAGCCATCGCCTCCGTTGGCTCGTGGAGCTTCGTGCTCGCCCGCCCGACCCTCGACGAGGAGGTCGCCTACCGCCTCGCCAAGGCCCTGCACAAGGGCGAGGCGGCGCTTGCGGCCCGCCTGCCGCAGGCCCGCGAGACCACCGCCGCCAACACCGCGGCCGCCGTCTCGTCGCCCGACCTCCTCCACCCCGGCGTCGCGCGCTATCTGCGCGAGATCGGGGCGTTGCGGTAGCTGGCCGGCCCGTCATGCTTTCGCGACGGACGCCGGAAACGCTCCAAGGACCGACTCGGTCAGGGCCGAGTCGCAGTACTCCCTGAACTCGACGATCCTGCCGTTCTCGAGCCGATACACCAGGCAATATTCGTTCTCGTAGGGAACTCCGGCCTTCGTCCTCATGTCGCCGCGCGCCTCCACCGCGACATAGTCGCCGTCGGCGATGAAGTTCCAGGGGATCGTCCGCCGAGGCTCGGCGAGCAGCGTGCGCAAATGAGCGTAAAGCTCCCCGTCGAGCGCCGCCTTGCCCTTGTACGTCCGGGACCAGGAGTTCCGTCCGGTCACGCGCATGGTCACGTCGTCGGCCAGGGCGTCCATGAACGGCTTGCGGTCGCCCGCCGCGATCGCGGCGAAGATCTCCTGCATCAGCTTCTTGTTCTCTTGCGCGCTCAAGGCCGCTCTCCCGTAAAACGACTACGAACGCCACTGTCGCCGGTGCCGGGCGCGTCGACAAGGCATCCCCGCTGTGAGACGAAGGGCCCGGCGGCGGTTGCACGCCGCCGTCGCCTCCCCCGACCTCCTCCGCCCGGCTTCGCGCGCTGCCTCCGCGACATCGGGCGATGCGTTGATCCCTCCCCCTTGCGGGGAGGGTCGACTCGGGGCGAAGCCCCGAGCGGGGTGGGGGTCGCGGGCGTGAGCCCGGTGGTGGAGAGCAGGGCGCTTGCTTCGGGTCGGGGTGTCAAAGCGGCTGACGTCGCGTTCCGGCCCTTCGACCCCCACCCGCTCGGCCTTCGGCCGAGTCGGCCCTCCCCGCAAGGGGGAGGGAACATCGCGGGCCGTCTCGCCTTCCGGCGGCACTTCTGATTACTTGCGTATTGCAAGGCGTTGAGCCCCTTCGAGCATGGTCCAACTGCGAAACATCGTGAGTCCCACGGGGTCCGTGCGCGCGAACGCGGTCTTCGTGCACGGGCTCGGCGGACGCATCGACGAGACCTGGGGCGGCGCCGCCGAGGGCGATTGGTTCTGGCCGCGGGCGCTCGGGGAGGAGATCGAAGGGGTCGGCGTCTATCTCGTCGGCTACGAGGCGGCGGTCTCGCGCTGGCGTGGCCGCGCCATGCATCTCCCGGACCTCGCGACCGGCGTGCTGGCGCGGCTCCTGACCCAGCCGAAGCTTCGCGAAGCGCCGCTCGTTCTCATAGGCCACAGCCTCGGCGGCCTCGTGATCAAGCAGCTCCTGCGGATCGCCGAGAGCGAGGCGCGCCACCGCGCCGACGCGGCGGAGCTGTTGGCGCGAGTCGAGAAGATCGCGTTCCTGGCCACGCCCCATACCGGCGCCGGCCAAGCGACCCTGGGCGACCGCCTTCGCCTTCTGGTCCGGCCCTCCGCCTCGACGGCATCGCTTGTGCGGAACGATCCGAGCTTGCGCGAGCTGAACCTCTGGTACCGCGACTGGGCCGCGGCGCGGGAAATCGCGCACCTTGTGCTCACCGAAACCGAGCCGATCCGCATCCTCGGCACGATCGTGCTGCCCGACAGCAGCGATCCCGGGCTCCCGCGCGTTCGACCCATCCCGATCTCGGCCGATCACTGGGGCATCTGCAAGCCGGCAGACCGGGAGTGCGATGCCTATCTCCACGTGCGCGACTTCATTGGCCGGAAGGTCGAGAGGCCGCGGGATACGCAAGCCGAGAAGATCGATGCCCTGAAGGAGGACACGGCTGCGATCCGCGCCCAGCTGGACGCGGTCGTGAAGACCGTCATGACTCAGGATCGGGAGCGCCTCGATGACGCCGGGATCGGCCGCGAGCTGGTCCTCGAGCTGGCCCGGCGGCTCAAGCCGGAGGAGGCGCTCTCGTTCGAGCAGGCCGTGACGGAGGTGCGCGCGGCGGTCGAGACCGCGATCAGGGTCGTCGAGGAAGGCAGGCGCGGCAGCAACCTCGGAGAGTTCGTCGACAGCGTGCTGAAGCGCATCGCCGAGCGGACGCTCGCACAGGACTTCGAGGGCGCGGCCTCGGAGGCGGATCGGGCTTTCGCCGAGTGGCGGCGCATCGAGGAGGAAAGGCGGGCCGAGTCGACGGCGGCGGGCGTCCGCATCCTCGAAGCAGGGATCGAGCAGGATAGGCTGCGTCGCGACTTCAAGAGTGCCGCGGCACGGATCGCCGCCGCGGTCGACCTCGAGCACCAGGATCCAGAGCCGCGCTTTGCCGCACTCCGACAGCGGTGGGACGCTTTCTACGTCGAGGGACGCGACAAGGGGATCAACGCCTCCCTCGAGCTTGCGATCGAGATCGCCCGGATCGAAGCCGAGCGAGCCAATAGCGCCGAGCAGCAAGGCGTTGCGAGGAATGACCTCGGTGCCGCGCTTCAAGTCCTTGGCGAGCGCGAGAGCGGGACGGCGCGGCTGGAGGAGGCGGTCGCGGCCTACCGGGCGGCGCTGAAGGAGCACACCCGCGAGCGCGTGCCCCTCGACTGGGCGATGACCCAGAACAACCTCGGCACCGCGCTTGCAACCCTCGGCGAGCGCGAGAGCGGGACGGGGCGGCTCGAGGAGGCGGTCGCGGCCTGCCGCGCGGCACTCGAGGAATACACCCGCGAGCGCGTGCCCCTCGACTGGGCCGCGACTCAGAACAATCTTGGCAGCGTACTCCAAGCCCTCGGCGAGCGCGAGAGCGGGACGGCGCGGCTGGAGGAGGCGGTCGCAGCCTATCGCGCGGCGCTCGACGAGCGCACCCGCGAGCGCGTGCCGCTCGCCTGGGCCATGACCCAGAACAACCTCGGCACCGCGCTTCAATTCCTCGGCGGGCGCGAGGGCGGGACGGCGCGGCTGGAGGAGGCGGTCGCGGCCTACCGAGCGGCGCTCGAGGAATACACCCGCGAGCGTGTGCCGCTCCACTGGGCCGGGACCCAGAACAACTTCAGCAACGCGCTTGCACTCCTCGGCGAGCGCGAGAGCGGGACGGCGCGGCTGGAGGAGGCGGTCGCGGCCTACCGCGCGGTGCTTGAGGAATACGCCCGCGAGCGCGTGCCCCTCGACTGGGCGATGACCCAGAACAACCTCGGCAACGCGCTTCTAGCCCTCGGCGAGCGCGAGAGCGGGACGGCGCGGCTGGAGGAGGCGGTCGCGGCCTACCGCGCGGCGCTCGAGGAGCGCACCCGCGAGCGCGCGCCCCTCGACTGGGCGATGACCCAGAACAACCTCGGCAACGCGCTTCGAGCCCTCGGCGAGCGCGAGAGCGGAACGGCGCGGCTGGAGGAGGCGGTCGCGGCCTACCGCGCGGCGCTTGACGAGCGCACCCGCGAGCGCGTGCCGCTCGCCTGGGCCATGACCCAGAACAACCTCGGCACCGCGCTTCAATTCCTCGGCGGGCGCGAGAGCGGGACGGCGCGGCTGGAGGAGGCGGTCGCGGCTTACCGCGCGGCGCTCGAGGAACACACCCCCGAGCGCGTGCCCCTCGCCTGGGCGGCGAGCACGGGGAACCAAGGGCTGATCTTGAGGGCGCTCGCGGAGCGAGGCGCCGACCCGGCGCTGGCCGAGCGGGCGCTCGCGCAGATCGAAGCTGCGTTCGCGCTCTGTCGCGAGGCCGGTCATGCGCCGTGGGCGGCCTTCTACGAGGCCGCATTGCCGAAGGCCCGCGCCCTTGTCGAGCGTCTTCGGTGAGAGACGCGCAAACGCGAGCGTCACCCGCACGCGGCCGACACGACGACCCCGCGGGCGTCGACGCGCAGGTTGAGCCGGTCGGGGCGGACCTCCATCGTGTAGACCCGCCCCGGCTCGAACTTGCGCACCGTGCCGGCTCCGGCGGCGATCCGGGCTTTCTCGGCCGCCGCGTCGGTGTAGGGCCGGCCGACGGCGAACCGGGCCTTCTCGGCGGCGCAGCCGTCCGCGCGCACGCCGCCCCGGAACGGCAGGCATGCCGCGGCAAGGCCGGCCGCGAGCGCGAGGCGCGATGCCCCGCGCCTCGCCGATGCGGAGCGCCCGCTCACTCCGCGGTGCGGATGCCGGCGGGGCCGCCGTTCACCTTGATCGTGCCGGTCTTGTCGAAGCCCTCCGCGCCGTCGAACTTGAAGGCATAGATCTCCTTCTCGACCATGCACTGGACGAGGAGCTTCCTGCTGTCCTTCGACCACGCGGCGCCCTGGCACCAATGGCCGACCGGCGCCTCCGCCACGAAGCCGAGGTCGTCCTCGGTCACGCGGAAGAGCTTCACCAGGCCGTTGTCGTTGAAGAACGGCGAGTCCTTCGGCTTGTTGGAGCCGTTCATCACGGTGACGGCGACGAACTGGCCGTCCGGCGACATCTTCAGGCCCTCGGGGGTCTGGCCGACGGTCACGGTCCTGACGACCCGCGGCGGCTTCGCCTTGAGGTCGATGAGGCTGATGGTGTCGGCGTCGCCCTGGCCGATGCCGATGTTGGCGACGACCGCCACCTCGCCGGAGCCCGTGACGTCGACCTGGTAGGGCCGCAGGCCCGCGTTGATGTCGCGCTTCGTGTACTCGACCTTGTCGCCGGAGACCGAGAGCACCGAGATCTTGTGGTCGTTGTCCCGGGTCACGAGGGCCATGGTGCCGTCGGGCGTGAACACGGGCTGGCTCGGGCCGGAGTCCGCGGCGCCGAGCTTGATCTTCTCCTTCTCGGCGACCTTGCCGCCGGAGATCGTGAGCACCGAGACCGTGCCCTCGCTGCGGTTCGCGACGAGGGCAAGCGTCCCGGCCTTGTTGATCGACACGCCGGCGGCGCCTTTGCCGACCGTCACGGTGTCGACGACCTTCGGCGGCGAGGATTTCAGGTCGATGACGCTGAGCCGGTCGTCCGGCGCCATCTTGGTCGGATCGCTCGGATCGACCTTCATGGCCGAGGTCACGAGGGCGAAGCTCTCGTCCGCCGCCACCGCGACGCTGCCGGGCGGCCCGACGACGCTCGCCGGAGCCTGGATCTCGGTCACGAGCGTGGGCTGCATCGTCGACAAGTTGATGATCGAGACCGTGTCGGGTTGCGGGTTCGCCACCACCTTGGTGACGCCGTTCTCCAAGACCGCCTTGTTGTCGTTCGCCGAGACCGCGATCTCGGCCCGCGCCGCGAAGGGCGCCAATGCGAGGCCTGCAGCGAGCGCGAGCCGCAGACGCGCCGATCCGATAGCCATGAATGAATCCTCCCGAAGACTTTTGGACCGGCGCTCGGCCGGCGCGGGGAAGCTTAAGCGCCAAATGCGGTGAACGGGAGTCCCGACTGCGGATTGATTGCGGTCGAGCGCGCAGCCTCTCCCCGCAAGCAAGCGGGGAGAGGAGGTTGTCTACACCCCGAACGGGTACGTCTTCGGCACGCCCTCGGCATGTCCGGCCGGCAGCGGCGCAACCGCGCTCGTCTCCTCGAACCAGACGTAGGCGTCGAACTGCTCGGCGAGCACCGCCTCGAAGTAGTGGCTGTAGCGCTCGGTCTCGGGGCGGTAGACGACGCCGATGGCGCGCTCGAGGCGGGGCTCGGAGAGGGCCTCGCGGAGTTCCCGGTTGCCGTCGCGCCAGTCGGTGAGGGAGCAGGGCACGCCGGCCTCGAGGAACACGCGCTCGTGGCTGTCGGGGCGCGACGGGCGCACCTGCTTCACCTCCATCGGCTCGTCCCAGTCGCTCGCGCAGGCGACGGTGCCGCGGTCGGTGCCGAAGCCGACGAGCACCGCGTCGTCGCGGAAGGCGGTGCGGCAGAGCTCGCCGATGTTGAACTCGCCCTGCCAGCCCATGGCGGTCGCGGCGGCGTTGCCGATGTGGGAGTTGTGCGCCCACACGACCGCCTTCGCCTCGGGGCCGCGGCGGTCGAGCACGCTCTTCAGCGTGTCGAACATGTGCCGGTCGCGCAGGTTCCACGACTCCGTCGAGCCCTCGTACATGATGCGGTAGTAGTGCTCGGCCGCCCGTGCGATGCGGGCGTTCTGGACCGCGTCGAAGAACGCCTCCTCGTTCCCGTCCATGTATTCGAGGCGGTGCGCGAGGAGCTCCTGGAGCTGGTCGAGGAGGGCCTCGTCGCACGGCCGCTTGCGGCCGGTCACGACGGCGCGGCCGTACTGCGCCGGGTCCGACTGCCAGGGGCTGAGGCAGCCGTAGCGCCCGCGCGCGTCCTTCGCGGCTTGCGGGTCGACCTCGTCGAGGTAGCGCAGCACGGCCGTAATCGAGCCGTTGAGGCTGTAGACGTCGAGGCCGCGGAACTCGGCCCGGCGCTCTGGGGGAAGGCCCTCGTTGCGGGCGCGCAGCCAGCGCGCGAAATCGAGCACCTCGGCGTTGCGCCACATCCAGGTCGGGAAGCGGGCGAAGGCCTGCTCCTTCCCCGGCATCGGCGCGTGATGGCGCACGTAGGCGTCGATGCGGGCGGCGTCGGGCCAGTCGGCCTCGACCGCGACGATGGAAAAGCCGTGCCGCTCGATCAGCCGGCGGGTGATCGCGGCGCGGGCGCGGTAGAACTCCGACGTGCCGTGGCTCGCCTCGCCGAGGAGCACCACGCGGGCCCCTGCGAAGCGGTCGAACGCCGCGCCGAAGGCCTCGGCGTCGCCGATCGGCGGGAGCTTTTCGCAGCGTCCGCGGACAATGCGCGCCGCCTCGCGCGCGTCCGGCGCCTCCGGGCGTCTGATGAGATCCTTCAGGGCCATCCCGCACCCTCTCGCGAGCCGGACGGGCGGATGCCGGACCGCCGCCGGATCGTGTCAACGGGCGCGTCCCGGCGCTTGTTCCCCGCAACCCACAGCAAAGGTTGATGCCGAGTATCCGCCCACGAATCGCTTGACAGCCCCAGTGTCCGGAGGCAGATTCGATGCACCCAGCGAGAAGGAGGTCTAAGAAAATGACTCCACCGAAGCTCGCCCCGGAAGACCAACTCAAGGACTGATCTTCAACTTCAGCTTGGAGGGGTCTACTCAAGCCTGACAATTTGCAAGACTGCACCGGAACACTTCCGGATCAACGTCTCTGACGTGTGGCCGCATGCGGCCACCAGCGGGCTTCCGTGAAATAGGGGAAGCCCGCTTCGCGTCTGGGAAGCATCGGCGCGAACCCCTCTTCCGAACGACGCTTGCGCTCTCCGCGAGACCCCCTTTATCTCCAAAGCTTCGCCTCGCCCCTCGACAAGGGGCTCGGCACCTCCCGCGGCGGGGTCGGCGCCACGACGGCGGCGCTGGCGTCGAACGGCGGCGATGCTCTAATGGCATGAAACGCGCGGAGCGGAACCGATGGCCGAGGCGGGCGAGGGCACCGACTACCCCGAGATCCGCGAGGCGGTGGCGCGGCTCTGCGCCGCCTTTCCGGGCGACTACTGGCGCGGCCTCGACCGGGAGAGCCGCTACCCGGGCGAGTTCGTGGACGCGCTTACCGAGCAGGGCTACCTCTCGGTGCTCATTCCGGAGGAGTACGGCGGCTCGGGGCTGCCGCTCTCGGCCGCGGCGGCGATCCTGGAAGAAGTGCAGCGGGCGGGCTGCAACGGCGCCGCCTGCCATGCCCAGATGTACACCATGGGGACCGTGCTGCGGCACGGCTCGGAGGAGCAGAAGCGCCGCTACCTCCCCGAGATCGCCGCCGGGCGCCTGCGCCTCCAGGCCTTCGGCGTCACCGAGCCGACGTCCGGCACCGACACGGCGAGCCTCAAGACCACGGCCCGGCGCGAGGGCAACGATTCTTATGTGGTCAACGGCCAGAAGATCTGGACGTCGCGCGCCGAGCATTCCGACCTGATGCTGCTTCTCGCCCGCACGACGCCTGCGGATCAGGTCGCGAAGCGGACCGACGGCCTCTCGGTGTTCCTCGTCGACATGCGCGAGGCCCTGGGCCGGGGCCTCACCATCCGCCCGATCCGCACCATGATGAACCACGCCACGACCGAGGTCTTCTTCGACGACCTGCGGGTGCCGGCCGAAAACCTCATCGGCGAGGAGGGCAGGGGCTTCCGCTACATTCTCTCGGGGATGAACGCGGAAAGAATCCTCATCGCGGCGGAGTGCGTCGGCGACGCCAAGTGGTTCATCAAGCGCGCGGTGGCCTACGCCCGGGAGCGCGTCGTGTTCGGGCGGCCGATCGGCCAGAACCAGGGCGTGCAGTTCCCGATCGCCAGATCTTACGCAAACATGCGCGCCGCCGAGCTCATGGTGCGCGAGGCCCTGCGTCTCTACGAGGCCGGCCACAACCCGGGCGCCGAGGCCAACATGGCGAAGATGCTCGCCGCCGACGCCTCCTTCGAGGCCGCCAACGTCTGCCTCCAGACCCACGGCGGCTTCGGCTTCGCCGAGGAGTACGACATCGAGCGCAAGTTCCGCGAGACCCGCCTCTACCAAGTGGCGCCGATCTCCACGAACCTGATCCTCGCCTACTTGGCCGAGCACGTCCTCGGGCTGCCAAGGTCTTATTGAGCGTGAAGCGGCGGGACGGCTAGGATCACGACGATCGGGCGGAACGCCAGGGCTCGGCCAGGAGCCTCGCGCTGGAGATGGGCTCTCGGCGCCTGCGGGCGACAGCCTCGTCCGATCAATGGAGGATACAACGATGTGGCGGATCATACCGCGCATCAGCGTATCGGTTAGCCTGAAACGCGTGCGGAGGACGAGCTGGCACCTCATCCTCCGCGTGGCTCTCGGCTAACCAAAACGGGCGGGGAGGGGAGACCCTCCTCGTCCACTCCGTATATAGCACAGCCGGCGCTTTCGTTCCAACCCGCCGTTCCTGCCTTACGCGATGGACCACGACCTCGACCACCTGCGGACCTGGATCGGGCGCACCGAGGAGCGCTCGGACCTGCTCACGGCGCGCTTGGCCGAGGCCTTCGACGCGACCCTCGACGAGCCGCCGCACACCTATGCGGCGGGCGACGAGGCGCCCCTCGGCATCCACTGGTGCATCGGCAATCCGGCGGTGCGGGCGAGCGGGCTTGGGCGTGACGGCCATCCGAAGCGCCAGGGCTTCATGCCGCCGGTGCCGCTGCCGCGGCGCATGTGGGCGGCGGGGGAGCTCGCCTTTTCGGCGCCGCTCGTCGTCGGCGCGGAAGCGACGCGGGTCTCGACCGTCGCCTCCCTCGACTTCAAGGCGGGGCGCACCGGCCCGCTCTGGTTCCTCGGCATCGACCACGACTATCGGCAAGAGGGCTTAACCTGCGTCCGCGAGCGCCAGACCATCGTCTATCGCGAGGACCCGAAGCCCGGCGAGAACAGCGCAACATCCGGCCCGGGCGAGGCGGAGCCCAAGGACGCGGCGCGGACCCTCGTGCCCGACTCGACGATGCTGTTCCGCTACTCGGCGCTCACCTTCAACGGCCACCGCATCCACTACGACAAGGATTACGTGCGCGACGTCGAAGGCTACCCGGACCTCGTGGTCCATGGCCCTCTGATCGCCACCCTGCTGCTTCGCGCCGCCGCCGGGGCCGGCCCGGGGCGGCTCCAAAAGCTGTCGTTCCGGGCCCTCTCGCCGAGCTTCGTCGACCGCCCCCTGTCGATTTCCCTGGCCCAGGCCGAAGGGGGCCTTGCCGCAACGGCAACGAGCGAGGGGCGCCGGATCATGGCGGCGCACGCCACGTTCGCGGCTTGAAGCGCCGTCCGGATCGAATAAGACTGCGCCCACAACAATCGGAGGAACGCCCATGAAACGCTTCATGACCGCGCTTGCGGTCACGGCCGCGACGCTTCTGGCCTATCCGGCCGTCGCGCAGGCTCCCATCGTGATCAAGTTCAGTCACGTGGTGACGCCCGACACGCCGAAGGGCAAGGGCTCGGAGAAGTTCAAGGAGCTCGCCGAGAAGTACACCAACGGCCGGGTGAAGGTGGAAATCTACCCGAACTCGCAGCTCTACAAGGACAAGGAGGAGGTCGACGCCCTCCAGCTCGGCGCCGTGCAGATGCTCGCCCCCTCGCTTGCGAAGTTCGGGCCCCTCGGCGTCAAGGAGTTCGAGGTCTTCGACCTGCCGTTCATCCTGCCGAGCAAGGCGGCGCTGAGGAAGGTCACGGAGGGGCAGCTCGGCAAGTCCCTGTTCAAGAAGCTCGAGTCGAAGGGCATCGTCGGCCTCGGCTACTGGGACAACGGCTTCAAGGTGATGAGCGCCAACAAGCCCCTGCGTCTGCCCGAAGACTTCCGCGGCCTCAAGATGCGCATCCAGTCCTCGAAGGTGCTCGAGGCGCAGATGCGGGCGCTCGGCGCGATCCCGCAGGTGATGGCCTTCTCGGAAGTCTACCAGGGCCTGCAGACCGGCGTCGTTGATGGCTCCGAGAACACGCCGTCGAACATGTACACGCAGAAGCACCACGAGGTGCAGAAGTACATCACCCTCTCCGACCACGGCTACATCGGCTACGCGGTCATCGCCAACAAGAAGTTCTGGGACGGCCTGCCGGCCGACGTGCGCGGCCAGCTCGAGAAGGCGATGGCCGAGGCGACCGCCTACGCCAACGAGATCTCCCAGACCGAGAACGACGAGGCGCTCGCCGAGATCAGGAAGTCCGGCAAGAGCGAGCTCATCGAGCTCACCTCCGAGCAGAAGGCCGCCTGGAAGAAGGCCCTCGAGCCGCTCTACGCCGACATGGCCTCGCGCGTCGGCAAGGAGACGATCGAGGAGTTCCAGAAGGAGGCCCGCGGGCCGACGCAGTAGGCGCTCGGGCGCCCGCTCCACCCCTCCACTGTCATCCCGGAAGCCGCGTAGCGGCTATCCGGGATCCATGGGCCACGTGTCGGCGCGTGGGTGTGGATCCCGGCTCTCCGCTTCGCTCCGGCCGGGATGACAGTCTAAGCTGGAAAAGCACCGACCCAGGGGGCCTCCATTGCTGCTGCGCGTCCTCGACCGGCTCGAGGAGATCCTGATCGCGAGCCTCATGGCGGCCGCGACGGTGCTGATCTTCGTCGCGGTGGTGCACCGCTACGGCTCGGGCGTGTCCTGGCTCTATCCCCTGATGCACCGGATCCACCTCTCCTGGGCGCAGGAGCTGTGCATCTACATGTTCGTGTGGATGGCGAAGTTCGGCGCGGCCTACGGCGTGCGCACCGGCATCCACGTCGGCGTCGACGTCCTCGTGAACAAGCTTAAGCCGGCCTCGCGCAAAAGGGTGATCCTGTTCGGCCTCGCCTGCGGCGCGCTCTTCACCTTCATCGTCGGCACCATGGGGGCGAAGTTCGTCTACGGGCTCATGGACACCGACCAGACCTCGCCCGACCTCGAGCTGCCGAGCTGGATCGTCTATCTCGCGATTCCCCTCGGCTCCTACCTCATGTGCTTCCGCTTCCTGCAGGTCGCCTTCGCGTTCTGGCGCACGGGCGAGCTGCCGCACCACGACCCGGGCCACGTCGAGGGCGTGGTCGAGAGCCCGCAGGCGGCGCGCGACCTCGCGGCCGAGGAGGCCTCTGCCGCTGATGGAGCGGCCCGGTGAACGCCGCGATCATCTTCGGCCTCCTCGTCGCCCTCATGCTGACCGGCATGCCGATCTCGATCGCGCTGGGTCTCACGGTCCTCACCTTCCTCTTCACCATGACGACGGTGCCGATCGAGGCGGTGGGGCTCAAGCTCTTCACCGGGATCGAGAACTTCGAGATCATGGCGATCCCGTTCTTTATTCTCGCCGGCAACTTCCTGACCCACGGCGGCGTCGCGAAGCGCATGATCGCCTTTGCGACCGCGATGATCGGCCACTGGCACGGCGGCCTCGGGCTTGCCGGCGTCATGGCCTGCGCCCTCTTCGCCGCCGTCTCCGGATCGAGCCCCGCGACGGTCGTCGCCATCGGCTCGATCGTCCTGCCGGCGATGGTCGCGCAGGGGTTCCCGCGCCGCTTCGGCGCCGGCGTCATCACGACCTCCGGCGCGCTCGGCATCCTGATCCCGCCGTCGATCGTGATGGTGATCTACTGCGTCGCGACGAGCGGCGCCGTGGCGATCGGCCCGGCGGGCCAGCGCGTCGGCTCGGCCTCCGTCGGGCAGATGTTCATCGCCGGCGTCGTGCCGGGGCTGATGCTCGCGACGCTCCTCGGCCTCACGACCTGGTACCGCGCCTGGACGAACGGCTACCCGCGCATGCCGCGCGCGAGCTGGGGCGAGCGTCTTTCGGCGCTGCGCCAGTCGATCTGGGGGCTTTCCCTCATCGTCCTCGTGCTCGGCGGCATCTACGGCGGCTTCTTCACCCCGACCGAGGCCGCAGCGGTGAGCGCCGTCTACGCCTTCGTCATCGCGGTCTTCGTCTACCGCGACATGAGCCTTTCCGATGTGCCGAAGGTGCTCCTCGCCTCGGCCAACATGAGCGCGATGCTGCTCTACATCATCACCAACGCGGTGCTGTTCTCGTTCCTCATGACGAACGAGCAGATCCCGCAGGCGATGACGAGCTGGATCGTCGGCTCGGGCGTCGGCTGGATCGGCTTCCTCCTCCTCGTCAACATCCTCCTCCTCGTCGCCGGCAACGTCATGGAGCCGTCCTCGATCGTGCTGATCACGGCGCCGATTCTTTTTCCGGTCGCGGTTCGGCTCGGCATCGACCCGGTGCACTTTGGGATCCTCATCGTCGTCAACATGGAGGTCGGCATGTGCCACCCGCCGGTCGGCCTCAACCTCTACGTCGCCTCCGGCATCACCAAGATGGGCATCACCGAGCTCACCATCGCGGTCTGGCCCTGGCTCCTGACCATGCTCGCCTTTCTTGGGGTCGTCACCTACGTGCCGCAGATCTCGCTCTGGCTGCCGCGGGCGCTGGGGATGTGAGACCATGACCCGCGATCTCGAAGGCCTCCTCGTCGTCTCCGTCGAGCAGGCCGTCGCCGCGCCTTACTGCTCCGGCCGCCTCGCGGACGCGGGCGCGCGGGTGATCAAGGTCGAGCGGCCGGAGGGGGATTTCGCGCGGCGCTACGACGCCTACGTCAACGGCGAGAGCGCCTATTTCGTCTGGCTCAACCGCGGCAAGCAGTCGGCCGCCCTCGACCTCAAGAGCGCGGAGGACCGGGCGCTGCTCGCCGCCATGGTCGCAAAAGCCGACGTGTTCATCCAGAACCTCGCGCCGGGCGCGGTCGACCGCCTCGGCTTCGCCCCGGAAGAGCTGCGCCGGAAGAACCCGCGCCTCGTCACCTGCTCGATCTCGGGCTACGGCGACGAGGGCCCCTACCGCGACCTCAAGGCCTACGACCTCCTGGTGCAGGCCGAGACCGGCCTCTCGACGGTCACCGGGAACGAGCACGGCATGGCAAGGGTCGGCGTGTCGGTCTGCGACATCGCGGCCGGCATGACGGCGTTCCAGGGCATCCTCCAGGCCCTCATCGGGCGCGCCCGCACGGGGGAAGGACGGCACGTCGCGGTCTCGCTCTACCATGCGCTGGCCGACTGGATGAACGTGCCCTACCTTCAATACGTCTACGGCGGCCACACGCCGGTGCGCTCGGGCCTCAACCATCCGACCATCGCCCCATACGGCGACTACGTCTGCCAGGACGGCAAGGCGGTGCTGTTCTCGATCCAGAACGAGACCGAGTGGCGCATGCTGTGCGAGAAGGTTCTCGGCCGTCCCGAAATCGCCGACGACGAGCGCTTCGCCACGAACCCGCTCAGGGTCGCGAACCGCGCCGCCCTCGACGCCATCATCGACGAAGTCTTCCACGCAGCGCCGCGCGAAAAGATCATCGAGCGGCTGGAGGCGGCGCGCATCGCCTACGGCCGCGTCAGCACCCTCGAGGACCTGAAAGCGCACCCGCAGAACCGCACCGTCACGGTCGGGACGCCGGCCGGGGAGGTCACGATGCTCGCCCCCGGCATGATCTTCGATGGCGCGCTGCCGCGCCTCGGCCCGGTGCCGCGGGTCGGCGAGCACACGGACGCGATCCGGGCGGAGTTTGCGGCTTCTTCTTCTGGAGGCCTCTGCGGAAGCACACCGCAGTCATCATGACCGCGATCCGGACGGCGCGATCACTCGTGCGATCCAGAATCCGCTCACGATCCGCTTATGATAATCGCACTCTCGTCATGATGAGAGTTTGTGAGATTCAATAGATCGCCGGCTCCTCCACCGGCCTGCCGAAGCTCGTCTCCAGGAAGTCGAAGTCGCAGCCCTCGTCGGCTTGCCGGATGTGTTGCGCCGAGAGCCAGCCGTAGCCGCGCTCGTAGCGGGGCGGGGGCGGGGTCCAGGCGGCGCGGCGCGACGCCAGCTCCTCGTCGGAGACCTCGAGGCGGATCGAACGGTTCGGCACGTCGACCGTGATGAGGTCGCCGGTCTGCACGAGGGCGAGCGGGCCGCCGACGTAGGCCTCGGGGGCGACGTGCAGGATGCAGGCGCCGTAAGAGGTGCCGCTCATGCGCGCGTCGGAGATGCGCAGCATGTCGCGCACGCCCGCCTGCACGAGCTTCTTAGGGATCGGCAGCATGCCCCACTCGGGCATGCCCGGCCCGCCCTGCGGCCCCGCGTTCTTGAGCACGATGACGTGGTCGGGCGTCACCTCGAGGTCGTCGCGGTCGATGTTCTTCTTCAGCTCGGCGTAGCTCTCGAAGGCGAGGGCCGGGCCGGTGTGCTTCAGGAAGCGCTGCTCGGAGGCGGCGGGCTTCATGACGCAGCCGTTGGGGGCGAGGTTGCCGCGCAGGATCGCGGTCGCGCCCTCGGCGTAGATCGGGTCGTTGAGCGGCCGGATCACGTCGTCGTCGAAAACCTGCCCGGCCTCGGCGATCTCGCCCATGGTCTGGCCCGACACGGTGAGGGCGTCGCCCTTGAGGTGCGGCGCCAGGCGCTTGAGCACGCCCCTGAGGCCGCCGGCAAAATAAAAATCCTCCATCAGGTACTTCTTGCCCGACGGACGGATGTTGGCGATCACCGGCACGCGGCGCGAGATCTCGTCGAGGTCGTCGAGCGAGAGCGGCACGTTCGCGCGCCGCGCCATGGCGAGCGCGTGCACGATGCAGTTGGTCGAGCCGCCGATCGCCATCTGGACCACCATGGCGTTCTCGAACGCCGCCCGCGTCAGGATCCGCGAGGGCTTGAGGTCCTCCCACACCATCTCGACCGCGCGCCGTCCGGAGGCCGCGGCCATGCGGGCATGGTTCG
Source organism: Beijerinckiaceae bacterium (assembly GCA_036389455.1). GTDB lineage: Bacteria > Pseudomonadota > Alphaproteobacteria > Rhizobiales > Beijerinckiaceae > JAJKJG01. The sequence continues at coordinate 20,948 of DASVPW010000045.1, forward strand.
CGTCGGCGGCGGGGATCGAGCTCGCGCCGGGCAGCGTAAGCCCGAGCGAGTCCGCGACCGCCGTCATGGTCGAGGCCGTGCCCATGGTCATGCAGTGGCCGGGCGAGCGGGCGATGCCGTTCTCGATCTCGGTCCAGTCGGCCTCCGTGATCTTGCCGGCGCGGCGCTCGTCCCAGTACTTCCAGGTGTCGGAGCCGGAGCCGAGCGACTGGCCGCGCCAGTTGCCGCGCAGCATCGGGCCGGCCGGCACGTAGATCGCCGGGAGATCGGCCGAGGTCGCCCCCATGACGAGGGCGGGCGTGGTCTTGTCGCAGCCGCCGAGCAGCACGACGCCGTCGATCGGATGCGAGCGGATCAGCTCCTCGCACTCCATGGCGAGGAGGTTGCGGTAGAGCATGGTCGTCGGCTTGACGAAGGGCTCGGAGAGCGAGAGCGCCGGCAGCTCGATCGGGAAGCCGCCCGCCTGCAGGATGCCCTTCTTGATCCACTGCACCCGCTCCGGGAAATGGGCGTGGCAGGGGTTGATGTCGGACCAGGTGTTGATGATGCCGATCACCGGCTTGCCGGCCCAGTCGGCCTGGTCGTAGCCGATCTGGCGCAGGCGCGAGCGGTGCCCGAAGGC
>DASVPW010000046.1:0-2116 GCA_036389455.1 Beijerinckiaceae bacterium
TCTTCCTGCTCGTGCTCGCCCTCGTGACCCTGTTCCAGAACCCGGGGCACCGCTCCGGCGGCGGCGAGATCGCCTACAGCCAGCTCCTCAACGAAGCCGACAACGGCAAGATCCAGAGCATCGTGATCTCCGGCAACGAGATCAGCGGCACCTATACGGACGGGCGCACCTTCTCGACCTATGCGCCGTTCGATCCGGGCCTCGTCACCAAGCTGCAGCAGAAGGGCGTGCAGATCACCGCGCGCCCGCCCTCCGACAACACGCCGTGGTTCATCGCGCTCCTCGTCAACTGGCTGCCGATCCTCGTCTTCATCGGCGCCTGGATCTTCCTCTCGCGCCAGATGCAGTCGGGCGCGGGCCGCGCCATGGGCTTCGGCAAGTCGAAGGCGAAGCTCCTCACCGAGGCGCACGGGCGCGTCACCTTCGAGGACGTCGCCGGCGTCGACGAGGCGAAGGAGGATCTCCAGGAGATCGTCGAGTTCCTGCGCGACCCTCAGAAATTCCAGCGGCTCGGCGGGCGCATCCCGCGCGGCTGCCTCCTCGTCGGCCCGCCCGGCACCGGCAAGACGCTGATCGCCCGCGCCGTCGCCGGCGAGGCGAACGTGCCGTTCTTCACGATCTCCGGCTCCGACTTCGTCGAGATGTTCGTCGGCGTCGGCGCGTCGCGCGTGCGCGACATGTTCGACCAGGCGAAGAAGAACGCCCCCTGCATCATCTTCATCGACGAGATCGACGCGGTCGGCCGTCACCGCGGCGCCGGCCTCGGCGGCGGCAACGACGAGCGCGAGCAGACCCTGAACCAGCTCCTGGTGGAGATGGACGGCTTTGAAGCCAATGAAGGGATCATCATCATCGCGGCGACGAACCGCCCCGACGTGCTCGACCCGGCGCTCCTCCGCCCCGGCCGCTTCGACCGCCAGATCGTGGTGCCGAACCCCGACGTCGTCGGCCGCGAGAAGATCCTCAAGGTCCACGTCCGCAAGGTGCCGCTTGCGCCCGACGTGGATCTGCGCGTCATCGCCCGCGGCACCCCCGGCTTCTCCGGCGCCGACCTCATGAACCTCGTCAACGAGGCGGCGCTCCTCGCCGCGCGCCGCGGCAAGCGCATCGTCACGATGCACGAGTTCGAGGACGCCAAGGACAAGGTCATGATGGGCGCCGAGCGCCGCACCCTCGTCATGACGGACGACGAGAAGCGCCTCACCGCCTACCACGAGGCCGGCCACGCGATCGTGGCGCTCAACGTCGTCGCGACCGACCCCGTCCACAAGGCGACGATCATCCCGCGCGGCCGCGCGCTCGGCATGGTCATGCAGCTCCCCGAGCGCGACAAGCTGTCGATGTCGTTCGAGCAGATGACCTCGCGGCTCGCCATCATGATGGGCGGGCGCATCGCCGAGGAGATGACCTTCGGGGCCGACAAGGTCACCTCCGGGGCGCAGTCGGACATCGACCAGGCGACGCGGCTCGCCCGCATGATGGTGACCCGCTGGGGCTTCTCGCCCGAGCTCGGCACCGTCGCCTACGGCGAGAACCAGGAGGAGGTCTTCCTCGGCATGTCGATGGGGCGCACCCAGGCCGTCTCCGAGGCGACCGCCCAGAAGATCGACTCGGAGGTGCGCCGCCTCGTCGAGAACGGCCTCATCGAGGCCCGCCGCATCCTCGAGGACAAGCGCGCCGACCTCGAGACGCTCGCGCAAGGCCTCCTCGAGTACGAGACCCTCTCCGGCGACGAGATCCGCGACCTCCTCGACGGCAAGCCCCCCGTGCGCGACACCGGCGAGCCCGCCGCCCCGCCGCGCCCCTCCCCCGTCCCCACCGCCGGCAAGGGCCGCCCCCGCCCCGGCGAGACCGAAGGCGGGCTCGAGCCCCAGCCGCAGGCGTAAGTCCGATCCTCCCCCGCAAAGCGGGGGAGGGGAACCATGCGACGACCCCCGGACTTGATCCGGGGGATGGTGGAGGGGGCCCGCCGCCGCGCTGGCCCCGGACGGCCCGATCCGACGAAGCGCCCGCTCCCGAGCGGGCGTTTTCTTTTGGGAGCGGCACGAGCGGAGTCGTCCGTCGACCGCATGGAAGCCTCGTGTTTCGGCCGGAGGGGCGATGTCAAGGACGGGCC
>DASVPW010000047.1:0-19618 GCA_036389455.1 Beijerinckiaceae bacterium
GCCCGCGACGGCAAGCTCTCGATCGAGGAGATGCAGGGCGGCACCTTCACGATCACCAACGGCGGCATCTACGGCTCGCTCATGTCGACGCCGATCCTCAACGCCCCCCAGTCCGGCATCCTCGGCATGCACCGCATCGAGGAGCGCCCGGTGGTGCGCGGCGGGCAGGTGGTCGCGCGCCCGATGATGTACCTCGCGCTTTCCTACGACCACCGCATCGTCGACGGCAAGGAGGCTGTGACCTTCCTGGTGCGGGTCAAGGAGGCGCTGGAGGATCCGGCAAGGCTCGTGCTGGATTTGTGATAGGATCGGCCGTGGCTGAAGAGAACATCTCACTCGATTTCCTCGGCGAGCAGATCAAGCGCCTGCAGTCGGACGTGCGCGACGTAAAGGGCCGGATGCTCCTGTTCGAGAACGATCAGGGCGAATTGCGCCAGGATCTCCTGCGACTGGAAACAAAGGTCGACGCTCTCGTCGAAGTGACGGACGATCGGTTCGATCGCGTGGACGAGCGCTTTGTCGAGCTCTTCAAGATGCTGAACCAGCAGTTCGCGGCCGTGAAGCAAGACATCGAAGCCCTGAAGAAGGGCTGACCGAGAAATCCTTCAGAATGACCTACGATCTCGTCGTCATCGGAACCGGCCCCGGCGGCTACGTTTGCGCGATCCGGGCGGCGCAGCTCGGGCTGCACGTCGCCGTGGTGGAGAAGCGCAAGACGCACGGGGGCACCTGCCTCAACGTCGGCTGCATCCCGTCGAAGGCGCTCTTGCACGCCTCGGAGCTCTACGAGGAGGCGGGCCGGCACTTCTCCGGGATGGGCATCGGCGTCTCCGCCCCGAAGCTCGACCTCAAGACGATGATGGCGTTCAAGGACGAGGGCGTCGAGGGCAACGTCAAGGGCGTCGAGTTCCTGCTCAAGAAGAACAAGGTCGAGACATTCCAGGGCACGGCCCGCATCGCGGCCGCCGGCCAGGTCGAGGTGATCGGCGAGGACGGCTCGAACCGGATGCTGGAGACCAAGAGCATCGTCATCGCGACGGGCTCGGACGTGACGCGCCTGCCCGGCATCGAGATCGACGAGAAGGTCGTCGTGTCGTCGACCGGCGCTCTTGAGCTCGCGAAGGTGCCAAAAAAACTTGTGGTGATCGGCGGCGGGGTCATCGGGCTCGAACTCGGCTCGGTCTGGCGCCGGCTCGGCTCCGAGGTCGTCGTGGTCGAGTTCCTCGACCGCATCCTGGCCGGCATGGACCTCGAGATCGGGCGCCAGTTCCAGCGCATCCTGGGAAAGCAGGGAATCCAGTTACGGCTTTCGTCCAAGGTCACCAAGGTCGAGCGCACGAAGGGCGGCGCCAAGGTGACGATCGAGCCCGCAGCCGGGGGCGAGGCCGAGACGGTCGACGCCGACGTGGTGCTGGTCGCGGTCGGGCGCGTGCCCTACACGGAGGGGCTCGGCCTCGAAGGCATCGGGGTCCAGCGCGACCCGAAGGGGCGCATCCTGACCGACGCGCACTTCGCCACGAACGTCACCGGCATCTACGCCATCGGCGACGTGATCGCGGGGCCGATGCTCGCCCACAAGGCGGAGGACGAGGGCGTCGCCGTCGCCGAGATGCTGGCCGGCCGATCCGGCCACGTGAACTATGAGGTGATCCCGAACGTGGTCTACACCTACCCCGAGGTCGCCGCGATCGGCCGCACCGAGGAGGAGCTGAAGGAGGCCGGCGTCGCCTACAGCGTCGGCAAGTTCCCGTTCACGGCGAACGGGCGCGCCAAGGTCAACCGCACCACCGACGGCTTCGTGAAGATCCTGGCCGACGCCGCGACCGACCGGGTGCTCGGCGTCCACATCATGGGCCCGGACGCCGGCAACCTGATCATGGAATGCGCGGTCGCGATGGAGTTCGGCGCCTCCTCCGAGGACATCGCCCGCACCTGCCATCCCCACCCGACCCTCACCGAGGCCGTCAGGGAAGCGGCCCTCGCCGTCGAGAAGCGCGCGATCCACATGTGAGGATGGCCTGCGAGGACATGGCCCGCGGCCCGGGCGTGAGCGGCTCCACGGGTGGCCGCTCGGCGCCGCACCGGCTTCTCGCCCGCGCGCGTGCGGCGGCGCTCCGGGGCATCGCGGCGCTCGGCGTCGCCGCGCTCGCGGGCTGCATCTGGCTGCCGGCCCCGGTGGAGGGCATCCCGTCCGGCGGGTCGTGGGTCGCGCTCCCCTTGCGCGGCTGGATCGCCGAGGGCGGGATCAAGGCCGAAGGGGTCGCCGCCTGCTTCGCGCCGGACTGCGCGCCGCGCGTCGCCGTCGGGATCTTCCGCGCGACCGGCTCCGAGGCGCGCACGCTCGACGCCGTCTTGCGCGACCCCGAGCGCCTCGTCCGCTTCATCGCGGAGCGCGACGCCGCGGACACGAACCCGCGGCGCAAGGGCGTCCGCACCGTCGTGACGACGGAGAGGCTGCGCGAAGGCGCCGCCGCCGGCTTTTCCGCCACGCTCATGCGCGAGGACGGCTCGCGCGCCGTCCACGCCGTGGCGCTCGGGGTCGAGACCCGGGACGGCCTGCGCCTCGCGATCGTCGTCGGCGAGAGCCCCGAGGGCGTGCGAACGACCGCCCGCGAGGTCGCGGCGAAGCTGAAGTGAGCCGCCTCTCCGGCAAGCGGGAGGTGTGGAGTTCCATCCCGCCGCATGCTACCCGGCGCAAAGCCGCTCACCCGCGCGAGACCGCCATGAAAGCCCGCGTCACCGTCACCCTGAAGTCCGGCGTCCTCGATCCGCAGGGCAAGGCGATCGAGGGGGCGCTCAAGTCGCTCGGCGTCGAGGGGGTCGCGAGCGTGCGCCAGGGCAAGGTCTTCGACGTCGAGCTCGACACGGCCGACAAGGCCAGGGCCGAGAGCGCGCTGAAGAACGCCTGCGAGAAGCTCCTCGCCAACACGGTGATCGAGAACTACCGCGTCGAGCTGTCCTGACGGTGGCGTCCTGAGGCGCAACGGAGACCCGGACATGAAAGCCTTTCTCGCGCCCTTCGCACTGACTGCCGCCCTTGCCCTCGCGGAGGGCGCCGCGGCCCAAGGCCCGGCGGTGGCCCTTGCGGTCAGCGGCTGGGAAAGCCACGAGCGCGACGGCATCACCTACTATCGCTGCGCGAGTTCCATCTGCGCCGCCGGCTCGGTGGTGAGCTACAAGAAGCAGCCGCACCGTCCCACCCTCACGCTCGCGGACTTCGAGGGCCACCACCGCGGCCTCGTCGAGCAGAACAAGGGCCGCGGCCGCATCCGCGACGTGCGGCTTGCCGATGTCCGCGAGCGCACCATCGAGGGCGTGCGCGTCATGCAGGCCCGCCGCGAGGTCGACTGGGCCGACGGCACCGCCACCTACACGATCGAGGCCCGCCTGATCGGCCCCAAGAGCAGCTACAGCCTCGTCAGCGATTCGCCCGGGCGCGACTGGACGAGCAACAACTTCGAAGGCTTCCTGCCCCGCCTCGTCGACTTCGCGCTGTTGAGGACCCCATGAAAGCCGCCGTCATCGTCTTCCCCGGCTCGAACCGCGACGGCGACGCCGCGCGGGCGCTTCGGCGGGCCGGCGTGAAGGTCGCCATGGTCTGGCACGCCGAGCACAAGCTGCCGCGCGGCACCGACCTCGCCGTGCTGCCCGGCGGCTTCTCCTACGGCGACTATCTCCGCTGCGGCGCGATCGCGGGCCGCGCCCATGCCATGGACGCGGTGCGCCGGCACGCCGCCAGGGGCGGGCTCGTGCTCGGCATCTGCAACGGCTTCCAGATCCTGTGCGAGTCCGGCCTCCTGCCCGGCGTCCTGATGCGCAACGCGAATCTCCGCTTCATCTGCCACTGGCAGCACCTGCGGGTGGAGCGCACCGACACGGCCTTCACGAGCCGCTACCGCGAGGGGCAGGCGATCAAGGTCTGCGTCGCCCACGGCGAGGGCAACTACTTCGCCGATGAGGAGACGACGCGCCGCCTCGAAGGCGAGGGCCGGGTCGCCTTCCGCTACTGCGACGAGCAGGGCGAGGTCACGGCCGACGCCAACCGCAACGGCTCGCTCAACGCGATCGCCGGCGTCTACTCCGACAAGCTCAACGTGCTCGGCCTCATGCCGCATCCGGAAAACCTCGTCGACCCCCTCGTCGGCGGCACCGACGGGCAGGGCATGTTCGAGAGCCTCGCCGGCGCGTTCTCCGGGAAGACTGCGAAGAAGGCCGCCTGATGCCCGAGATCGATCCCGGCCGCCTCCTCGGCGACCTGCGCGAGCTGGCGAAGTTCGGCGCCTACAGGACCGGCGTGCACCGCCCGACCTTTTCTCCCCAGGACGTCGAAGCCCGGCACTGGTTCGCGGACCGCCTCGCCGGGGCCGGGCTCGACGCCACGATCGACGGCATCGGCAGCGTGTTCGGCTTTTCCCGCGCGCCGGGCCCGAAGATCCTCACCGGCTCGCACGTGGAGAGCCAGAATTACGCCGGCTGGCTCGACGGGCCGCTCGGCATCGTCTACGGCCTCGAGACCGCCCGCGCCTTCCGGGAAGACCCCGCGACGGCGGACCTCGGCGTCGACGTGGCGGCCTGGTGCGACGAGGAGGGGCATTTCGGCTCATTCCTCGGGTCGCGCTCCTTCGTCGGGCTCCTTTCCGAGGAAGAGATCGACAAGGCAAAAAACCGCTACGACGGCACGCCGCTGCGCGACGCCCTCGACAAGGCGGGCTTCGCCGGGCGCCCGCGGGTCCAGGTCGAGAGCGGGCGCCACCGGGCCTACTTCGAGGCCCACATCGAGCAGGGCGACACCCTCGAAAGCACCGGCCTCAAGATCGGCGTCGTGACCGCCATCGTGGCGATCTGGCAGTACCGGCTGACCGCGACCGGCGAGCAGAACCATGCCGGCACCACCAGCATGACGCGGCGCCGCGACGCCGGCCTCGCCATCGTGCGGCTCCTCGGGGAGATCGACCGGCGCTTCCCCGCGCTTGCCGGCCCGCGCTCGGTCTGGACCTGCGGGCGCATCGCGCTGGAGCCCGGCGCGCCGAGCATCGTCCCGGGCCGCGCCGAGGCTCTCTTTCAGTTCCGCGATGCCGACCCCGCCGTGCTCGACCGGCTCCAGGCCGAGCTCCACCGGCTCGTCGAAGAGGCGAGCCGCACCGGCCCGTGCCCGGTCGAGATCGAGGTCATGGGGCAGTCGACCCCCGCCCTCATGGACGAGAGCCTGCAGGGGGCGATCGAGGCGGCGGCTCAGAAGCGCTGTCCCGGAAAGGCGCTGCGGATGCCGAGCGGCGCCGGTCACGACGCCCAGTACCTCGCCCGCGTCATGCCGGCCGCGATGCTGTTCGTGCCCTCGATCGGCGGCATCAGCCACCACTGGACCGAGAACACGTCCGACGAGGACATCGTGCTCGGCGCCCAGGTGTTCTGCGACGCCGTCGCGCGGATGCTGCGATCCTGACCGGTCCGCGCTATAGTCGGGCGCGGAGGGAGAGATGGCCGAGCCGCGGCGCCGCCTGATGACGCCCGAGGAGTTCTTCGCCTGGCAGGAGCGCCAGGAGGAGCGCTACGAGCTCGTGGACGGCATTCCCGTGCCGTTGCGCGGGATGACGGGGGCGAGCAACGCGCACGACGCGGTGGCGGTCAACGTCATTATCAATCTCGGGAATCAGCTTCGCGGCGGACCCTGCCGGGTAGCGACTGCCGATACGGCGGTCCGCACGACGATCCGCGGCATCCGGCGGCCCGACGTGACGGTCGAGTGCGCCCCGATCGACCGCCAGTCCTACGAGGCGCACGCGCCGCGGCTCGTCGTGGAGGTCCTGTCGCCTTCGACGCGGAACCTCGACCGCATCCGCAAGCTCGAGGAATACAAGCGCCTGCCGACCCTCGGCCTGATCATGTTCATCGAGCCGGGCGTGCCGCAGGTCCTGCTGCTACGGCGCGAGGGGCAGGGCGAATGGCGGGACGAGGCGTTCACCGGGCTCGAAGCCGTCGTCCCGCTGCCCGAGCTCGGCGCGTCCCTCGCCCTTCGCGACATCTACGAGGGCGTTCCCCTGGACGAGATCTCCTAGCGAAGCACCGGGAGCCGGGCCGGTCCCTGCCCGGCGCGGGTCAGCGCTTGTACCCGCCCATGCGGCACACGAGCGCCCACTCCTCGTCCGTGACCGGCTGCACGGAAAGGCGCGACAGCCGCACGAGGGCCATGTCCTTGAGTCTCGGCTCGGCCTTGATCCGGTCGAGGGAGACCGGCTTCGGCATCGGCGCCACGGCCCTGATGTCCACCACGCCGAACTTGCCGCTCGCATCGGTGTGGTCCGGGTAGTACTCCCTCACCACCTCGACGATGCCGACGACCGCCTTGCCCTCGTTCGAGTGGTAGAAGAAGCCGCGGTCGCCCTTTCGCATGGCCTGCAGGTTCAGCTTGGCGGCATGGTTGCGCACGCCGTCCCAGGACGTCCCCTTGCGGCCTGCCGCGACCTCGTCGTCCCACGACCACGCCGAAGGCTCGGACTTGAAGAGCCAGTACCGCATCCGCTTCCTCTTAGTGCTCCGCCCGCAAGGGGCGGCTCATCAGCGCCTCGATGGCGTCGTCGATGCCCATGCTGCCGGCGATCACGGCCTCGACCGCCTCGGCGATCGGCATGTCGACGCGCTTCGCGCGGGCGAGCTCGACGAGGACGCCCGCCGTGAAGGCGCCCTCGGCGAGCTTGCCATGGTAAGCCTCCGCGACCGGAACGCCGCGCCCGAGCCGCTCGCCGAAGGCGAAGTTGCGCGAGTGGGCCGAGCCGCAGGTGAGCACGAGGTCTCCGAGGCCGGACAGCCCCATCAGGGTTTCAGGCGTGCCGCCGAAGACGCGGGCGAAGCGCATGAGCTCCGCGAAGCCGCGGGCGGTGAGCGCCGCCTTGGCGCTCTCGCCGAGGCCGCGCCCCGCGACCGTCCCGCAGGCGATGGCGAGCACGTTCTTCGCCGCGCCGCCGATCTCGACCCCGCGCACGTCGGTGCCGCGGTAGAGGCGGAACGTCGGGCCGGAGAGCGCCTCGGCGAGCGCCCCCGCGAGGTCCTCGTCGGCGCAGGCGAGGGTCACGGCGGTGGGCAGGCCCCGGGCTACGTCGTCGGCGAAGCTCGGGCCGGACAGCACCGCGATGGGAGCGTTCGCCCGCACTTCGAGGGCCACATCGGTGAGGAAGAGCCCGGTGCCGCGCTCGATGCCCTTGGCGCAGATCACGAGGGGCGCCCGCGCCGGCAGCACGCCCGCGAGCGCCTGCGCGACCGAGCGCACGGTCTGGGCCGGCACGACGAGGAGCGCCGCATCGCTCTGCCTCAGGTCCGCAAGATCTGCCGTCGGCGTCACGTGCCGGTGCAGGCGAACGCCGGGGAGGTAGCGTGCGTTCTCCCGCGCCGCCAAGACCGCGCGGGCTGCCTCCGCGTCGCGCATCCACCAAGAAACCTCGCGGCCGGCGAGCGCCGCCGCGTTGGCAAGCGCCGTGCCCCAGGCGCCGCCGCCCGCGACCGCGATGCGCTCGAGCGTCACCGTGCCCCTCCGCCGTGCAGAAAGGCTTCGCGGGAGAGGCGGAACAGGACGGAACGCCGGTTCGGGTCGTCCTCGGGGTAGCGGGGGTGGTCGAACCCGCCTTCGCGGTCCTGGCGCATCCCGATCCGCCGCATGACGGCGAGCGAGGGCGCGTTCGCGGCCGCCGCGTAGGCGACGACCTCGTCGAGATCGAAACGGGCGAAGGCGTCCTCGAGCGCGGCGCGCGCCGCCTCGGGGGCATAGCCGCGTCCCCACCAGGGCCGGGCGAGCCGCCACCCGACCTCGACGGCTGGCGCGAAGGGCAGCTCCGCCCGGGTCGGCCAGGCGCCCACGAAACCGATGAACGGCGCCTCGCCCGGGACTTCGACCGCCCAGGGGCCGAGCCCTTCGTCGAAGAAGCCCATGAGCCGGCGGGCGACGACGTCGCTCTCGTCCCCCGAGAGGGGCCTGGCGAAGAACCGCATCACCTGCGGATCGGCGTTCATGGCGCGGAATGGCGCAAGGTCGGCCTCCCGCCAGGGCCGCAGCACCAGCCTCGCCGTGCGCAGCACTTCGGGCGGGCGGGTCACGCCTTCGCCCCGGCGTCCTCGCGGGTAGCATCGAGGGGCCAGCGGGCGCGGGCCGGCACCGTCATGTCGTCGGCGAGGCCGAGGCGCAGGCGCTCGAGCCCGGCCCAGGCGACGATCGCGCCGTTGTCGCCGCACAGCTCCGGCGGCGGCGCGACGAGGCGAAGCCCCGCCTCGGCGGCGAGGCGCTGGAGCGCGCGGCGCATGGTCTGGTTCGCCGCGACCCCGCCGGCGACGACGAGGGCCGTCGGATGCCCGGCCGCCTTGTGGAAGACGCGCAGCGCCGTGCGGGTGCGGTCCACGACCACGTCGACGACCGCGGCCTGGAAGCCCGCGCAGAGGTCGGCGACGTCGGTGTCGGTGAGCGGCGCGACCTTCTCGGCCTCGATTCTCAGCGCCGTCTTCAGTCCGGAGAGCGAGAAATCGGGCTCGGGCCGCCCGAGCATCGGGCGCGGCAGGGCGAAGCGATCGGGATCGCCGTTAGCGGCCGCCTTCTCGACCTCCGGCCCGCCCGGGTAGGGCAGCCCCAACAGCTTCGCCGCCTTGTCGAAGGCCTCGCCGATGGCATCGTCGATCGTGGTCCCGAGCCGGACGTAGTCGCCGACGGCGCGCACGGCGATGAGCTGGGTGTGCCCGCCGGAGACGAGGAGAAGGAGATAGGGGAAGCCGATCCCGTCGGTCAGCCGCGCGGTCAGCGCGTGGCCCTCGAGGTGGTTCACGGCAAGAAGCGGCTTGCGCGCGACGAGGGCGAGGGTCTTCGCGGTCGTGAGCCCGACGATCAGGCCGCCGATGAGCCCGGGCCCTGCCGCCGCCGCGACGCCGTCGAGGTCGTCGAGCCGCACGCCCGCCCTCGCGAGCGCGCGCTCGATCAGATGGTCGAGGGCCTCGACGTGGGCGCGGGCCGCGATCTCCGGCACGACGCCGCCATAGGCCGCATGCTCGGCGATCTGGCTCAGGACCTCGTTCGACAGGATCGCGCCGCGCCCGTCCTCGCCGAGGCCGACCACCGCGGCGGCGGTTTCGTCGCAGGTGGTTTCGAGGCCGAGCACGCGCATCGCCAAGGCGATAGCGCGTGTCGACATCCGAGACAATTGTTGCCAATGGTCGGCCATGGACCGCTTCGTGATCGGCACCCGCGGCAGCCCGCTCGCCCTCGCTCAGGCGCACGAGACGCAAAGGCGGCTCGCGGCGGCGCTCCGGTGGGACGAGACCCGCCTCCCTCTCAGCCTGATCAAGACCACAGGGGACGCGATCCAGGACCGGCCCCTGTCGGAGGCCGGCGGCAAGGGGCTGTTCACGAAGGAGCTCGACCTCGCGCTGATCCAAGGCGCGATCGACCTCGCGGTGCATTCCGCGAAGGATCTGCCGACGGTGCTGCCCGAAGCGCTCCTCATCGCCGGCTACCTGCCGCGGGAGGACGTGCGCGACGCCTTCGTGAGCCGCCTCGCCGGGAGCCTGTCCGGGCTCCCCCGCGGCGCGACCTTCGGCTCCGCGTCGCTCAGGCGCCAGGCGATGGCGAAGCGGCTGCGGCCGGACCTTCGGGTCACGCTCCTGCGCGGCAACGTCGGCACCCGGCTCGCGAAGGTGGAGCGCGGCGAGGTCGGGGCGACGCTTCTGGCCGTCGCCGGGCTCAAGCGCCTCGGGCTGGAACAGCACGTCACCGCGGTCCTGGAGCCCGAAGAGTTCCTCCCCGCCGTTGGCCAGGGCGCCATCGCGATCGTGACGCGGGCGAACGACGCCGCGACCCGCGCGGCGGTCGCGCGGGTCTGCGACGCGGCGACGGGCATGCAGCTTGCGGCCGAGCGCGCCTTCCTCGCGGTGCTCGACGGCTCCTGCCGCACGCCGATCGCCGGCCACGCCGCGCTCGACGGCGGGCGCATCGCCTTCCGCGGCCTCGTGCTGCGCCCGGACGGATCGGATGCCATCGAGGTCGCCCGCGAGGGCCCCCCGGCCGACGCGGCGCGGATCGGGCGCGACGCCGGCGAGGACCTGCGCGCCCGATTGCCCGCCGGTTTCCTTGCGCCCTGATGCGCGTCCTCGTCACGCGCCCGCGGGCCCAGGCCGAATCCACGGCCCGCCGCCTCGCGGCGCTCGGGCACGAGGCGCTCGTCGCGCCGCTGCTGACGGTCGCCGCGACCGGCGAGCCGCCGCCGTCAGGCCCGTTCCACGCCCTCATCGTGACGAGCGCCAACGCCGTGCCGGCGCTGGCGAGCCTCGACAAGGGGCTTCCGGTCTTCGCTGTCGGCGGGCGCACCGCCGCCCTCGTCCGCGATGCCGGCTTTGCCGTCGTGACGGCGGCGGCGGACGCGGCGCGGCTCGCGGGAGCGCTCCTCCGGGCAACTCCCGCCGGCGTCTGCCTCCTCCATGTCACCGGGCGCGACCATAAGCCCGAGCCTCGGGCCTCCCTCGAGGCCGCCGGCTTCCCGGTCGAGACGTGGATCGTCTACGAGGCCGTCGCGGCCCAAGCACTCCCCGAGGCGTTGGCCGGAGCGCTCTCCGATGGAACGCTCGGCGCTGCGCTGCATTATTCCCGCCGCAGCGCCGAGACCGTCCTCGCCCTCGCGGAAGCGGCGGGGCTCCGGGAGGCCTTCCTCGGCCTCGCCCACGCCTGCCTGTCCGAGGATGCGGCCGCTCCGTTGCGGGAACAAGGCGCCGCGCGCCTCATTGTCGCCGGTGAGCCCGACGAAGCTTCGCTATTCTCCGCGCTCGCGCTATTGACATAAGAGCCCGACGCGCCGGCGCTCGCCCGGCCGCCCGCAACGGTGCTAGGTAAGGGGAAACCTCGCCCCGACTCCTTCGTTGAAGCTAAAGAAGACAGATTGTGACCGCACCCTCCGATCCCGGCCCCCGGCCCGGCTCCAAGCGCAAGCGCGAACCCGTCACCCTCGATCTCAAGGCGACCGAGGTCGAGACGGGCGGGCGCGACGATGCGTCGAGCCTCGTCGACGATCCGCGCACCCCGGCGGACCCGCCGGAAGCGGCCGTTGCCGCGCAGGAGAGCATGCCGGACGACCCGCGCGCCCCGGATCATGGGCCCGACCGTGGGCCCGAGCCGACCCCAAACGAGATCGAGGCCGCGATCGAGCGGCTGATCCCGGAGGCGGGCGGGGCGACGGCCGGCGCCGATGTCCCCCTGACGCAGGATACCGACGAAGCCTCCCCTCCCGAGCCCGCCCCCGGGCCGGATTCGGCGCTCGCCGCAGCGCCCGCCATGCCGGCCGGCGGGGCCTCGGACCGCATCGACGGCCGCTCCCCGCCGGAGGAGGAGCCGGCCGCGCCCGCCGCGCCGCCGGAGCCGCGCCGGTCCGGCATCGGCGGGCTCCTCGCCGCCGCGATCCTCGGCGGCCTCCTCGGCGCCGCGCTGACGGCCGCCGCGGAGCGGTACTGGCCCAAAGGCGCCGACGCCACGGGCGCGCGCATCGCACAGCTCGAGCAGCGCCTCGCCGCCGCCCCGACCGCCGACGTCGGCGCGCTCGAGCGGCGCCTGTCGGGGCTGGAAGCCCGGCAGCAGGAGACGGCGCAGCGCGCCGAGGCGGCGCAGGCCGCCGCCGAACGGGCCTCGCAGCGGGCCGAGCAGGGGAGCCGCCCCGCCGACCCCGGCGCCGCTCCCCAGCCCGTCGCCGGCGGGCCGGACCCCGCCGTCCTGGAACGGATCGACGCCCGGATCGCGGCCTTGGAGGAGCAGACGCACGGGCAGGCGGAAGCGGCGTCGCAGGGCGCCCGGGAGCTCCAGGACCGCGTGGCCGACCAGGCGAAGCAGGTCGCGGCGCTCGCGCCGCAGCTCGCCGAGCAGGAGCGGCGCCTCGCCGCGGTCGCGGCCCAATCCTCGGAGCAGGCCCAGCGCGTCGCCGCGCTGTCGCAGCAGGTCGGACAGCAGGGCCAGCAGCTCGAAGGGCTCGCCAAAAAGTTCGCCGAGCGCGGCCCCGAGGCGACGGCGGCGCTGCGCGTCGTCGCGGCCGACCGGGTCGTGAACGCGGTGCGCGACGGCGCGCCCTTCCCGGAGGCGTTCGGAGCGCTCGCCCGCCTCGGAACGGACCCGCAGCGTCTTTCGGCGATCGAGCCCTTCGCGAAGGCGGGCGCGCCGACCGCGGGCGCGCTGTCGCAGGAGTTCAGGCCGGCGTCGCAACGAATCCTCGCCGAGGCGCGGGGCCCCGCGACGAGCTGGGGCGAGCGCCTCGGGCGCATGGCCGAGGGCATCGTGACCATCCGCCCGGTCGGCGAGCCGGGCTCGAACGACGTGCCGAGCCTCGTCGCACGCATCGACGGCGCGCTCGCCCGCGGCGCCTTCGCGGAGGCGGCCGCCGCCTGGGACGCCCTTCCGGAGCCCGCCAGACAGAACGCGGCGGAGTTCGGCCGCAGGCTGAAGGCCCGCGCGGCGGCCGATGACGCGGCGCGGACGATCTCGAACCAGGCCTTGGCGGCGCTCGACGCGGCGACGCGCTAGAGGAGCTTTTCCATCCATGTGGCGCGCACTCGTCTTCATCGGCCTCCTCACCCTCGCGGCCTTCGGCGCCGTCTGGCTCGCCGACCGGCCCGGCTCGATCGTCGTGAACTGGGGCGGCTACCAGGCCCAGACCTCGGTCGCGGTCGCGGTCGTGCTGATGATCGGCATCGCGATCGCGCTCGCCTTCCTGTGGGCGGTGGTGAGCTTCGTGGCGAGCGTCCCGAGCCGCATGTCCTACGCGTCGCGGGCGCGCCGGCGCGCCAAGGGCTACCAGGCGGTGTCGCGCGGCATGGTGGCGGTCGGCGCCGGCGACCCGGCGGCCGCGCGCCGCCACGCCGGCGAGGCGGAGCGGCTCCTCGGGCGCGAGCCCCTGACCCTCCTGCTCAAGGCCCAGGCCGCGCAGATCGCCGGCGACCGCACCGGCGCGGAAGCCGCCTTCCGCCGCATGGCCGAGGACGCCGAGACCCGGGTGCTCGGGCTTCGCGGCCTGTTCGTCGAGGCGCGCCGCCGCGGCGACGCGGCCGCGGCCCGCGCCCACGCCAGCGAAGCGGCGCGGCTCGCGCCGGCGGTCGGCTGGGCGAACGAGGCGGTGCTCGAGGCGCAGTGCGCCGACGGCGACTGGCGCGGCGCCCTCGCGAGCGTCGAGCGGCGCGCCTCGCTCGGGCTCCTCGACAAGGCGACGGCGCGGCGGCACCGCGCCGTGCTCCTCGCCGCCGACGCCCTCGCCCGGCGCGACCGCGACGAGGACGGGGCGCTCGCAAGCGCGCTCGAGGCCGTGAAGCTCGCCCCCGACCTCGTCCCGGCCGCCGCCGTCGCGGGCCAGGTGCTGTCGCGGCGCGGCGACCTCAGGAAGGCCGCGCGGATCGTCGAGGCGGCCTGGAAGGCGCAACCGCATCCCGACCTCGCCGAGGTCTACATGAATCTCAGGCCGGGCGATTCGGCCCTCGACCGCCTGCACCGGGCCGAGACGCTGGCGAAGCTCGCGTCCTGGGCGCCCGAGGCACGGCTCGCGCTCGCCCGCGCGGCGCTCGAGGCGCGGGAGTTCGCCCGCGCCCGGGAGGCGCTGCGTCCGCTCCTCGCGGACCGGCCGACGGTGCGGGCCTGCCTCCTCATGGCCGACATCGAAGAGATCGAGCACGGCTCGACCGGCCAGGTCCGGGAATGGCTCGCCCGGGCGTCACGCTCGCCCCGCGACCCGGTCTGGATCGCCGACGGGGTGGTGTCCGACCGCTGGGGCCCGGTGTCGCCGGTCACGGGACGGCTCGACGCCTTCGCCTGGGAGGCTCCGCCGGACGTCCTCACGGGCCCGGGCGTCGCGGTCGACGACGTGGTCGCGGACCTCGACGACAAGCCGCCGATCGCCATCGCGGCCCCTGCCGCTCCCGCGGCTCCCACGGCAAAGGCCGCGGAGCCGGCGCCCGCCCCGGAGACCGCCGCACCGCTGCGCGGAGCGCCGGGAAACGGCGCCGCGGCCGTCCACGACGAGGACCATGCGCCCGAGCCGGTCGTGTTCCCGGTGGCGCACGCGCCCGACGACCCGGGGCTCGAGGGAGAGGCCGAGAAGCCGGCCCGCCGCCGCCTGTTCGGCTGAGGCAGGCGCAACGCTCGGCCGGCCCGGTCCTTTCAGGCCTTGCATCGAGGCGCCGACGCATCCACGTGAGCCCGGCGGGGCAAGACCCGCGCCTTAACCGGGGATTGACGGAGCCTGGGATAAGTCTGTAGGGCGTTCGCTCGTCAGTGCCGCAATAGCTCAGTTGGTAGAGCACCTCATTCGTAATGAGGGGGTCGGGAGTTCGAGCCTCTCTTGCGGCACCACATTTCCAAGCACTTAGGGGTCACTCGGTTCGTCCTCACCCGAGCTGTGCACTGCTATGCACTCCTGGGCCGGATGAAAGGGAGAACATCCGCCCCTTCCATCGAATAAATGTACTCTATCTGTACCCGGAGGGCCTTGCACACCTCCTGCAACAGCTCAGCCCTGATTCGCTTCTCGCCCTGCTCGTACAGCCGTAGCTCGTCGTCACCGATGCCTACCGCCTCGGCAAGGGCTTCCCGCTGCATCCCGAGCTCGCGGCGGCGGTGCTGGATGCGGCCACCCACGTGCTTGTCAATGGCGCTCGGCCGGAGGCACCGCTCTAGCTCGTCGCACGCCATTCCGAGGTACGGGCTGGTGATGCCGCTGCCCTGCGCCAAGCGATTCAGAGCGCGGAGCAGGGATAGAATGAACTCGTCCGGGTCGGGGACGTGAAGCCCGACCTGTTCCGCAGGGCGTTCTTCCAGCTCGGCTATCGCCGCCCCGAAGAAGTACGAGACATCCACACCTAAGATGCGCGTTAGGTCTTTGAGTTCGGGGACGCTGATGTGAAGCTCCCCCTCCTCCTGGCGCACCAGCGCGTCAGTGGGGAGCTCGAGTGCGGTTGCGAGTTCGTCCGCTGACATCGCCAGGGCTTCCCGGCGCGCTCGAACGGTGCGACCTACGTGTTCGTCAATCCAGCTCATCGGCGCGTCCAATGCTGCTCATATACGAAACGCTTTCCGAGTTGGCAGCCGTGGCGGTACAACGTCCCCGAGTCATTTTGACTCGGTTGTATTTCGTAATGGCGAAGTGCTAACATGCCGCTCGACCAATTTCAAACGCTCCTTCGCATGTTGGTTGAGCCGATTTTGGAAGAGATTTGGCCGGATGAGTCCGGCGCTGCCCGTGTGCAACAAGTCGGCCTGTTCACCCTCATCTTCATGCTGCAAAGCACGGACGAGCCGGTCACGGCTTCTCGGATAGTTGCCCTCACGCGGCAGACCCACTCGCAGGTGCACAAGCAGCTTCAGAAACTGCTTGCGGTCGGGCTGATAGAGCGGACGAAGATTAAACCGCCGGGCGGCAAAGGCCAGTCGTGGGCGCTCACCGTGAGTTACACGCCCAAAACGCAAAAGCTCATCGACGCGATGATGCGGGGGCTCACGAAGCGCTAGCCGAAAAAAGCCAGCACCGACGAAGGAGCGCGGCTCACGCTTTTAAGTCGCGTATGGCTTCATCGCCCCGAGCAGTCCGACCGAGGGGCGCTGTGGTAATTGTAGTGCAGCGACGAATCGACTTCTGGAGCAGTGCGATGTTTTGGGGAAAACGCCGGTTCAAGTATGCCGAGTTCGGGCCGTACCAAGAGCGCCTTGCGGACCTACAGATGGCGAACGCGCGTCTCTATCCGCAGTTCATCATGGTCAGCGTGGAGACTGAGCCGGCCGGTGAAAGCGAGTACTATGTCGGCGTCCCAAGCAAGGCACTTCTTTCCGTGTTCGACGGTTTTGAGGAGGTGTCCGAGGCCGAACTGCCGAAGGAAATCGACACCGTTCTTCTGGCCGACACCACCAAGGACGAGTTCACCAGCCGCTTCACGCTCAAGCGCATCCCGTAGGAGGCCGAAGGTGGCCAATCGGTCGGCCGAAGAAGCCGAGAAGAACAACATCGAGCTAATGGGCGAAACGCTCGGGCGGCAGTACTCGCTGCTCTGGCAAGAGGTCGTCGCGGTGCACGCGATTTGGGGAGAATACGAAGAGCTGTTCGGAACGAGCTCAGAGCGAGTAGCCCTCCTGAACCGCGCCGCCCGATGGTTCTTTCATCTCATCCAAGAGGAGCTGTGGACCACTACCCTCCTCCGAATTGCTCGGCTTACGGACCCTCCGACTACCGGGAAGAAGGCCAACCTCACCATCCAAAACCTGCCGGAGCTGGTGGACGACTCGGCCACGAAGGCGCGAGTCGAGAAGCTTGTCCTGGAAGTTCTAGACGCGACGGTCTTTTGTCGAGACTGGCGCAACCGCTGGATCGCGCACCGGGACCTTCCGCTGGCTCTCAAGGAAGACGCAAGGCCGTTGGAAGCTGCGAGCCGCATTCAGGTCACTCAAGCGTTGAAGGCGATAGCAGCGGCCATCAATGCGGTGCAGTTTCACTTCAAGGATGGCGAAACGCACTTCGAGGTAATCAGCAGCGACAACGCCGTCTCCCTGCTCTACATATTGGACGACGGCCTTAGAGCGCGGGAGCAACGCCTGGAGCGCATAAGAAGCGGGACGGCGACGAAGGAGGATTTGGCTCCGAGGCGTAAGCTCTGAAGCGGATGGCTGTGCGACATCCTTAGCTCGGAAGGACGAGGCGGCCCTCGCTTAGAGCCGCACCGGCCCGTCGGAAGGGGCGCTACCCCTTCACGCCCTTCTCCTGGAAGTATCGGAGCGCGCCCGGGTGGAACGGGATCGGCGAGCGCTCCTGGATCTGGTTCTCGAGGGAGAAGGCCTCGGCCTCCTTATGGACCGCGACGAGCTCGGCCTTCTTCTCGATCACGGTCTTGACGATGTTGTAGGCGACCTCGTCGGACATGCGGTCGCCCGTGACGAGGATGTTCCAGACATCGACGATCTGGTTGTCCTTGGCCTGGCCCGGATACGAGCCGGCCTTGATGGCGCCGGCGCTGTAGAGCTTGCCGTACTTGGCGTTCATCTTGTCGGCGAGGTCGCCGTGGTCGATGAGCTTCATGGTGACGCCCGGCGTCGCGGCGAGGTCGGTGACGGCCGCGGTCGGGATGCCGCCGACCCAGAAGAAGGCGTCGATCTTGCGGTCCTTGATGGCGTTGACGCTCTCGGCGACGGACAGGCGCTCGCGCTTCATGTCCTTGTCCTTGTCGAGGCCGGCGGCCTCGATGACCCGGAAGGCCATGACCTCGGTGGCGCTGCCGGGGGAGCCCGTCGAGACGCGCTTGCCCTTGAGGTCCGAGATCTTCTCGATGCCGGTGCCCTCGACGGTCACGACGTGCATGCGGTTCGGGTAGAGCACGAGGAGGGTCTGGAGCGGCACCTTGGCGCTCTTGAACTTGTCCTGGCCCTTGAGCGCGTCGAGCGCCGCGTCGGCCATGGTGAAGGCGATCTCGCTCTGGGCCGAGCCGATGAGCTTGAGGTTGTCGACGGAGCCGCCGGTGACCTCGGCCGTCGCCTGCACGCCCGGCAGGTACTTCGAGAGCACGTTCGCCATGGCGCCGCCGAGCGGATAGTAGACGCCGCCGGTGCCGCCGGTGCCGATCGAGATGGTCTTCTGCTGCGCCAGCGCGGCGCCGCCGATGAGGGCTACGGCGGCGATCGCGAGGGCGCCCTTGAAGAGGCGGTTCATCATCGTTTCACTCCCGTCTTCCGGTTCTACGTCGTCACGGCCGGGGCTGACACGTCCGGCTTCAGCCGCTGCCATACCACGAGCCCCAAGAGGATCACCAGACCGAGGGTGCCGGTGTACTCGATGTCGCGCCCCGAGAGGGCCTCGGCGCCGGCCTCGATCAGGCTCGGGAAGATCAGGAGCAGGCCGGCGAGGCCGTAGAGGACGCTCTCGGCCGGCGCGTTGCGCCGCAGGCCCCAGCGCTGGGCGGCGGCGGACAGCGCCGCGAGGCCGAGCGCCGCGCGCAACGTGATCCAGATCACGTCCATCCAGGAGCCGCCCTGCGGAATCTTGAGCAGGAGCCCGATCCCCTGCGGGTCGAGCACGAACACGAACGGCACGAGGAAGGCCGGCAGCGTGTACTTCCACGACTGCAGCGTCGTCTTGTACGGGTCTCCACCGCAGATCGCCGCCGCCGCGAAGGGCGACAGCGCCGTCGGCGGCGACACCTCGGAGAGCACCGCGTAGTAGAAGATGAACATGTGGGCGGCGTAGTCGGGCACGCCGAGCTTGGTCAGCGCCGGCGCCGCGATCACGGCGCAGATGATGTAGGACGCCGTCACCGGCACGGCGAGGCCGATGATCCACACGATGAGGGCGGTGTAGATCGCGGTCAGCAGCAGGCTCCCGCCCGCGTAGGCGATGACGATCGACGAGAACTTGAGGCCGAGGCCGGTGAGCGTCACGACGCCGACCACGATGCCGGCCGAGGCGCAGGTCGTCGCCGCGTTGATGGCGCCGATCGAGCCGTCGGCCATGGCGCGCACGAGGGGCGAGGCGTCGACGGCGGACCAGGCCCGGCCGGCGGCGGCGCGCGCCTTTCCGAAGTCGAAGCGGACGAGCGCCGTATCGCGCCGGATGAAGCTGAGCACGAGGGTCGCGATCGTGGCGTAGAACACCGACAGAGACGGCGAGAAGCCGACTACCATGAAGACCACGACGGCCAGCAGCGAGACGAAGTGGAAGCCGTAGCGCCTCGTCATCTCCCACAAGGTGAGGTCCTGGTGGAACTCGACGTCGCGGGCCCCGAAGCGCTTGGCGTCGAGCTCGACCATGATGAGGAGGGCGAAGTAGTAGAGGCAGGTCGGGATCGTCGCCATCCAGATCACGTCGAGGTACGAGATCTTGAGGAACTCGGCGATCAGGAAGGCGGCGGCGCCGAGCACCGGCGGCGAGAGAATCGCGCCGAGGCCGCCGGCCGCGAGGAGCCCGCCGGCGGCGTTCTTGTTGAAGCCCGCCTTCGCCAGCATCGGCGCCGCGACGGTGCCGATCATCACGGTCGTGGCGACGCCCGAGCCCGACGGCCCGCCGAGGAGGAACGACGACAGCACGACGGCGCGGCCGGCGCTGTTGCGCTTGCGCCCCATGAGGGCGAGCGAGAAGTCGATGAAGAACTTGCCGGCGCCCGACTGGTTGAGGAACGCGCCGTAGATGGTGAACAGGAGGATGAGGGTCGCCGACACGTCGACGGCGACGCCGAAGATGCCTTCGAGGGTCATGAACAGGTGGCCGACGAGGCGGGGCGCGTCGTAGCCGCGGTGCGTCCAGGGCGGCGGCAGGTACGGGCCCGTCATGGCGTAGACGATGAACAGGATCGCGACCACCGGCATGATCGGGCCGGTGGTGCGCCGCGTCGCCTCGAGCAGAAGCACGATGAAGATCACGCCGACGATCACGTCCAAGCGCTCCGGGACGGTGGCGCGGTCGGTGAAGTCGTCGCCGCCATTGAGGGCGTAGGCGATGAGGGCGACGGAGAGGACCGCCGGGATCACGTCCCACCAGCGGATGCGGTTGCGGAAGCGCACCGCCACGGGGAAGAGCAGGTAGCTCAGCACCAAGACGAAGGCGACGTGGATGTAGCGCAGCTCCTGCGTCGGCACGATGTCGTAGGCGGCCCAGAG
>DASVPW010000048.1:0-3480 GCA_036389455.1 Beijerinckiaceae bacterium
GAGCTGGGCCGTGTCGGCGTCGATCGCGTCGGTGATCTTGAGGAGCTGGCCCTGCTTCATGAGGAGCCGGATCACGTCGACGGCGCGCTCCGACATGCGGTTCGCGAGCTCCTGGATCGTGATCGTCTCCGGGATCGTGACTTCGCGGGCGAGCTTCTCCTTCGGCTCGGCGTTGCGGTGTCCGGTGAGACGCTGGGTGCGGCGCCTGAACGAGGCGAGCGAGCGCATGCGCTCGTCCTCGCCGCCGGTCGCGGTCGCGATGGTGAGGCGGCCGCGGCTGCGGTCGCCGCCCGGCGCCTTCGGGGTCTTCGGCGGCGTGATGATCCGCGTCGGCATGCCGGGGCGGCGGATGATGCGCTTGCCCTCGGCCTCGTCCTCGGCCTCGACCGGGCGCCCGGGCGCGCGGGCGACGGGCCCGGCCGGATGGGCGGCCGACGGGGCGGATTCGGGCTGCGGCGCGGGGCGGCCCATGTGGTCGAGGCTGCGCGGCCGGCGCACCTCGCCGGCGGCGGGCCGCGCGCTCGCGACGCCGCGCTGCGGGACGGCCTCCTCGCCGAGACGGCGGCGGGCCTCGTCCTCGGCGCGGCGCTTGCGCTCGTCCTCCTTTTGGCGGCGCTCCTCCTCCTCGCGCTTGCGGGCCTCGGCGGCGGCGCGCTCGCGGGCGTCGCGGGCCTCGCGCTCGGCGCGGCGTTTCGTCTCCTCCTCGGCGCGGCGGCGCTCCTCCTCCTCGCGGACGCGGGCGTCGGCAAGGGCGTTGGCGCGGGCGTCCCGCTCCGAATCGGAGAGGGTGCGCAGCACCATGCCGGTCGGGCGGGCGGCCGGCGCGGGCGGAGTCTGCGGCTGCGCCGCCGGAGCCGCGCTCGCGGCGAGCGTGCGCCGCGCCGGCGCGGCGGCGGCGGCGGGCTTCGGCGCGGCGGCGGCCGCGCTCGGCGCCTCCTTGCCCGGAGCCGATCCGATGCGGCGCTTCTTCGTCTCGACCACGACCTGCTTCGTGCGGCCGTGGGAGAAGCTCTGCCGGACCGTGTTCTGCTCGGACGGCCGCTTCAGGGACAGCTTCGGCGTCGCCAGATGCAGCGTCTTCTCGCCGACCTTGTCGCCTTGGGCTTTGGTATCCGTATCGCTCATTCCGCTCATGTTCCTGCGGGGCTCATGCGCCCGCATCTCGTGCCGTGTCGGGGGCCGGTGGGGCCGAATCTCGGGCTTGGCCGCCCTCCTTGCGGGAGGCGGCCGGGTCGGCGTCCAGGCCGCGGTAGGACCGCAGCCGGCGCCAACGGGCGATGAAGCCGTCACCGCCGGGGCCCGCGGCGACCGCTGCATGTATCACATTTGACCGGCCCAATGCCAAATCCAATTCCTCGCCGGTGAGCGCGTCGACCACCGAAACGGCCGATATCGCGTCGCCGAGGCGTTTCCGCAACGCCCCCGCGAGCTTTCGCCGCCCGTCCTCCGCGGCCTCCGCGGCGTGGACGAGGGCGCCGATCCTGCCCTCCGCGATCGCCGCCTCGACCTTGGCGAAGCCGCTCGCGACCGCCCCGGCCTTGTTGGCGAGGGCGAGCGCCTGGCGCAGGTCCCGGACGAGCGCCTCGTCGATCTCGTCCGCGAGCCGCGGCGACGCCTTCACCTCGGCCTTGAGGGCGCGGGCGAAGAGCCGCCGCCCGACCGCCTGCCGCACCGCCTCCGCGCTGAGCGACACCCAGGCGCCCCGGCCCGGAAGCTTGTGCTTCAGGTCGGGGACGAGCGTCCCGCCCGGATCGACCACGAAGCGGATCAGGGCCTCGGGCGGCCGGACCTCGCGGGTGACGATGCAGGTGCGCTCCGGCTCGCGGCGGGGCACTTGTCCTCCTCTCAGGCCCGGGTCTCAGGCCGGGTGCGCCTCGGTCTCGGCCGCGGCCGCCCCTTCGGCGGCGTCCGGCGCCTCGACCGGAGGCTCGATCCAGCCGAGCTTCACCCGCGCCGCCATGATCATGCCCTCGGCGTCGGCGCGGGAGACGTCGAAGCCGTCGAGGAAGCCCTTGTGGCGGACGGCGTCCGGACCCTTGCTCTCGGTCCAGCCGACGAGGTCGTCGGTGGCGAGGTCGGCGAGGTCCTCGACCGTCTTCACCCCGTTCTCGCCGAGGGCGACGAGCATCGGGGTCGTGATTCCGTCGATCTCCTTCAAGGTGTCCTCCACGCCGAGCTCCTTCCGGCGGGCGTCCTGCTCCGCCTCGATGCGGGCAAGGTACTCCTGCGCGCGGTTTTGAATCTCTTTCGCGGTGTCCTCGTCGAAGCCCTGGATCGAGGCGACCTCGCCCGGGTCGACGTAGGCGATCTCCTCGACGGTGCGGAAGCCTTCCGAGGCGAGGAGCTGGGCCACGACCTCGTCGACGTCGAGGGCCTGCATGAACAGCTCGGTGCGGGCCACGAACTCCTTCTGCCGCCGCTCCGATTCCTCGGCCTCGGTCAGGATGTCGATGTCCCAGCCGGTGAGCTGCGAGGCGAGGCGCACGTTCTGCCCGCGCCGGCCGATGGCGAGCGAGAGCTGGTCGTCCGGCACCACCACCTCGATGCGGTCGGCGTCCTCGTCGAGCACCACCTTGACGACCTCGGCCGGCTGCAGCGCGTTGACGATGAAGGTCGCCTGGTCCTGCGACCACGGGATGATGTCGATCTTCTCGCCCTGGAGCTCGCCGACGACCGCCTGCACGCGCGAGCCGCGCATGCCGACGCAAGCTCCGACCGGGTCGATCGAGGAATCGCGCGAGATCACGCCGATCTTGGCGCGGGAGCCCGGGTCGCGGGCGACCGCCTTCACCTCGACGATGCCGTCGTAGATCTCCGGCACCTCCTGCGCGAACAGCTTCGCCATGAACTGCGGGTGGGTGCGCGACAGGAAGATCTGCGGCCCGCGCGCCTCGCGGCGCACGTCGAACAGGTAGGCACGGACCCGGTCGCCGGGCCTGAAGGTCTCGCGCGGGATCATCTCGTCGCGGCGGATGATGCCCTCGCCGCGGCCGAGGTCGACGATGACGTTGCCGTATTCGACGCGCTTGACGACGCCGTTGACGATCTCGCCGATGCGGTCCTTGTACTCCTCGTACTGCCGATCGCGCTCGGCCTCGCGCACCTTCTGCACGATGACCTGCTTCGCCGACTGCGCCGCGATGCGGCCGAAATCGAAGGGCGGCAGGGTCTCGGCGATGGCATCGCCGACCTGGGCCGCGGGGTTGCGCTTGCGCGCCTCGGTCAGGGTGATCTCGCGCGAATCGTTCTCGACCATGTTGTCGTCGACGACGAGGAGGTGGCGCGCGAGGCGCAGCTCCCCGGTCTTCGGGTTGATCTCGGCGTGGACCTCGGTCTCCGCCCCGTAGCGGGAGCGGGCCGCCTTGGCGATGGCGTCCTCCATCGCGGTGACGACGATCTGACGGTCGATCACCTTCTCGCGGGCGACCGCGTCCGCGATCTGCAAGAGCTCGAGCCTGTTGGCGCTGACGGCCATGGGAG
>DASVPW010000049.1:0-13974 GCA_036389455.1 Beijerinckiaceae bacterium
GACTGGGTCGGCTGGATGAAGGTGCGCCCGACGTAATGGTTGCGGATGATGCCGAGCTCGTAGGGAATGCCGCATTCCTGGCCGAAGCCGAGCGCCGCAGGCACCCCCGAATCTGGCACCGGAACGACGACGTCGGCGTCCGCCGGGGCCTCGCGGGCGAGCTCGGCCCCCATGGCCTTGCGGGCGTCGTAGACGCTGCGCCCGTTCACGACCGAGTCGGGCCTTGCGAAGTAGATGTACTCGAAGATGCAGGGGCGCATCGCCTGCGGCTCGCCGTAGGGGATCGATTCGATTCCCTCGTCCGAGATCACCACGATCTCGCCGTTCTGCACGTCGCGCACGAAGCGGGCGCCGATGATGTCGAGGGCGCAGGTCTCGCTCGCCAGGATATAGCGGCCGTCGAGCTCGCCGAGGACGAGGGGGCGGATGCCGAGCGGGTCGCGGGCGCCGATGAGCTTCTTGTTGGTCAGCGCGACGAGCGAAAAGGCGCCCTCGAGCTGGCTCACGGCGTCTATGAAGCGGTCGACCACGGAGCGTTTGCGGCTGCGGGCGACGAGATGGACGATCGCCTCCGTGTCGGTGGTCGACTGGTAGATGGCGCCGTCGCGGATGAGATTGCGGCGCAGCGTCAGGCCGTTCGTCAGGTTGCCGTTGTGGGCGACCGCGAAGCCGCCGCCCTCAAGCTCGGCGAAGAGCGGCTGCACGTTGCGCAGGATCGTCCCGCCGGTCGTCGCGTAGCGCACGTGGCCGATGGCCGAGAGACCTTCGAGGCGCTCGATGGTGTTGCGGTCCGAGAAGCTGTCGCCGACGAGGCCGAGCTTGCGCTCGGAGTGGAACATGCGCCCGTCGAACGAGACGATGCCGGCGGCCTCCTGGCCCCGGTGCTGGAGGGCGTGGAGTCCCAGCGCCGTGATCGCCGCGGCGTCGGGGTGGCCGTGGATGCCGAAGACGCCGCATTCTTCGCGGAGCGTGTCGCCGTCGAGGTCCAGATCCTCTGAAAGCCCGACCTGCCGCGTCTTAGACGATGCTGCCATGTAGCCTGGTCCTTCGGCGCGCCGGCCGGCCGCGCCTAAGCGCCTAATGTAGGGTCGCAGGGCGCCCGCGCCAACGGAGAGCCCGAGTTATTCCCCGATCTTCAGCTTCGCCTTGGCGGAATCGGCGGGCCGCCGCCGCGTTGCGGGTCGGCTTCGTCCGGACCCGGGGCGTCGCCTTCGGGCTTCGGCTTGCGCAGCTGCTTGAGGAGCCCTTCCGGGTTGTCCGGCAGCATGGCGATGAGCGAGTTGCCGGTGCTCTCGAGCATCGGCCGCGTCTTCGCGTTCGCGGCCCATTCGGGCATCTTGCCCTGCGCGAGCCAGGTCAGGAACACCCAGCCGATCACGCAGAGCAGGAGGCCGCGGGCCGCCCCGAAGGCGAAGCCGAGGGTGCGGTCGAGCGCCCCGATGCGCGAATCGAGGATCAGGTCCGAGATCTTCACCGTGATGATCGAGACGACGATGAGCGTCAGGATGAAGATGCCGCCGATCGCGGCGACGAGCGCGATCGTCTTGTTGTTGATGTACTGCTCGGCGTAGGGCAGCGCGGCCTTGTGCCCGAACCACGCCGCCGCCGCCGCCGTCACCCAGGCGACGATCGCCAGCACCTCGCGGGTGAAGCCCCGCACGGCCGCGAGGAGCGCGGAGATCAGCACGACGCCGAGGACGACGAGGTCGAGGATGGAAACGGGCATGGGTCTTCAGGCCGGGGCGCTTTGCGGAATCGGGGCTCGGGCCGGCGGCGGCCGGCCGCGGGGTCTATAGACCGAAAGGCCCGCCGCGTCACCCTTCCCGGCGCCGCGGCAGCGGCATCGGCCGGGGACGGGCCGCGATCCCGGCGATGAGGTCCGCGATGTGTCCGATCGAGGCCGCGCCGGGCAGCGGCCGCTCGCCCGCCTCGCCGCGGGCGTTCGGGGCGACCGCGCTGGAGAAGCCGAGCTTCAGGGCCTCCTTCAGCCGCGCCGGACCCTGCGCCACCGGGCGGATCGCGCCCGAGAGCCCGACCTCGCCGAAGTAGACCGTGTCGGCGGGGAGCGGCGCACCGGACAGCGACGAGACGAGGGCCGCCGCCGCCGCCAGATCCGCGGCCGGCTCGGCGATGCGCAGGCCGCCCGCGACGTTGAGGTACACGTCGTGCATGCCGAGCTTCAGGCCCCCGTGGGCCTCGAGCACGGCGAGCACCATGGAGAGGCGGGCCGGGTCCCAGCCGACGACGGCCCGGCGCGGCGTGCCGAGCGAGGTCGGGGCGACGAGGGCCTGGATCTCGACGAGCACGGGGCGCGTGCCCTCCATGCCGGCGAAGACGGCGGTGCCGGCGGTGCCGTGGTCGCGGCCGGCGAGGAACAGCGCGGACGGGTTCGGCACCTCGGCGAGGCCGCGGTCGGTCATCTCGAAGACGCCGATCTCGTCCGTCGGGCCGAAGCGGTTCTTGACCGCGCGCAGGATGCGGAAGTGGTGCCCGCCGTCGCCCTCGAAGGAGACGACCGCGTCGACCATGTGCTCGACGACGCGCGGCCCGGCGATCTGGCCGTCCTTGGTGACGTGGCCGACGAGGATCACCGCCGTGCCGGCGGTCTTGGCGAAGCGGATCAGCGCCTGCGCCGAGCCGCGCACCTGCGTGACCGTGCCGGGCGCCGATTCGACCGTCTCGGTCCACATGGTCTGGATCGAGTCGACGACCGCGAGCGCCGGCGGCTTGTCGTGGGCGAGGGTCGCGACGATGTCCTCGACGTTGGTCTCGGCCGCAAGCTCGACCGGGGCTTGGCCGAGGCCGAGCCGCTCGGCCCGAAGCCTCACCTGGGCGATCGCCTCCTCGCCCGAGATGTAGGCGACCCGGTGCCCGGCCATGGCGAGGGCGGCGGAGGCCTGCATCAGGAGCGTCGATTTGCCGATGCCGGGATCGCCGCCGATGAGGATCACCGAGCCGCGCACGAACCCGCCGCCGATGACCCGATCGAGCTCGGCGATGCCGGAGGGCGTGCGCGGCGCCTCGCGCGCCTCGCCGGCCAAGCCCTCGAGCGGGAACACGCGGCCCTTCGCCCGGCTCGGGCGGGTCGCCACGGGCCCGGCCATCGGATGGGCGGCGCCGGTCTCCTCGACGATGGTGTTCCAGCCGCCGCAGGCCTCGCACCGGCCCTTCCAGCGGTTGTAGACCGCGCCGCAGCTCTGGCAGACGAAGGTCACGTGGGATTTGGCCATTTCGTCAGCCCTCGCCGCCGACGTAGCGCCGCGCGTAGCGCCGCCCCAAGCTCGTCAGGACCTCGTATCCGATGGTGCCGGCGCGGCGCCCGACCTCGTCCACGGTGAGGTCGCCGCCCATGAGGGTGACGAGGCCGCCGCGCTCCGCGGCGCCGTCCGGCACCTCGGTCACGTCGATTGCCATCAGGTCCATCGAGACGCGGCCGGCGAAGGGGCAGCGCAGCCCGGCGACGATCGCTTCGCCGGCCGACGCCTGCGTGTCGCGTTTCACGTCGGTGGCGCTCGCGGCGCGGGGATAGCCGTCGGCGTAGCCGGCGGAGACGACGGCGAGGCGGCGGCGTCCGCGCGCCGTCCACTGGGCGTTGTAGCCGACGGTTTCGCCGTCCTCCGCCGTGCGGACCTGGACGATGCGCCCCTCGAGGCGGACCACGCCCCGCATCGGGTTTTGTCGGCCGGGGGTCGGATTGCCGCCGTAGAGGGCGTAGCCCGGGCGGACGAGGTCGAGATGCGGCTTGCCGGGGAGGAAAATGCCCGACGAATTGCACAGCGACGCCGGAATCCCGGGGAAGGCTTTCCAGGCCGCCGCAAAGCATGCGATCTGGCGGGCGTTGAGCGGGTTCTCCGGCTCTTCGGAGCTGACGAAATGGCTCATCACGAGGGCCGGCTCGAAGTCGGCGAGGAGGGGGTCGCGGGCGACCGCCTCGGCCTGCGCCGTCGGCAGGCCGAGGCGGTTCATGCCGGTGTCGAAATGGATCGCGGCGGCAAGCCGCGCGCCGAAGCCGCGGCAGAAGGCGGCCCATTCGGCGATCTCGTCCCGTGATCCCAGGATCGGCCGGAGAGCGAGGCCCGCATAGGTCCCGGCGGTGCCGGGCAGGAGGCCGTTGAGCACGTATATCCGGGCATCGGCGCAGGCCTCCCGCGCCGTCACGGCTTCCGACAGGCCGGCGACGAAGAAGGTGCGGCAACCGGCTTTGGTCAGCGCCCGCACCACGGGGACGAGCCCGAGCCCGTAGCCGTCCGCCTTGACGACGGCGGCGCATTCGGCGGGCGCGGCCCGGTCCCGAAGGCTGCGCCAGTTCGCCGCGAGCGCATCGAGGTCGACCGTAAGCACCCCGCCGGCCTCGGCCTCCGGCGGGCCGGTCGTCTGACCGCCTCCGGCAGCATTCGTGCGGCGCTCGGCTAACGGTCTGTGATCGTTCAACTTCGGACTCCTCTACCGCTGCGGCTGTCCCGTTGGCATGTCCACGGGCGGCACGGTTTGTGAAGCCGGAGCTTGAACGGCTTGAGCAGGTTTTGGCGGCGCCGAGATCCGCGGCTGCGCCCACAGGAGCGATACTAAAACGACCGCCAGCATGAGAAAGCCCGCGACATAGAAGGCAGTGAGCCGCCGGTTGGAATTCATCTTGATCCCGAGGAATCGGACGTCGCCGCTCGCTTGTGAAATCGACTGTCCCAGCCCGATGCCCGGAATGCGGTCCGCGAACTGCTTTTCGATTATTCCAGCGTGCGCCACAGCGCCCCGGAGCAGGATGTGATACCAGTACCGGTCCATCAGAAAGAAACCGCTCCATGCGAATATCGCTGCAGCTATAAATCCGATCCCGGTCGGAATTCTATAGCCCGCAATCATAGTCTCAAGATTGTATTGGTACGTAAAACCGACAGCAGCGACCAGGGCGCCCACAACTGTAATAGCAAAATTTCTTATTCGCATCTCAAGATCATTAAAATGTTGCTGTATATCGATGGTTTTTTTCCATATCTCCAGAGCGTTTTTAACCTCATCTTCCTGAGTCTGTCCGACCGCCGCAGCGGTGGGGGCCACGAACTCGCAATATGCAAATATCTCGGCGAAGCATTCGTGCAGGACAGCGCTGGGTTCGAAGCCCTGGCCGGCCTCGGTGATTTTTTGTTCCCGCTGCACATCCTTCTCTGGCCAATGTGAGACACGCTGCAGGAGTTTGTATTCCGGCAGCCTTTGACTTTCTCCATATTTGGCATGGATGTCGAAGACATTCGCATCTCGTGCCATGGCTACGTCTTTGAGCAGATTATCACCAACATAGGCACACCGAACAGGATCGCTGCCGACGTCCTTGATAATATCCAGCAGCACCTTTGGATTGGGCTTGAGTTCGCCGGCAGGCGTATGCTTTATACCTGTGACCTGCAACTCATAGAAGTCATCCGGCAAGCGCCGGAGCTTTTCCGGCGAAACGCCCGCCGGAACATCATGATCCTGCGGGCTGAAAAGAACATCGATCACGCCATCCAGGCCGAAGCGCTTCAAGCGATACGAACTGTAGAATCGCATCGATTCGGTGTACGCCACGATTCGTGTTCCCGAGTTCTTGATCGCCCAGAGACTTCTGAAGACGCTCGGATATAATTTGAGTTGCTGATCTCTTCCTGCGGCGGCGGCCTGTAGAGCGTCGCGGAACTGCGTTCTGATGTCACCCTGCTTACGCAGCTCCTGTAGGCTCTCCAACTCCTCTAGCAGGAACGTGTATTCCGACGTGCGCTGCGCCTGATGAACGCGCCTGATATCCGCTTCAACTTCAGTGGCGGGCCGTCCTGACTTGGCCAGCACCGCCTCGTAAACAGGATGAAACGAGGCATACCAGACGGCGAACCAATCGAAGATTGTGTTGTCGAGATCGAGGATAAGGGTATCTATTTTCTTCCGAGTCATGGCTCGCTCACATCTGAGAACTTGAGCTGTTTTGGCAAGCAGCAAACAACTGCGTTCTTACATTTTGGTGCTCGCGTCGTTGGGCGCAATCAATCCCCCATCCGCTCCGGCAGCTTCTGGTCGTCGGCGAGGTTCGCGAATCGCGTGACCTCGGCCTGGAAGGCGAGCTGGACGGTGCCGGTCGGGCCGTGGCGCTGCTTGCCGATGATGACCTCGGCGCGCCCGTGCGCCTGGTCCATGTCGGACTGCCACTTGAAGTGCTCCTCGGTGCCGGGCTTCGGCTCCTTGTTCTTGAGGTAGTACTCCTCGCGGAAGACGAACATCACCACGTCGGCGTCCTGCTCGATCGAGCCGGATTCGCGCAGATCCGAGAGCTGCGGGCGCTTGTCGTCGCGCTGCTCGACCTGGCGCGAGAGCTGCGATATCGCCAGGATCGGGACGTTCAGCTCCTTCGCCAGCGCCTTCATCCCCGTCGTGATCTCGGTGACCTCCTGGACGCGGTTGTCGCCCTTGCGCGTCGCGCCGGACAGGAGCTGGATATAGTCGACCACCAGCAGATCGAGCCCGCGCTGACGCTTGAGCCGGCGGGCCCGGGCCGCGAGCTGCGCGATCGAGAGTCCGCCGGTCTGGTCGATGTAGAGCGGCATCGTCTGCATGTCGCGGGCGACGTCGGTGATCTTGTAGAAGTCGTCCTCCCGGATGTCGCCGCGGCGGATCTTGTAGGAGGGGATGCCGGACTGCTCGGCGATGATGCGGGTCGCGAGCTGCTCGGCCGACATCTCGAGCGAGAAGAAGCCGATCACGCCCCCGTTCACGGTCTTGTGGCTGCCGTCCGGCTGCTTCTCGAACGCGTAGGCCTTGGCGATGTTGAAGGCGATGTTGGTCGCGAGCGAGGTCTTGCCCATGCCGGGGCGGCCCGCGATGATGATCATGTCGGAGGGCTGGAGGCCACCCATCATCCGGTCGAGGTCGGTCAAGCCCGTCGCGATGCCGGACAGCTTGCCCTCGCGCTTGAAGGCGTTCGCCGCCATGTCGACCGCGGTCGTGAGCGCGTCGGAGAACTTCTGGAAGCCGCCGTCGTACTTGCCCGTCTCGGCGAGCTTGTACAGCCGCTGCTCGGTCTCCTCGATCTGGTCGCGCGGGGACGACTCGACCGGCGCGTCGTAGGCCACGTTGACCATGTCCTCGCCGATCGAGATCAGGTTCCGGCGGATGGCGAGGTCGTAGATGGTGCGGCCGTAATCCTGGGCGTTGATGACGGTCGTCGCTTCCGCCGAGAGCCGGGCGAGGTACTGCGAAACGGTGACGCCGCCGAGATCCTGGTCGCCGAGGTAGGTCTTCAGCGTGATCGGGCTCGCGAGCTTCCCCGCCCTGATCAGCGTCGTCGCGACCTCGTAGATGCGCCGGTGCAGGTCCTCGAAGAAATGCTCGGGGAGGAGGAAGTCGGAGACGCGGTAGTAGGCGTCGTTGTTGACGAGGATCGCCCCGAGCAGCGCCTGCTCGGCGTCGATGTTGTTCGGCGCGACCCGGTAGTCCGGGGCGGCGGTCTCGAGGCGGGCGACGAGCGCGTTGGCGGTGGCCATCGGTTGTCCGGTTTTTTGAAGGCGCGGAGAGTTCTATCGCTCGCGCGGACCCGAGCACGGGCTTCGTCGCCGCGCTCCCCTATATCCCCGTTCCTCACCCTTCCTGACCGGCACGGCAGAGACCGCTTGACAGGGCCGCGAAGAAAAGGGCGCCGCGCCGGGTCTCTCGACTCAGGCGCGACGCCCTATTAGAACAAAGGCGGAACAGAAAATCAAATCTCGGCGTTGGGACCGGCCTCGGCCAGTGCCGCGCCGACCTCGAGGCCGAGGTCGTCGAGGTTCGTCTCCTCCCGCGTGGTGACGGTCTCGCCGCGGGCTTGGCGCTCGGCCTCCTCGGGGCTGCGGGCGACATTGATCGTCACCTTCACCTCGACCTCGGGGTGGAGCGACACCGGGACGGTGTGCAGGCCAAGCGTCTTGATCGGCGCGTTGAGGGCGATCTGGTCGCGGGCGACCGAGAAGCCGCCGGCCGTCATGGTCTCGGCGAGGTCACGGGTCGAGACCGAGCCGTAGAGCACGCCGGTTTCGCCGGCCTGCCGGATCACCACGAAGCTCTGGCCGTCGAGCTTGTCGGCCACTCCTTGAGCCTCGGTGCGGCGCTCGAGGTTGCGGGCCTCGAGCTGGGTGCGCTGGGTCTCGAACCGCTCCTTGTTCTCCTTCGTGGCCCGCAGGGCCTTGTTGCGGGGGAGGAGGAAATTGCGGGCATAGCCGTCCTTGACGCGGACGGTGTCGCCCATCTGGCCGAGCTTGGCGACGCGCTCGAGTAGGATCACTTCCATGGATTATCTCCTTTTGACGTGGTCAGGTTCGCGGGGTGGGGCCGGCGGAGGACGCCGGCGGGAGCTTCAGGCGGGTCCGCAGGCCGAACAGGGTGTCGGCGATGCCGAACAGGATGAGCGCGACGAACAGCATGCCCTGGCTCATGACAAGCAGGAGGTAGGCGATGACCAGCATGGCGGTTCGTCCGGTCCGCCCGGCCGTGATCTGGTGGAGGGCGGCGAGCCCCTGGAGCCCGAAGGCCATGAAGGTCGCGCCGAGGAGCGCGAGCCCGAACACGCCCGCGAACCCGCCGGCCGCATAGGCGAGCCCGAACGAGCCGGCGAGCATCAGCAGCGCCGAGCGCGGCATCGTGGTGGCCGGGATGGCGGGCCAGGGCCGCGGCAGCCGCCCGGATACGGCCACGACCTTGGCCCCGATCCAGACATAGACGGTCAGGACCAGCGTGAACCCTTGCGCCGCGAACATCGGGGCGAGCGCCGCGAAGCGCTGGGCGACGGCTTCCATGAGCGCGTCGTCGGCCGGTGCCGGCGCGCCCCCAGGCCGGCTCAGCTGCGCCTGAAGGAAAAGATCGGCGATCCGCCGCATCCGGCTCTGGAACGTGGCGAAATCGCCCGATGAGACGATCGCGGTCGCGAGCACGGTGAGGGCCGCGGTCGCGGCGATCCAGGCGAGCAGCCGCCCGAGCGGATACCATTCGATCGCGCCGTCCGCCCGCGGCCGGCCGAGCAGCGCGAGATAGCCGAGCCACCAGGCCGGCAGCCCGGTCCCGACCGCGAAGCCGATCCCTTCGAGGGGCGCCAGGGCGAGCGCGGTCGCGATGCCTCCGACCGCCGCGGCGACGAGCCCGGCGCGGTGGTCCCAGCCGAGCGTCACGATCAGGACCGGGATCGGCGCCAGCAGGAAGAGCAGCAGGGCGAGCGGCGTCGCCTTCGCGACGACCGCGATCAGGAGCGCCGAGACGAGGCCCGCGCCGATGCCGATGCCGACGGAAGAAAGCTTCATCAGACCGCTGTCCCGCTGCGCTTCGCAGGGTTAGAGGCGGACCGCGTCCGCCCCAACGCCACCTTCACCCCTCCCGCACGGCGGGAGAGGGAGAGTTACCGGATCACGTAGGGCAGGAGCCCGAGGAAGCGGGCGCGCTTGATCGCCTGGGCGAGCTCGCGCTGCTTCTTGGCCGACACCGCCGTGATCCGCGAGGGCACGATCTTGCCGCGCTCCGAGACGTAGCGGGAGAGCAGCTTCGTGTCCTTGTAGTCGATCTTCGGCGCGTTCGCGCCCGAGAACGGGCAGGTCTTGCGCCTGCGGAAGAACGGCCGGCGGGCTCCGCCGCCGCCGCCGCCGCCTCCGCTACCACCGAACGCCATCTCAAGCCTCCCCGGTCGCGGCAGCCGCCGCCGGGGCGGCATCGTCGCCGCCGCCGAAGCCGCCGTCGTCGTCGCGCCGGCGTCCGCGCTCGCGGTCCTTGCGCTCGTCGCGGTCGCGCTTCTGCATCATGACGGACGGCTCGGCCTCGAGGGCGTCGACGCGGATCGTCATGAAGCGCAGGACGTCCTCGTTGATGCGCATCTGGCGCTCCATCTCGGCGACCGCCGCCGGCGGGGCGTCTAGGTTGAACATCGTGAAATGCGCCTTGCGGTTCTTCTTGATCCGGTAGGCGAGGGACTTCACGCCCCAGGTCTCGGTCTTCTCGACCTTGCCGCCGTTCGATTCGATGACGCCCTTGTACTGCTCGGTCATCGCCTCGACCTGCTGCGAGGTCACATCCTGGCGCGCCAGGAAAACGTGCTCGTAGAGAGGCATAGAGGGCCTTTCTTCAGGTTCGACATGAGCTCTGTGAGGAGCCGGTTCGCGCGTCCGATCGGCGCCAAGCCCTTCGAGCCGATAAGGCCCGAGCGGTTGTCGAAGGCGGAGACACGGGACGACGGACCCGAAGGCCCTGCCTCTCGCGAGGCCGTCCGTTCAGCCCCCGGCCGGAGCGAACGCGAAGGGCGCGACATAAGCGGTCCGCCCGGCAAAAGCAAGGCGCGCTTGGCCGCGTCCCTCCCGATCGGCTACACAACGCCTTTCGGGAGACGGCCATGGCGGCGCCATACCTGCGCCTCGGGGTGAACATCGACCACGTGGCGACGCTGCGCAACGCCCGCGACCAGGGCTATCCGGACCCGGTCAGGGCCGCCCACAT
Source organism: Beijerinckiaceae bacterium (assembly GCA_036389455.1). Lineage (GTDB taxonomy): Bacteria > Pseudomonadota > Alphaproteobacteria > Rhizobiales > Beijerinckiaceae > JAJKJG01. The sequence goes on from DASVPW010000049.1 coordinate 10,468, forward strand.
GGCGATCATGGCCGGCGCCGACGGGATCACAGCGCACCTGCGCGAGGACCGCCGCCACATCCGCGACGCTGACGTCGAGCGCCTCAAGCGCCAGATCCTCACACCCCTCAACTTCGAGATCGCGGCGACGGAGGAGATGGTGGCCTTCGCGGGCCGCATCCGCCCGCACGCCGCCTGCCTCGTCCCCGAGAAGCGCACCGAGCGCACGACCGAGGGCGGGCTCGACATCGTCGGCGGTCACAACCATCTCGCCCCGGTGGTGCGGCGGCTCAATGGCGAGGGCATCCGGGTGTCGCTCTTCGTCGAGCCCGAGGTCGAGGTCATGGAAGCCGCCCGAAGCCTGGAGGCTCCCGTGGTCGAGCTGCACAGCGGCGCCTTCTGCGAGGCTTATCTGGCCGGCGACGAGGACCTGACCGGGCACGAGCTCGCGCGGCTGCGCCGCGCCGCCGAGCACGGCGCAAGCCTCGGGCTCGAGGTCCACGCCGGCCATGGGCTCACCTTCGACACCGCCCGGATGGTGGCGGCGATCCCGCAGGTCGTCGAGCTCAACATCGGCCACTTCCTAATCTGCGAGGCGCTCTTCATGGGCCTCGACGAGGCGGTCCGGACCATGCGGCGTGCGATGGACGAGGGGCGGGCGGGGGTTTCGGCTTGATCCTCGGCATCGGCTCGGACCTCTGCGACATCCGCCGCATCGCGCGCTCGATCGAGCGCTTCGGCGCGCGCTTCACCGAGCGGGTCTTCACGGAAGGCGAGCGCCGCCGCAGCGACCGGCGAAAGGCACGCGCCGAATCCTATGCGCGGCGTTTCGCCGCCAAGGAGGCCTGCGCCAAGGCGCTCGGCACCGGGATGCGGCGCGGCGTGTTCTGGCGCGACATGGAGATCGTGAACCTCCCCGGCGGCCGCCCGACCATGCGCCTCACCGGGGGAGCGCTCGAACGGCTTTCCGCCATGACTCCGCCCGGATGCGAGGCGATCGTGCACGTGTCGCTCACCGACGATCCTCCGATCGCCCAGGCTTTCGTGATCATCGAGGCGCGCCCACTTAAGTGATTGCCGCGTTGCGGGAGCGCGGCGGGTAGGCTAGACCGCGCGCCGCCGGGGCGCCCGGCCCAGGAGAGATTTCGGATGGAACGGGTGCGCACGAGCGGCAAGATCAAGGAGAAGCGCGAGGGCGGGGTCCTCGAGACCGTCAAGGTCGTCGTCCAGGCCCTTTTGATCGCGATCGTCGTCCGCACGGTCCTGTTCCAGCCCTTCAACATCCCCTCGGGCTCGCTCGTGCCGACGCTCCTCGTCGGCGACTATCTCTTCGTGTCGAAGTACTCCTACGGCTACTCCCGCTACTCGATCCCCTTCGGACCCCCGGTCCTGTCCGGCCGGATCTGGGCGTCCGAGCCGAAGCGCGGCGACATCGCGGTGTTCAAGCTGCCGAAGGACAACTCGACCGACTACATCAAGCGCGTGATCGGCCTGCCCGGCGACAGGATCCAGGTCGTCCAGGGCGTCCTCACCATCAACGGCCAGCCGGTGAAGCGCGAGCGCATCGAGGATTACGAGACCCAGGACGCCTGGGGCCGCGGGGTCAAGGTGCCGCAGTACCGGGAAACCCTGCCGAACGGCGTCGCGCACAACATCGTCGAGCGCGAGGGCGACCGCGGGTTCTGGGACAACACCGAGGCCTACGCCGTCCCGCCCGGGCACTTCTTCATGATGGGCGACAACCGGGACAACTCGACCGATTCGCGCGACCTCGCCAGCGTCGGCTATGTGCCGTTCGAGAATCTCGTCGGCCGGGCCGAGATCATCTTCTTCTCGATCGACGAGGGCGCAGCTCCCTGGCAGGTATGGGAATGGCCCTGGAGCGTCCGCTGGGACCGGATGTTCCGGCCGATCCGGTGACGCCTTCCCGCCGATCCCCGCCCGTCCATGCCCCGGCGCAAGCCTGACCTCGCGGCGCTCGAGGCGCGCATCGGCCACGTCTTCAAGGACCGCGACCTCCTCCTCCATGCGCTCACCCACATGAGCGCCGTGGGCGACGCCTACGCCAAGAGCTACCAGCGCCTCGAGTTCCTCGGCGACCGGGTGCTCGGCCTCGCCGTCGCCGAGATGCTCTATGCGGCGTTCCACGAGGGCTCGGAGGGGGACCTGTCGCGGCGCCTGTCCGAGCTCGTCCGCCGGGACACCTGCGCCAAGGTCGCGCAGGAGTGGGAGCTTGGGCCCTTCATCAGGACCGGCCGGCGGGAAGGGACGCTCCGGACGAACCGCTCCGTCCTCGCCGACATGTGCGAGGCGGTGATCGCGGCGGTGTTCCTGGACGCCGGCTACCCGGCGGCGCGAGAGGTGGTCGAGAAGGCCTTCGGGCCGCGCATGAACGCCCTCGCCAAGGCGCCGTCGAACCCGAAGGCGGCTCTGCAGGAATGGGCGCTCGCCCGCGGCCTGCCCTTGCCCGTCTACGCGGTCGTCGAGCAATTCGGCCCCGACCACGCGCCGCAGTTCCGTATCGCCGTGACAGTGCGGGGGCTGGAGCCGGGGGAGGGCACCGGCTCCTCGAAGCGCGCCGCCGAACAGGACGCGGCCGAAGCCCTTCTCGTCCGTGAGGGGCTCTGGGCGCGTCCCGTGACACCGGGATCGCAGGATCAAACAGTGCTGGGATCACAGGATCACGGGGTGCCCGAGGCCGCGTCGGAGAGGGCCGAGACGGAGGCGCGGGACGATGTCCAGGCCGACGTCTGAGGCCCCGCAAGCCGGGCCGGAGCCTGGGACCGCGGGGACCCGCTGCGGCTTCGCGGCCCTCATCGGCGCCCCGAACGCCGGCAAATCGACGCTCCTGAACGCGCTCGTCGGTTCGAAGGTCTCGATTGTCTCGCGCAAGGTCCAGACCACCCGCACCGTGGTGCGCGGCATCGCGATCGAGGGCGACGCGCAGATCGTCTTCGTGGACACGCCCGGCATCTTCCGCCCGAAGCGCCGCCTCGACCGGGCGATGACGGCCGCGGCCTGGGGCGGGGCCGGCGACGCGGACGCGGTGTGCTTCCTCCTCGACGTCCGCAAGGGCGTCGACGAGGAGAACGAGGCGATCCTGGAAAAGCTCGCGGAGGTGCGCCGGCCCAGGATGCTGGTGCTCAACAAGATCGACCTCATCGAGCGTCCGAAGCTCCTCGAGCTCGCGGCCGCCCTCAACGCTCGCCTCCCCTTCGAGCGCACCTTCATGGTCTCGGCGCTGACCGGCGACGGGGTCGGCGACCTCAGGCGCGCGCTCGCCGGCATGATGCCGCCGGGCCCCTGGCTCTACCCCGAGGACCAGATCTCCGACGCTCCCTTGCGCATGCTCGCGGCCGAGATCACCCGGGAGAAGATCTACGAGCGCCTGCACGAGGAGCTGCCCTACCGCTCGACCGTCGAGACGACGGCGTGGCAGCCCCGGCCCGACGGCTCGGTGCGCATCGAGCAGACGATCTTCGTCGAGCGCGAGAGCCAGCGGAAAATCGTGCTCGGCCAGGGCGGCCA
>DASVPW010000050.1:0-28361 GCA_036389455.1 Beijerinckiaceae bacterium
CGAAGCCGAGGTCGGCGAAGGCCGAGGCGATCACCTTCTGGCCGCGGTCGTGGCCGTCCTGGCCCATCTTGGCGACGAGGATGCGCGGGCGGCGCCCGTCGTGGCGCTCGAACTCCTCGACGGCGCGGCGCACCCGCTCGACCGCATCGGACATCGCCCCGACCTCCCGCTTGTAGACGCCAGAGATCGCCTTGATCTCGGCCCGGTGACGGCCCCACACCTTCTCCAGCGCCCCGGAGATCTCGCCGACCGTCGCCTTCGCGCGGGCGGCGTCGACCGCGAGCGCAAGCAGGTTGCCCTCGCCGGCCGCCGCCCGCGACAGCGCCTCGAGCGCCGCCGCGACGGCGGCCTCGTCGCGCTCGGCCTTGAGGCGGCGCAGCTTGTCGATCTGGAGCGTGCGCACGGCGGAGTTGTCGACCTTGAGCACGTCGATCGGCGCCTCGTCGGCGGGGCGGAACTTGTTGACGCCGATCACCGCCTGCACGCCAGCGTCGATGCGGGCCTGGGTCCGCGCCGCCGCCTCCTCGATCCTGAGCTTCGGGACGCCGGCCTCGATCGCCTTCGCCATGCCGCCGAGCCGCTCGACCTCCTGGATGTGGCCCCAGGCCTTGGCCGCGAGGTCGGCGGTCAGGCGCTCGACGTAGAACGAGCCGCCCCACGGGTCGATGATGCGCGTCGTGCCGCTCTCCTGCTGCAGGAACAGCTGGGTGTTGCGGGCGATGCGGGCCGAGAAGTCGGTCGGCAGCGCCAGCGCCTCGTCGAGGGCGTTGGTGTGCAGCGACTGCGTGCCCCCTTGGGTCGCGGCCATCGCCTCGATCATGGTGCGGGCGACGTTGTTGAACACGTCCTGCGCCGTCAGCGACCAGCCCGAGGTCTGGCAGTGGGTGCGAAGCGGCAAGGACTTCTCGGACTTCGGCTCGAACCCTTTCACGAGCTTCGCCCACAGGAGGCGCGCGGCACGCAGCTTCGCGACCTCCATGAAGAAGTTCATGCCGATCGCCCAGAAGAACGACAGGCGCGGCGCGAAGCGGTCGACATCGAGGCCGGCGGCGAGGCCCGCCCGGATGTACTCGACGCCGTCGGCAAGGGTGTAGGCGAGCTCGAGGTCCTGCGTCGCCCCCGCCTCCTGCATGTGGTAGCCGGAGATCGAGATCGAGTTGAACTTCGGCATCCGCTCGGAGGTATAGGCGAAGATGTCGCCGACGATCCGCATCGAGCCGCTAGGGGGATAGATGTAGGTGTTGCGGACCATGAACTCCTTGAGGATGTCGTTCTGGATCGTGCCCGAGAGCTTCTCGGGCGGCACGCCCTGCTCCTCGGCGGCGACGATGTAGAGCGCGAGCACCGGCAGCACCGCGCCGTTCATGGTCATCGACACGCTCATCCGGTCGAGCGGGATGCCCGAGAACAGCGTGCGCATGTCGTAGATCGAATCGATCGCGACTCCCGCCATGCCGACGTCGCCGGATACGCGCGGGTGGTCGCTATCGTAGCCCCGGTGCGTCGCGAGGTCGAAGGCGACGGAGAGCCCCTTCTGCCCGGCCGCGAGGTTCCTCCGGTAGAAGGCGTTCGAATCCTCCGCCGTCGAGAACCCGGCGTACTGCCGCACCGTCCAGGGCTGCGTCACGTACATGGTCGGATAGGGCCCGCGCAGGTACGGCGGCAGCCCGGGGTACGTGTCGAGGAAGTCGAGCCCGGCGCGGTCCTCAGGACCGTAATGCGGCTTCACCGGGATGCCCTCGGGCGTGAGCCAGGGCTCGCCTCCCGCTACGGCCGTCGAGGTGGCAGGCGGGTTCGCGAACGCGACAGTCGAGAAATCGGGAATACGGCTCATGGCCGGAGTTTACGCCTTGCGCCGCGCCGCGTCATCCTTGCGCGGAGTCAACGCCGCTCCGCCACCCAACGCCCCGCGCATCCCCGCGCCGGGGCGGTCCAGGTCCCGCCGCCGGTGGCGCGCTCGAGCCGGCCGCGGATGGCGACGGGGTCTTCGGCGGCGCCGATGCGGCCGTCGATGCGCCCGCCCGGGGCGATGCGGCCGGCGGCCTCGGGGGAGACCTCGCCCATCATCGACTTCACGTGCACGGCGCCGCCGGCGATGACGACATAATAGCGGTAGACCGGATCGCAGGCGCCGCGCTCGGTCAGGACCTGGATGCTCCAAGGCCCATCAAAAGGCTGGCTCGCCGGAGCGGCCCCGGCGAGCGCCATGCTGATGAGCGATCCGGCAAGGAAGGGACGCACCTCAGCCCCGCTTCTCCGCGTTCCAGCGCCCGGAGCAGGTGCGGGAGCCGCCGGCGGCGGTCCAGGTGCCCTGGCCCCAGCCGCCGGAGAGCCGGCCCCTGACGTTCGCCCGGTCCTGGCCGCGGGAGATGACGCCGGACACGGCGCCGTTCGGGGCGATCTGGCCCGAGACGTTGAAGTTCTCGGGGCCGCCGTAGCGGGCGCGCCCGTTCTGGACGATCACCGGCCAGCGGTAGGCCTTGTCGCACTCGCCCTTCTCGGTGATGACCTCGACGCTCCAGTTGCCGTCGAACTTGTTCCCCTGCGCCTCGGCCGCGCCGGACACAAAGACGGCGGCGAAGGCCGCCGCCGCGAAGGAAATCTGCCTCATGCTCGCTGTTCCTCTCCTGACCGGAGAAAGAACTAGCGAGACCGCGCCCGGTTTCAAGGCCAAGCTTGGAAAGTTGAGGTCAGCGCGCCGCCTGGACCGGGCCGCGCTTCTGGGCCGTCCAGCGGCCCGAGCACAGGATGCCGAGCTTCCAGCTGCCGGAGCCGGCGCTGCCCTGAAGGCTGCCGGTCGCGCCGACCCGGGCGATGCCCTTGCGGATGTCGAGGCTGACGGCGCCCGACGGGGACACGTGCCCCGACACCGACGGCGCCGGGTCGCTGTCCTGCGGGATGTAGCGCACGCGGCCGTCCTCGACGGCGATGAGGTAGTCGTAGCTCTTGTCGCAGACGCCTGAGTCCGTGACCATCCGGACCGCCCAGCGGCCGTCCGTCGGAGCCGCATTGGCGGCCGTGCCGCCGGCCGCCGCGCCGAAGAGACCCACGCCGAAAAGAACCGCCGTCGCGATCGCCCTCATCCATCTGCTCCCGAGTTGACCCGGCGTGCGCCCCCACAGGGCCGTGTGGCCGGTGATTGTGGCTATGCCGTGTACGGAGTAATCCGCACGAGCCGTGGCGTTGTCGCCAAGACATTGTCCCGTGCGGTACCAGCTATATGCGTGAAAGAAGTCGGAAATTCAAGCGCGGCGGCAGCAGGAACAGCGGTTCGGAAGCTACAATTTTGAAAGCTTGGCGCTATCGATTCTTCATTCTTCTTCGTAGAACCTTTCCAGGCTCGACAGGACATCGCCGCCGGCGAAGATGAACTCGTCGACGCCCGCCTCGCGCAGCGCCGCCTCGCGCTCGCCCGCCCGCCCGGCGAGGAGCACGCGGGCGCACCCCGCCGCCTTCAGGGCCTTGGCCGTGTCGGCGGCGTGCAGCGCGTAGATCTCGTCCGACGAGCACAGGCAGGCGGCGTCCGCGCCCGAGACGCGCCAGGCTGCGGCAGCCTCCGACGGGTCCGAGAAGCCGTCGTTCGCCGCCGCCTCGATCCCGCCCGCCTCGAAGAAATTCTTCGCGAAGGTGGCCCGGGCCGTGAAGGTCGAGACCGGGCCGAGGTTCGCGAGGAACACCCTGGAACGCGCGCCGGTGCGGGCGAGCCGCGCGTCCGAGGCGTCGCGCAGGCGCTCGTAGGGCTCGGCCAAGCGGCGGGAGGGGAGGGGAGGGAAGGAGTCGCCTCTCCCGGAAGGCACCTCTGCAATAGGATGCACTGTCATCCCCGGCGAGCCGAAGCGGAGCGGAGGCGAGGGAAGGGGATCCAGAACCCTGGCGTCGCCTGGGTCCCCTTCCCGGACCGCTGCGCGGCCCGCCGGGGACGACAGTGGGGGAGAGTGGGGCATCAGCACAGCCACTTCCGCCTCCGCGAGATGCGGGAACTCGCTCGTGCCGGTGAGCGGGTCGCGGCGGGTCGCGACGGCCTTCTCGCGCGCCGCCCGCACGGCGGCGATGCGGGCCTGCAGCGCCCCGGCCTTGAGGCTTTCCGCGATGCCGCCCTCGCGCTCGATCTCCTGGAACAGCGCCCAGGCCTTCTCCGCCAACGCATCGGTGAGGGCCTCGAAGCCGCCGCTGCCGGCGGCGGGGTCGGCGACGCGCCAGAGGTTCGATTCCTCGAGGAGGATGGCTTGCGTGTTGCGCGCGAGGCGCCGGGCGAAGGCGTCGGAGAGGCCGAGGGCCGCCGTGAACGGCAGCACCGTCACGGAATCGGCGCCGCCGACCCCGGCCGAGAACGCCGCGATCGTGCCGCGCAGGAGGTTCACCCACGGGTCGCGCCGGGTCGCCGTCCGCCACGCGGTCTCGGCCTGGAGGAACACCGGCCGGGGCTCGAGCCCGCAGGCCTCCTCGACCCGCGCCCACAGGCGCCGCAGCGCGCGGAATTTCGCCACCGTCAGGAACTCGTCCGTGTCGGCGACGAGGAGGAAGGAGAGGGCGCCGCGGGCCTCCTCCAGGGAAAAGCCGGCGGCTTCGAGGGCGCGCAGGTACGCGACGCCGGTCGAAAGCGCCGCGGCGAGCTCCTGGGCCTCGCCCGCGCCGGCCTCGTGCCAGGGGCGCGTGTCGACGCGGACGGCAGGGCTTGCGAAACCCGCCTCGCGCAGGGCGCGCACCGTTCCGGCCATGCGGGCGGCGAGGTCCGCATAAGGGACGGGCGGCCGGCCCGTCCGCGCCATGCCGCCGACCGGGTCGAGGCCGAAGTCGATGTCGAGTTTTTTAGGGTCGAGGCCGCGGCGCTTCGCGAGCGCGGTCCACTGCCCGGCCGCGGCGCGGCCTTCGAACGGCGCGGTCTCGATCCGCACCGAAACGAGGTCGAGCATCACGCCGGCGAGCGCCCGGTCGAGATCGTCCGCGGTCTCGGCCCGCACGCCGAAGCCGCGCGCCGCCGGCGCGCCCGCATAGGAGAAGGCGAGGGAATCGGCGCCGCCGTCGAGGTCGGAAAGCGCAAGCGCGTTCGCGGCGGCGGGCTCGGGATGGTCCATGCGCTGCGCGATCCGCCACGGCCCGGCGGTGCCGCGGCCGGGCCGCGGCGCGCTCGCGGCCTTGTCGTAGAGCGGCTCGATCCGCAGCCCGTCGTAGGTGCGCGAGACGAGCTTCCTCTCGAAGTCCGCTCCTTTGAGCACGCCCTCGACGCGCCGCAGCCACGCCTCGCGGGTCGCGGCGGGGAATTCGTCGGCGAGGGTGAGGTCGTCCATGCCCGGGTCTCTCGGCGGTCGCGTCCCCCGTCTTGCAACAGCTTCGCCTGTTGCGCCACTGTCGCGTTCGGCTTTGCGGGGATTCGCGATGCGGCCGTGGTTCCTGATGGCGCTTCTGGCGCTCGGCGGCGAGGCCTCGGCTCAGGGGCCGCGTTCGGACGGCACGGTCGAGTGCCGCTTCGAGGGCTGGTCGAACGACCTCGACGAGAAGGGCCAGCCGGTGCGCGCGGCGCCGGACCGGGCCGCCGCGGTGGTCGGCCGCCTGCCGCCGCCGGTGAGCGTCGGCCTCGACGAGGTCTCTGTGACCGTCACCGTCACGGGCTGGCGCGACGGCTGGTTCCGGATCGCGGAGGCCGGCTACTCCGACGAGGTCCAGGGCGTCCCCGTCCCGCGCAACCGGGTCGTCAAGGCGACCGGATGGGTGCCGGCCGGCGGCGTCAAGGCGCTGATCGCCGCGAGGGAGTTGAAGGCGCAGCCCGCCCGCGAGGCCGCGACGGTCGCGGCGCTCCAGGGCTTCCGCAGCGAGCCCGGCGGGCGGCGCGTCGGCTACGGCCCCGACGGCGTCGCCGTGAAGCGGCTCCTCTCCTGCCGGGGACCTTGGGTCGAGGTCGAGACCGAGCTCGGCACGGGCTGGGTCGATAAGGTCTGCGCGCGCCAGCTCGGGGCGTGCCCGTAACACTGTCGTCCCCGGCGCGCCGCGCAGCGGCGCGGGAAGGGGACCCACGCCCGGGCGCCGCGCGCGGCCCCGGCATGGGTCCCCTTCCCGGCGCTTCGCGCCGCCGGGGACGACAGTGCGAACGCCTTCGCGAAATTCCTCGCCGCAAGCGCCCGGCCCCGGCGTGGGTCCCTTTCCTCACTCCGCCTTCGGCTGCGTTCGGCCGACAGTGGGAGCATCCAGCCGCTTGACCCCGCTCCGGTCCACCATGGCCGCCCATTCCCGCACGGTGCGCCCCGCGACCGCCGCCTCCGGCGCGATCTCTTCCAGCGGCACGAGCACGAAGGCGCGCTCCGTCATGCGCGGGTGGGGGATTTGCAGGTCCGGCTCGTCTACCACCACGTCGCCGTAGGTCAGGATGTCGATGTCGATGACGCGCGGGCCCCAGCGCTCGCCCGGCTCGCGCCCGAGCTCCGCCTCGATGCGTTGGATCAGCGTCAGCAGCGCCTGCGGCGAAAGCGCCGTCTCGGCGGCGGCGCAGAGGTTCAGGAAATCCGGCTGGGCGGTCACGCCCCAGGGCGCCGTGCGGTAGAGGTGCGAGCGCCGCGTGATGCGCACCCCGCCCGCTTCGAGCCGCTCGAGCGCCGCCGCGATGGCTGCGGCGGGATCGCCGAGGTTGCCGCCGAGCCCTAGGAGGACGTCAGGCACCGCGGCGGCGCTCCACCGCGACGGCGACGTATCCGAACACCGCGTCGATCGGCGCCGCGGGCTTCCTCACCTCGACCTCGACCCGCTCGACCGCCGGGAAGCGTGCGAGCACCGCCTGCGCGACCGCCTCGGCGGCGGCCTCGATGAGGGAAAAACGTCGGGCCGTGAGCGTCTCGATGACGAGCCGCGCCAGCGCGTCGTAGTCGACGGTTTTCCGGAGATCGTCGCCCTCGCCCGCGGGCCGAAGGTCGAGATGCGCCGTCACGTCGACGGAAAAGCGCTGGCCGAGCCGCTGCTCCTCCGCCGCCACGCCGTGGTGGGCGAAGACCTGGAGGTCCTTCAGAAGGATGCGGTCGCTCACGCGGCCCTCCGCAACGCGCCGAGAACCGTCAGCGCCTGCACGTGCGCGGCGACGTCGTGCACGCGGACGATGTCGGCGCCGACCATCACGCCGAAGGCGTTCGCGGCGAGCGTGCCGGGAAGCCGCTCGGCCACGGGCGGCGGCGGGTCGAACAGGCGCCCGATGAACGACTTACGGGACACGCCGAGCAGGACGGGAAAGCCGAGCGCCTTCAGGCGCGGCAGGCCGGCGATGGCCTGTAACTGCTGCGCAAGAGTCTTGCCGAAGCCGATGCCGGGGTCGAGCACGATGCGGTCGTTGGGCACGCCCGCGCCCCGCGCGATCGCGAGCGAGCGCTCGAAGAAGCGCAGCATGTCATCGACGATGTCGAGCGATCCGTCGAGGCTCTCGCGGTTGTGCATCAGGACCGCGGCGGCGCCGAATTCCGCGGCGACCCGTGCGAGCTCCGGATCGTGCTGGAAGCCCCAGATGTCGTTGACGATCGCGGCGCCGGCCAGGAGCGCGCGCCGCGCGACCGCGGCCTTCGTGGTGTCGATGGAGACCGGCGGCAGCCTCTCCTGCGCTAGCCGCTCCAGCACCGGCCGCACTCGCGCCCACTCCTCCTCGGCCGAAATCCCACTGTAGCCCGGCCGCGTCGACTCGCCACCGACATCGAGGATGTCGGCGCCTTCCTGCGCCATGCGCAGCGCCCCCGCGACCGCATCATCCGGCCGGAAGTGCACGCCGCCGTCCGAGAACGAGTCCGGCGTCACGTTGACGACGCCCATGACGAGCGTGCGCCCGCCTAAAGCGAGCGAGCCGGTGCGGTGGTGGAGGAGACGGGCCTCTGCCATGCGAGGGGCATGGCGGGCAGCCGGAATGGAGTCAATGTCGGCTACATCGACGCCGTGAATCCCCCATCGACGAAGATCACCTGCCCCGTCACGTAGTCCGCCGCCGGCGAGGCGAGGAACACGGCGGCGCCGGCGAGCTCGGAGGGGTCGCCCCAGCGCCCGGCCGGGGTGCGCTTCTTGACCCAGGCGTCGAACTCCGGGTTGTCGATGAGCGCGCGGTTCATCTCGGTCGTGAAGTAGCCGGGCGCGATGCCGTTGACCTGGACGTTGTGCGGCCCGAGCTCGACCGCGAGGCCGCGGGTCAGCATGCGAAGCCCGCCCTTAGCGGCCGTGTAGGGCACGATCGTCGGACGCCCGAGCTCTGAGGTCACCGAGAGCGTGTTGATGATCTTGCCGCGCCGGCGCGCGATCATGCCCCTCGCTACGAGCTGCGCCAGGAAAAACGGCGCCGAGAGGTGCGTCGCGATCATCCGGTCCCAGGCCTCGGCCGGGAAATCCTGCACCGGCGCGCGGTGCTGGATGCCGGCGTTGTTGACGAGGATGTCGATCGCGCCGTGCTCGCGCTCGACGCTCTCGACGAGCGGCGCGATGGCGGCGCGGTCGAGGAGGTCGCACGGCGCGACGCCCGCCGCCCCGATCTTTTGGGCGGCCGCGTCGAGCTTTCCGCGGTCGCGCCCGACGATGACGACCCGCGCCCCGGCGCTCGCCAACCCCTCCGCCATGGCGAGCCCGAGCCCCGAGCCGCCGCCGGTCACGAGCGCGGTTTTTTGCGACAGGTCGAAGGATGGGCCGGGCATTGGGGGCTCCATGCATAGGGGAAGCTGGCTTGTACAAGTCTTCCTGCGCTTGTCGAGCGCTCCACTGTCATCTCCGGCGGGCTGCGAGCAGCCCGGGAAGGGGATCGAAGCCCCGGCGCCGCTTGGGTCCCCTTCCCTCGCCTTCGCTCCGCTCCGGCTCGCCGGGGACGACAGTTGAGGCACCACGCTGTTGCCGCCGCATGCGGCCGGGCTTAAGCGATGAACAGCAGGAGGCCGCCCCATGTCGCTCGCCGTCGTCGTCCACGCGCCCCGCGACTTGAGGCTCGAGACGGTGGAGGTGCCGGCGCTCGGCCCGCATGACGTCGAGGTGCGCGTCGGCGCCGGCGGCATCTGCGGCTCGGACCTGCACTATTACCAGGACGGCGGCTTCGGCACGGTGCGCATCAAGGAGCCGATGGTGCTCGGCCACGAGGTCGCCGGCACCGTGACGGCCGTCGGCGAGGCGGTCGAGAGGGTGCGGCCGGGCGACAAGGTCGCCGTCGACCCGAGCCGGCCCTGCAACGCCTGCCGCTACTGCCTCGAAGGGCTGCCGCGGCACTGCCTCAACATGCTCTTTTATGGCAGCGCCATGCGCTTCCCGCACGTGCAGGGGGGCTTTCGCCAGCGGCTCGTCGCCGAGGAGCGCCAGTGCGTGCCGGTGCCGGCGGACCTCCCCCTGGAGAAGGCGGCCTTCGGAGAGCCGCTCGCGGTGTGCCTGCACGCCGTGAACCGCGCCGGGCCGCTGCTCGGCCGGAAGGTGCTGATCACCGGCGCCGGCCCCATCGGCATGCTGACGCTGCTCGCGGCTCGCAGCGCCGGCGCGGCCGAGATCGTCATCACCGACGTGGCCGACGCGCCGCTGGCGCTCGCCCGCAAGATCGGGGCGGACGGGGCCGTCAACGTCGCCCGCGACGGCGCCGCGGTGGAGCGCTTCCAGGCCGACAAGGGCTATTTCGACGTGATGTTCGAGGCCTCGGGCAACCCCGCGGCCCTGCGCCAGGGCATCGCCTGCGTGCGGCCGGCCGGGATCGTGGTGCTCATCGGCATCGGCGGCGAGGCGAGCCTCATGCTCAACGTCGTCGTGGCCAAGGAGGTGGAGCTGCGCGGCACCTTCCGCTTCGACAGGGAGTTCGGCTGGGCCGTCGACGCCATCGCGAGCGGACGCATCGACCCCTCGCCGCTCCTCACCGACGTGATGCCAGTGCACGACGCCGTAAAAGCCTTCGAGCACGCGGCCGACCGCTCGAAGGCCATGAAGGTCCAGCTCTCCTTCGATTGATGCCCGCCATCAACCCCCTCGTCGCGGACACCGGCTCGCCGCCGATCCCCGAGGCGCAAGCCTGGACGGCGCGCTACGGCGGCGCGCTTGGGCCCCTCATCAACATGTCGCAGGCGGTGCCGGGCCACCCGCCGCATCCCGGCTTCATGGCGCGCCTCGCGGAAGCGGCCGGCACCGTCGACGCGACGCGCTACGGCCCCATCGCCGGCGACGCGGATCTCCGCGAGGCTTACGCCGCGCACGTCGCGGCGCTCTACGGCGGGAACGTCGGCGCCGCCGACGTCGCGGTCACGGCCGGCTGCAACATGGCTTTCGTGGTCGTGCTGATGCTCCTCGCCAAGGCCGGCGACGCGGTGCTGCTGCCCTCGCCCTGGTACTTCAACCACGCCATGACGGCAAAGATGCTCGGGGTCGAGGCGCGAGCGCTGCCGTGCGATCCGGCATCGGGCTTCGTGCCCGATCCGGAAGCGGCCGAGGGCCTGATCGATGCCGCGACGCGGGCGGTCGTCCTCGTCACGCCGAACAACCCGACCGGCGCGGTCTATCCCGAGCGGGTCATCCATGCCTTTTCGGACCTGTGCCGGCGCCGCGGCCTGTGGCTCGTCGTCGACGAGACCTACCGCGATTTCCTGCCGCCCTCCCTCGGCCGTTCGCACGGCCTCTTCGAGCGCGGCGACTGGCGAAGCCACGTGGTCCAGCTCTACAGCTTCTCCAAGGCCTACTGCATCCCGGGCTACCGCCTCGGCGCGGTCGTCGCCGACACGGCCGTGATCGGCGAGCTCGCGAAAATCCTCGACTGCGTCCAGATCTGCCCGCCCCGCACCGGCCAGCGCGCGGCGGCGTGGGGCATCGGCGCATTGGGCGAATGGCGCCAGGAAAACCGCCGCGAGATGCACCGCCGCGCCGAAGCCTTCAGGCGCGCCCTCGGGCAGAGCCCGGAATGGCGCGTCGACTCCGTCGGCGCCTACTTCGCCTACGTCCGCCACCCGTTCGAGGGGGCGACCGCCGCGGCCGTCGCCGAGGCGCTCGCCGTCCGCCGCGGCGTCCTCGGCCTGCCCGGAAGCTGGTTCGGCCCCGGCCAGGACACGCACCTGCGCCTCGCCTTCGGCAACGTGGGCGCGGAGGTGATCGAGAGCCTTGCCGAGCGGTTGCGCGGGTTCGGCCTCTAGCGCGGCTTTCCCCACGACTGTGACTTGAAAGCCTGTTCACAACGAAGCCCCCGAGTCCTATGCGACTTGGCGCATTGCCTCGCAGGAGCTTGGCGGCGGGAGCGCGCTGGTGGCACGGCAAAGACTGCTCGGTATCGACGTCCTGAGGTTTGCCTCCGCGTTGATGGTCGTCGTTTTCCACCTTGGATTTTGGTCGTGGGCTCATCCTGCGAGCACGCCGGCAAGCATCTTGCGCGGCGCTACCGCTTATCCGGAAATCAGTTTCCTAAGCTGGTGGGGCTGGGTCGGAGTCGAGGCTTTCTTCGTGATCTCGGGGCTCGTGATCGCCTACTCGGCAAGTCACGCGCGCGCACTTCAGTTCTTTCTAGGTCGCGTCCTTCGACTCATGCCGGGCGCCTTCGTGTGTGCAACGATCACTTTGGGCATCGCATTCTCGATCGACTGGCTCCCGTCGGCGGACCTTGTCACTCGCTACCTCAACACGCTGCTGTTCCAATCTTTCGGCCCATGGATCGACGGGGTCTATTGGACGCTCGGGATCGAGGTCGTGTTCTACGGCATGGTCGGGCTGCTTCTCGCCGGCCGCCGGTTCGGCTGGTTCGAAGCCGTCATGGCCGTCGTAGGGCTGGCGAGCTGCGTCTTTTGGGCCGCCTGCCTCTCGTTCCGGGTTGATCCGGCCATGCCCTTCCTGGGCAGCTACGGCTCCCGCCTCCTTGAGTTGGCACTCGTTCGCCACGGAATGTACTTCGCCGTCGGCGCTTTCCTGTGGTTCGGGTTTTTTCGCGGCTGGACGCCTCGGCGCATTTGTATTTTGGCAGTCTGCATCGTCGGGGGATCGATCCCGATCCTGCACGAGGCAGGCGGCAAGGTTGCGGCCCATGCGCTTCCGCACTCGGCAGGTGTCCCGGTTGTGGTTTGGCTTGTGTCGGTCGCCCTCATCGCCGCCTCCATCCCCGCCGACCGGGTCATCAAGGCCGCCCTGTCAAGCCGGGGGGTGCTCTTCGTCCAGGTGGCGGGGCTCGCGACCTATCCACTTTACCTCCTTCACGATGTTGTCGGCGTGTCGCTGCTGAGAGGCCTTCTGCGCCTGGGGATGGACAGGTATTCGGCGCTTGTGCTCTCGATAGCGGTCATCACGGCGCTCTCGGTCGTCATCACGGTGACGGCAGAGCGCCGCATTCGCAGTGTGGTGGCCGGCGTTTTTGACTACTTCGCGCACCGGCAGGTCGCGACTCCCATAGGTGAGCATCGCAGCCTCGGTCCGATGTCGGGCACGGGCAGATCCGCTGGCCGGGCAATCCGCGTCTAAGCCCTCAAACCGAATCGCCGGTGGACGGCCCCCGCCCGCCCCTTCCCGCCTGGCCGCGCGCTTGCATAGGGTGAGCCATGCAAGCTGCGCGAGGGGGCGGCGATGGCGGACGGCTACTTCCCACGGTGGAGCCTCAAGACCGAGGGCACGATCCTGCCCGACGAGCGGCTGCCGCCCGGGCCGACCGTGGTGCTCGGGCTGCAGCACGTCGTCGCCATGTTCGGCGCGACCGTGCTCGCGCCGATCCTCATGGGCTTCGACCCGAACGTCGCGATCTTCTTCTCCGGCGTCGCGACCCTGATCTTCTTCGTGGCGACCGGCGGGCGGGTGCCGAGCTACCTCGGCTCGAGCTTCGCCTTCATCGGCCCGGTGCTCGCCGCGACCGGCGCGAGCGTCGGCGAGCCGAACCCGAATATCGGGGTCGCGCTCGGCGGCATCGTCGCGGCCGGCGCGCTCTATACGCTGATCGGCGTCGTCGTGACGGTCGCCGGCCACCGCTGGGTCGAGCGGCTGATGCCGCCCGCCGTCACCGGCGCGATCGTCGCGGCGATCGGCCTCGTGCTCGCTCCCATCGCCATCGGCAGCGCCTCCGGCACCGGCCCGATGAACCCGACCGGCTCGGGCTTCGCGCGGCTCGTCGCGCTCCTCACCGTCGTCGCCGTCGGCGCGGTCGCGGTCTACGCGCCCGGCCTGTGGCGCCGCCTGCCGATCCTTCTCGGAGGGGCCGCCGGCTACCTCGCCTACCTCGTCCTCGCGAACGGCATGGGGCTGGGCAACCCCATCGACTTCGCGAAGGTCGGCGCCGCGGCCTGGCTCGGCCTGCCGAACTTCTCCGGTCCCGTGTTCACCGGAAGCGCTATCAGCCTGATCGCGCCCGTCGCCGTCATCCTCGTCGCCGAGAACCTCGGGCACATCAAGGCGATCGGCGCCATGACCGGGCGCAACCTCGATCCCCTCCTCGGCCGCGCCTTCCTCGGCGACGGCGTCGCCACCATGGTCTCGGGCTCCTTCGGTGGCACCGGGGTCACGACCTACGCCGAGAACATGGGCGTCATGGCGGTGACGCGGATCTACTCGACCCTGCTCTTCGTCGCCGCCGCCTGCATCGCGATCCTCTTGGGCTTCTCGCCGAAGTTCGGGGCGCTGATCCAGACCATCCCGGTGCCGGTGCTCGGCGGCCTTTCCATCGTGGTGTTCGGCCTCATCGCCGCGACGGCCGGACGGATCTGGGTCGAGAACCGGGTCGACTTCTCCGAGCCGCGCAACCTCATCACGGTCGCGGTGGCGCTGGTGCTCGGCGCCGGCAACTTCAAGCTGACCCTCGGCGGCTTCACCCTCGACGGCATCGGCACCGCGACCTTCGGTGCGATCATCCTCTACCACCTCCTCAACGCCCGCCCGCCGGCCGACGCCCGCGAGCCCCGCGGCTCCGGAGGCGTCGCGGACGCGTAGGCGCTCATGGGAAGCCGATCTCCGGCAAGCCCCGGGATCGGCGGGGGAGGGAATGCGCTTGCCCCGCCGCGCTCCGCGCGTCACATAAGCCCCGCATCCGGGAGAGCACCGCATGGGCGCGTTCAGGGCGATCGTGGTCGAGAAGGGCGAGGGCGGGCAGTCGGTCGGCCTCAGGGACTTCGACGAGAAGGACCTCATGGACGGCGACGTCACGGTGCGGGTGACGCACTCGACCGTGAACTACAAGGACGGACTCGCGCTCACCGGCAAGGCGCCGGTGGTGCGCCGCTTCCCGATGATCCCCGGCATCGACTTCGCCGGCACGGTCGAGGCCTCGTCGCACCCCGAGCTCAAGCCGGGCGACCAAGTCGTGCTCAACGGCTGGGGCACCGGCGAGACGCATCTCGGCGCCTACGCCGAGAAGTCGCGGGTCAAGGGCGACTGGCTCGTGCCGCTGCCGAAGGGCCTTTCCCCGGCGCAGGCGATGGCCGTCGGCACCGCCGGCTACACCGCCATGCTCGCCGTCCTGGCGCTGGAGCGGCACGGCCTTTCACCCGCCGCCGGGCCGGCCGTGGTGACCGGGGCCGCGGGCGGCGTCGGCTCGGTCGCGATCTCGCTTCTGTCGAAGGCCGGATGGCACGTCGTCGCCTCGACCGGGCGCCCGCAGGAAGCCGACTACCTCAAGGGCCTCGGCGCGGCCGAGATCGTCGACCGCAACGAGCTGTCCGGCCCGGCGAAGCCCCTGGCCAGGGAGCGCTGGGCCGCGGGCATCGATTCCGTCGGCTCGGCGACCCTCGCGAACCTCTTGTCCATGACGAAGTACCGCGGCGCGGTCGCAGCCTGCGGGCTCGCCGGCGGCATGGACCTGCCGACCTTTGTCGCGCCCTTCATCCTGCGCGGCGTGTCGCTGCTGGGCATCGACTCGGTGATGGCGCCGAAGGCGCTCAGGCTCGAGGCGTGGAGCCGGCTCGCCCGCGACCTCGACCCCCGGAAGCTTGCCGCCATGACGACCACCATCGGCCTCGACCGGGTGATCGAGACCGGGCGGGACATCCTGGACGGCAAGGTGCGGGGAAGGGTGGTGGTGGAGATCTGAACCCCTCGTCGGCCGGCAGGCTCGCCGTCGAAGGCGAGGAGCGGGCCCCCGCGGTCCGCCATTGACAAGGGCCGGCCCGCGCTGAAGCTTAAAAGCCGGACACGGAAAAAGGGGCGTTCTCATGCGGTTCGGACAGACGGTCATCCTCGGCGCAATCGTCACTTGCGCGGCCGGCGCGGCGCACGGCCAGCAGCTCGCGCCGAGCCCGACGCTCGACGCCATCAAGAACCGCGGCCACGTCGAGTGCGGCGTCCACCTCGGCCTGCCGGGCTTCTCGTTCGCGAACGACAAGGGCGAGTGGTCGGGCCTCGACGTCGACTACTGCCGGGCGCTCGCCGCCGCGATCCTCGGCGACGCCACGAAGGTGAAGTTCACGCCGACCTCGGTGCAGCAGCGCTGGCCGGTGCTGCAGTCGGGCCAGGTCGACCTGCTCTCGCGCAACACCACCATCACCTTCTCGCGCAACGCGACCCTCGGCATCAACTTCCAGGGCATCAACTTCTACGAGGGCCAGACCTTCATCGTCCGCAAGGGCACCGCGAAGGCGCCGCAGGACCTCGACGGCGCCTCGATCTGCGTCGCGGCGGGGTCGACCGAGGAGAAGACGGCGGCGGACTACTTCCGCGAGCGCAACCTCAAGGTCACGATCACGAACTTCCAGAAGAACGACGACGCCATCGCGGCTTACGACGCCGGACGCTGCGACGCCTACACGGCCGGCATCGGGGCGCTCGCCGGGCAGCGCATCAAGCTGAAGAGCCCGGACCAGAACGAGATCATGACCGAGATCATCTCGAACGATCCGCAGGGGCCGGTGACGCGCTGGGGCGACGAGCGCTTCCAGCTCGTGGTGCGCTGGGTGCTGAACGGCATGATCGCGGCGGAGGCGCTGGGCGTCACCTCGAAGAACGTCGACGAGATGAAGGCGAAGTCGCAGAACGCCGAGGTGCGCCGGCTCCTCGGGGTCGAGGGCGGCTTCGGCCAGATGCTGGGGCTCTCGAACGACTGGATGGTCAACGCCATCAAGCAGGTCGGGAACTACGGCGAATCCTACGAGCGCACCGTCGGCATGGGCTCGCCGCTCAAGATCGCGCGCGGCAAGAACGAGCTGTGGAGCAAGGGCGGGCTCCTGTTCACGCCGCCGTTCCAGTGAGGGCGGCTGTCGTTTCACCCACCTCCTCATGCTGAGGTGCGAGCGAAGCGAGCCTCGAAGCACGCACGGCGGCCGGACCTGCATCGGCGTGGTTGCGTCCTTCGAGGCTCGCCTTTGGCGAGCACCTCAGGATGAGGAGGTTGGGAGGGTGGCATGAAAGGCAATCCCAAGCCTCCCGCGCCGCCGATCCCGCGCGAATTCAAGGCCTTCGTCCGCGACAAGCGGGTGCGCGACCTGTTCTGGCAGGCGGCCGTCGTCGTCGCGCTGGTGCTGCTGACCGTCTTCTTCGTCCGCAACGCCTCGCGCAACATGGTCGAGGCCGGGATCGCCTCCGGCTTCGACTTCCTGTGGCGCACGTCGGGCATCGACGTGCCCTTCGTCCTGACCGGCTACGCCCCTTCCGACAACATCCTCTCCCTGCTCTGGGTCGGCGTCGTCAACACGCTCCTCGTCACGGTCGTCTCGGTCGCCGCCGCGACGCTCGCCGGCTTCGTGATCGGGATCGCGCGGCTGTCGGGCAACTGGCTGCTCTCGACGCTCGCCGGCGCCTACGTCGAGTTCGTCCGCAACATACCGCTGCTGTTCTTCGTCCTGTTCTGGTATTTCGGCGTCATCGCCGCCCTGCCGGGACCGCGCCAGAGCATCGGCCTGTTCGGCGTCGCCTTCCTCAACAACCGCGGCCTGACGATCCCGGTCGCGAAGGACACCGGCGGGCTTCTCATGGCCTTCGCGGTGCTGATCGTCTGCCTCCTCGCCCAGGCGCTGGTCTGGCTGTGGGCGCGCCGGCTCCAGGCGCGGACCGGACGGGCCTTCCCGGTCTGGACGACCGGGCTCCTTCTCGTCCTCGCGATCCCGCTCCTCGCCTTCGCCGCTGCGACGCTCGCGACCGATTGGGACGTGCCGAGCCTGCGCGGCTTCAACTACCGCGGCGGCTTCGTGCTGATCCCGGAGTTCGTCGCGCTCTTCCTCGCGCTCACCACTTACACGGCGGGGTTCATCGCCGAGATCGTCCGCGGCGGCATCCTTGCCGTCGCCAGGGGCCAGATCGAGGCCGCGAAGTCCCTCGGCCTCACCCCCGGCCAGGTGCTGCGGCTCGTCACCATCCCGCAGGCGCTGCGGGTCATGATTCCGCCGCTGACGAGCCAGTACCTCAACGTCCTGAAGAACTCGTCCTTCGGCGCGGCGATCGCCTACCCGGATCTCGTCAGCCTGTTCATGGGCTCGGCCCTCAACAACCCCGGCCAGGCGATCGAGATCATCGCCATCACGCTGTCGATCTACCTCGCGGTCGGGCTCGCCGTGTCGGCGTTCATGAACTGGTACAACGCCCGCGTGGCGCTGGTGATGCGATGACGCGCCTTGAGCGCGCCGCGGCCTTCGCGCGGAAGCGCCTGTTCGGCTCGCCGCTCGACGCCGTCATCACGATCCTCTGCGCGGCGCTCGTCGTGCGCCTCGCGGTCCCGGCCGTGAACTGGCTCGTCCTCGACGCCACCTGGACCGGCACGACCCGCGCCGACTGCACCGGGAGCGGCGCCTGCTGGGTGTTCATCAAGGCCCGCTTCGGCCAGTTCATGTACGGGCTCTACCCGCCCTCGCAGCGCTGGCGGGTGGACGCCGCCGGCATCCTCCTCGCCGGCGCGCTCGCGCTCCTGGCCTGGAGGGGCCTGCCGGCCCGGCGTTTTTTCGCCGCGGCGGCCGCGGTCGTCCTGCCGCCGCTCGGCGTCTGGCTCCTCTCCGGCGGCCTCGGGCTTGCCTATGTCGAGACCCGGGACTGGGGCGGGCTGATGCTGACCGTGTTCATCTCGATCTACGCCGCGCTCGTCGCGGTGCCGCTCGGGGTCGTGCTCGCGCTCGGGCGGCAGTCGCGCCTGCCGGTGATCCGGCTCATCGCCGTCATCTTCATCGAGTTCTGGCGCGGCGTCCCGATCATCGCCGTGATCTTCCTCGCCTCGCTCCTGCTGCCGCTGATCCTGCCGCAGGGGACCGGCATCGACCGCCTGGCCAGGGCCGTCATCGGCCTCGGCCTCGTGATCGCGGCCTACATGGCGGAAGCCGTGCGCGGGGGCCTGCAGGCGATCCCGCAGGGGCAGACCGAGGCCGCGACCGCGCTCGGCCTGCGCTACTGGCCGGCGACCGCCTTCATCGTCCTGCCGCAGGCCTTGAGGATCGCGCTCCCGGCGATGACGAACGAGTTCATCGCCCTCGTCAAGAACACCTCCCTCGTCCTCATCGTGTCGATCTTCGACCTCCTCGGCATCGCCCAGGCGTCGCTCGCCGATCCCGCCTGGGTGGGCATGTCCATGGAGGCCTACGTCTTCGCCGGCGCGATCTACTGGACGGCCTGCTTCGGCCTGTCGCGGTGGAGCCGCCGCATGGAGGCGCGCCAGGCCGCCCGCGGGTTCGTCTAGACCGGCTTTTGACCGGCCGGCGTTCGTGCCATGATCGCCTTCGCTCGCCCGCCGGAGAAGCGGGCCAGGGAGGAACCGAACCATGAAGCGAATTCTCGGCGCGGCGCTCGCCGCGATGCTGCTCGGCCTGAACGGGGCCGCGGTCGCGCAGGACAAGGTCACGGTCTGGTGGAACAAGGGCTTCTATCCGGCCGAGGACACCGCGCTCAACGCCGCGATCCAGAAGTGGGAGCAGCAGAGCCGGATGAAGATCGAGCTGTCGTTCTTCTCGACTGAGGACATGGTCGCCAAGACCCTCTCGGCGGTCGAGGCCGGCAGCCCGCCCGACCTCGCCTTCGGCTGGACCTTCGACTTCAGGGCAAGCCCGCGCTGGGCCTTCGACGGCAAGCTCGAGGACGTCTCCGACGTCGTCGGACCGATGAAGGACAAGCTCGCGCCGCACGCGCTCGAGAGCGTGAACCTCCTCAACGGCAAGACCGGCAAGCGCTCGACCTACGCGGTCCCGGTCGAGCAGCAGATCGAGCACATCCACTACTGGATCGACATGCTGAAAGACGCCGGCATCGACGAGAAGGACATCCCGCGCAAGTGGGAGGAGTTCTGGAGCTTCTGGTGCGAGAAGGTGCAGCCCGCCTCCCGCCGCAAGACCGGGCAGCGCGTCTACGGCGCCGGCCTGCAGATGTCGACCGGCTCGACCGACACCTACTACCACTTCTACCACTTCCTCAACGCCTACGGCGTGCAGTGGATCGACAAGGACGGCAAGGCGCTGGTCGACGACCCGAAGGTGCGGGCCGGCCTGATCAAGGCCCTCGACGCCTACGTGAGGATCGCGAAGTCGGGCTGCACGCCGTCGTCGGCCGTGAACTGGTCGGACGGCGACAACAACGCCAACTTCCACAACCGCACGACCGTGATGACGCCGAACCCGTCGCTGTCGATCCCCGGCAAGTGGCTCGACGACAAGGACGAGAACGCCTACTTCAACCGCATCCGCACGGTCGAGTGGCCGGACGGGCCGAACGGCGAGCCGATCACCTACATCGCCTCGGTGAAGCAGGCCGTGGTCTTCGCCGATTCGAAGAACAAGGCCGGCGCCAAGTCCTTCATCTCGTTCCTGATCCAGCCCGAGAACCTCGGCCCTTACATCGAAGGCGCCTTCGGCCGCTGGTATCCGGTGCAGCCGGCGCTCGCCAACACGCCGTTCTGGACCGACCCGAAGGACCCGCACAAGTCGGTCGCCCATAGGCAGTACACGAGCCGCCCGATCGTGCCGTTCCCGCAGATCTACAACTACAAGGTCGCGGCCGTGCAGGCCGAGAACGTCTGGGGCCGCGCCATGGGGCGCATGCTCCTGGACAACTGGACGGTCGAGAAGGCCGTCGACGAGATGATCGGCCGGATCAAGGAGCTGATGTCGTGAGCCCGGGCGTTCCCTGACGGGGAAGCGCGGCCTTGTCTCACGTCCCGTAGTCGCGGAAGAACGCCGGCCCGGCCTTGGCGAGGCGGATGCCGTCGCGGAAGGCCGGGCGGCCGGTCCAGGGCGTGCCGGTGCGGTGCAGCCGCTCGACCAGCGCCTCGATGTAGGGCGTCGACTCCCGCCGCAGCTCCCGGCGGACGGCGTCGAGGTCGGGAAAGCGCTGGAACGCCTGCCACCAGAGCGCGCGGCCGGCGAGGTAGCCGCTCGCCCCGGCCGCGAAGGCGAAGGCGCAGATGCGGCGGAACGGCTCCATCCCGGCGCCGGCCGAGAGCATCACCCAAGGGCGGTCGGTGAGCGCGTCGATCTCGCGGTAGGCGCGGCGCGCCTCCTCGACCGCCGGCCCGGAGCCGTCGGGATCGGGCATGTCCTTGGCCGGGATCGGCGTCTCGAGCTTGAAGATGTCGATGCCGTAACGCGGCTTCGCGAACTCGCGCACGGTCTCGATCACGAGCTCGGGGCGTTTCGAGGCGTCCTCGACGTAGTCGTGGGTCGCGTTCGCCTGGTCCGCGAACGGATAGACCAGCGGCTCGAGCAGGAACGCGATGTCGTGCTCGCGGCATTCCCGGCCGACGCCCTCGACGAGCGCCTGCTGCTCGGCGTTGACGGCGGGATCGGCGTCCGGCCGGTAGAACAGCATCAGCTTCACGCCGTCGGCCCCGAGCCGCTTGATCTTCCCGACCGACCAGCCCGGATAGACCCGCGTGACGCGCCCGCGCGGGCGCTCCTCGAACTCGAACTGCTCGAGGGTCAGGAGCAGCCCCTTGCGCGGATCGAGGCGGTCGAAGGCGTAGGGGTAGGCGTAGCCCGGGTCGAGGAGCATCGCCGAGGAGTGCGCCGAGAGCTCCTCGATCAGCAGCGCCTTGACGGCGCCGACGTCCTCGTAGGACGCCTCCGGGACGCCGCGGCGCTCAGCGACGAGCTTGCGGATCGGCGGGCGCTGGTCGACGGCGATCATGCGGAAGAAGCCGCGCTCGTCCGCGAGCCGCCGCAAGGCCCGGTACTTGCCCCCGGAGAATTCCACGCTTTTCCCCTTCGCTCGGTTGGCCTTTACGCCTTGACGGCCCCCGCCGTCAGCCCCGAGACCATGTAGCGGCGGAAGGCATAGTAGATCGCGGCCGGCGGCAGCGAGTAGATGATGCCGGTCGCCATGAGGATGTTCCAGGGCGGGTCGTCGTTGGTCAGGAACAGGCCGATCGCGACCGGCAGCGTCATCGCCTGCTCGCGGGACAGCATCAGAAAGGCGTAGAGGTACTCGTTCCAGGCGAGCAGCAGGGCGTAGGTCCCGATCGCGACGAGCGAGGGCGCCATCAAGGGCACGAACACGAAGCGGAAGATCTGCAGCGGCGTCGCGCCGTCGATCCGCGCCGCCTCCTCGAGCTCCTGGGGCAGCTTGTCGGCGTACTGCTTCAGGACCCAGATCGCGTAAGGGGTCGCGAACGTCACGACCGAGAGGATGAGCGCCCATTGCGTGTTGAGGAGGCCGTACTGGCTCATCGTCTTGTACATCGGCACGGCGAGGAACGCCGCCGGGATCAGGTAGGTGAGGAGCGCGAGGGTGGTGACGGCGCTGCCCCAGGCGAGGCGGAGCCGGCTGATCGCGAACACCGCCGTCGCGGCGACGAGGAGCGTGATCGCCGCAACCGCGACGGCGACGACCACGCTGTTCCAGAGCTGGATCCAGAAATGGTGCAGGAAGAAGTGGCCTTGCCGGAACACCACGTCGAAGTTCTGCAGCGTCGCGTTGGCGGGCCAGAGCTGCCCGGCATGCGCCTCCTTCGGCGGCGTCAGCGCCATCACCAGCATGTGGTAGATCGGCACGAGCGTCCACACGAGCACGGCAAGCCCGACGAGCCCGAGCCGCGCCTGCTTGACGGCCGCGCGGGAGTTCACTGGTCGACCTTCCGGCCGAAGCGGCGGATCATGACGATCACGAGCGGGATGACGAGCGGCAGCGCGACGACGACGGTCGCGACGCCCATGCTCGTCTCGGCGAGCCCGAAGGCGTAGCGGATGCCGAGCGTCGAGAGCACGTGGGTGGTGTCGTTCGGCCCGCCGCCGGTCAGGAGGTAGACGCTGTTGAAGTCCCCGAGGCTCAGGATCGTCGAGAGCAGCGTGCAGGTGACGTAGAGGTTGCCGATGCCCGGCAGGGTGACGAAGCGGAACAGCTGCCAGCGGTTGGCGCCGTCGATCTGCGCCGACTCGTAGAGCTCCGCCGGGATCGCCATGCGCCCGGCGAGAAGGATCAGGGTCCAGAACGGCAGGTACTTCCAGATGTGCACCACGATGACGGCCGAGAGCGCGAGCGTCGGGCTGTTGAGCCAGGCCGGGCCGTCGTCGAGGGTGAGGCGGAAGATGAGCTGGTTGATCATCCCCCACTCGGCGTTGAGCATCCAGCGGAAGGACAGGATCGTCACGAGCGAAGGGATCGCCCAGGGCAGGATGAAGACGAAGCTGATCCAGCGCACCCAGGCGTAGGGGTGCAGGAAGAAGCCGGAGAGCAGCAGCGCCAGGAAGAGCTTCAGGTTCACGGCGACGATCAGGAACACGAGGGTGTTGACGACGGCGCGGACGAAGATCGGATCGTTCCAGAGGCGCACGTAGTTCGCCGGGCTCGCGCCGAGCCAGAGGCCGTAGGCGACCGGATAGGCGACGAAGAGCACGAAGACGGCGAGATAGGGCAGCACCAGCACGGCGCCCCAGAGCGCTTCGGGCGACAGGGGCGCGCGGGCCGGGCCCGTTGCGGCCTCCCGCGCCATCGCCTGCGCCTGCACGACCGTCGTCACGCCAACTCCCTGCCGTCCGCGGCGGGTTGCCCGCCCGCGGGAGCATAGGCGACCGTCGCGGCCGTGGCGAGGCGTCGCTTCGCCCGGCAAGCCCCTGCCCAGAGGCGGCTCGACCCGTTACGGTGAGCGTCGAATCTCCCGCTGCGGCGGCCCGTCCGTTTCCCTTGCGATAAGGAGCCACGATGGCACAGGCCTTCACGAGCGCGGATCTCGACGCGTTGCGCCGATGGGATACGCCCACCATCTGCAACGGCCTCGAGCTCGTCGTGCCGGAGCGGCGGGGCCTCGGGTTCACGGTCGAGCCTCTCGTGGCCCTCGATCCGGCCCTGCCTCCGATGGTCGGCGTCGCCCGGGTCGGCACGATCAGGGCGAAGGAGCCGCCGCGCGGCGCGGTCGCCGACCGGGCCGACTGGTACGACTACGTCGCACGCGCCGAGCACCCCACGATCGTCGTCATCCAGGACATCGACGACACGCCGGGCTACGGCGCGTTCTGGGGCGAGGTCAACTCGGCGCTCCACAAGGCGCTCGGCGCGCGCGGCTGCGTGACCAACGGCTCGTTCCGGGACGTGGCGGCCTGGGCCGAGGGCTTCCAGATGCTCGGCGGCCGGATCGGCCCGAGCCATGCCCACGTCCATGTCGTCGACTTCGGCAAGGCGGTGAACGTCTGCGGCATGACGGTCGCCCACGACGAGGTCGTCCATGCCGACCGGCACGGCGCCGTCGTCATCCCGGCCGAGGCCGTGACCAGGCTGCCGGAGGCGATCGCGCTCATCGAGCGGCGCGAGCGCGTCATCCTCGACGCCTGCCGGGCGCCGGGCTTCTCGGCGAAGGACCTGCGCGCGATCATGAAGCGGTCGCGCGAGATCCACTGACCGGCCGCTCACTCCAGGAGGATGCAGCGGCGCGGGTCGACGGAGAGGAACGCGTCGCGCCCCTCCGGGATGGGATCCAGCGCCGCCGACCGGACGACGAGGTCGCGGTCGCCCCAGGTCACGTTGACCTGCGAGAAGTCGCCCTGGAAGACGCAGTGGTGGACCCTGACCGGCCAGACGTTCATCGCCGCGGACGGGCGCTCGAAGCCGAGCCGCAGGTACACGGTGCGGACCGAGAACACCGGCTCGGCCGGAACCGGCCGGCCGTGCGCGACGCCGTGCACGATCTGTCCGGACGAGGTCTCCAAGGCGATGAAGCCCTCGCCCGCGAGGTCCGGCCGCAGGCGGCCCCGGATCAGGTTCGAGGAGCCGACGAAGTCGGCCACGAAGGCGTTGCGCGGCAGGTTGTAGATCTCGGTCGGCGATCCGATCTGCTCGATCTCGCCGTCGCGCATGACGACGATCCGGTCGGACATCGCGAGCGCCTCCTCGAGGTCGTGCGTGACGTAGACCGAGGTGATGCCGAGCCGATGCTGCAGCTCGCGCAGCTCGATGCGCATGTCGGCGCGCAGCTTCGCGTCGAGATTCGAGAGCGGCTCGTCGAACAGGAGGACCGAGGGTTGGAACACGCAGGCGCGGGCAAGCGCCACGCGCTGCTGCTGCCCCCCGGACAGCGCCGACGCGGGGCGATTCGCGTAGGCGCCCATCTGCACGAGGTCGAGCGCCTCCCCGACCCGCGTGTCGATCTCCTGCCGGCTCTTGCGGCGCACGCGCAGGCCGTAGGCGACGTTCTCGAAGACGGTCATGTGGGGCCAGATGGCGTAGGACTGGAACACCATCGAGAGCCCGCGCTTCTCGGCCGGGACGTTGATCCCCTCCGCGGACGAGTACACCGCCTGCCCGCCGATGCGGATGCTCCCCGAGCTCGGGCGCTCGAGGCCGGCGATCGCCCGCAGCGTCGTCGTCTTGCCGCAGCCGGAGGGCCCGAGCAGGGTCAGCTGCTCGCCGAGGGAGACGCGGAAGCTCGCGCCCTTCACGGCCAGAACGGTGCCGTAGCGGATCTCCAGGTCCTCGATCTCGATATGGGTCTGTGGCGAAGCGGCCATGCGGTCTACTCGCCCGCGTACATCGACGCGCGCCGCGTCAGGAGGAGGAACACCACCATCGCGACCGCGATGACGAGGGTCTGGATCAGCGCCATGGCGGCGGTGAGCTCCGCGCTCGTCGCGAACCACGACTCCACGATGGTCGGCGTGACGACCTTCGCGTTCGGCCCCATCAGCAGGATCGAGGCGCCGAGCTCGCGCACGCTCGCGATGAACAGCAGGAGCCAGGCCGCGAGCAGGCCCGGCCGGAGCAGCGGCATCGTCACCGTGCGGATACGGTAGCCCCAGGACGCGCCGCACATCTGCGCGCATTCCTCGAGGCTCTTGTCGATCTGCAGCATCACGCCCGAGATGGTGCGGACGCCGAGCGGCAGGAACACGGTCAGGTAGGCGATGAGCAGCAGCCAGAGCGTGCCGTAGATCGGGATCGGGAACACGATCCAGGCCCACATCATGCCGAAGGCGAAGACCAGCCGCGGCACCGCCTGCGGGAACATCACCACGTACTCGAGAAACCCGCTGCCCGGCAGCCTGGAGCGGTAGATGATCCACGACAGGAGGCCCATCAGCACGACGCCGATGCTCGCCGTCGCGACCCCGAGCAGGAGGCTGTTGCCGAGCGCGGAGCGCACCGCGTTCATGGTGAAGGCGGTGCGGTAGTTGGCGAGCGTCCAGTTCGAGGGCGACGGAAAGGCGACGGCGATCTTCTGCACCGAGGCGAAGGCGAGCGTCATGAGCGGCAGCGCGACCGAGAGGAAGACGTAGGATACGCAGACCGCGAAGAGCGCCCAGCGCAGGCGCCCGACGTCCATCACCCGCGGCCGGAACGCCTTGCCGCTGATCGTGACGTAGCTGCGCCTCGCGATCAGCCGGCGGTACAGGAACAGCATCAGGAACATGACGGCGAAGAGCGAGACCCCCATCGCGGCGGCGAGCGGGATGCGCGGCGGGTATTGCGACACGAGCTGGTACATCGCCGTCGTGACGACGTAGAAGCGGTCGGGGTTGCCGAGCACGAGGGCGGCCGAGAACGAGCCCAGCATCTCGGCGAAGACCAGGATCGCGGCCCCGAGCACGCCCGGGGCGACGAGGGGAAGGGTGATCCGCAGCATTGTCCTGAGCCGGCTCGCCCCGATCACCTGCGAGGCCTCCTCGAGCGCCGGGTCCATCGACTTCATCACGGCGCCGATCATCACGAAGGCGACCGAGCCCTCGAACAGCGCCATGACCCAGGCGATGCCGAACGGCGTCACGATGTTGACCAGGGCGCCCGAGCCCCCGAGCGCCCGCCAGGCCTGGTTGACGAACCCGCTCTCCGGCGCGCCGAGGAGGCTCCAGGCGAAGGCGCCGAGCAGCGGCGTCATGTAGTAGGGAACCGCCATCAGCTGCTCGAGCGTGCGGCGGCCGGGCACGTTCGTGCGCGACAGGATCCAGGCCGTCACGAACCCGAAGAGCAGCGCCATCACCGTCGCCGCGAAGGAGACGGTGAGGGTGTTGAGCATGATCTCGGAATACTGCGGCAGCGCCGCGAAGTTGCCGAGCCCGTAGGCGGAGGGCGGCCTCGCGTCGGGGTCGCCGACGTCGAGGGCCGCCTGCATCAGGTAGAAGATCGGATAGAGGACGAGGACGGCGGCGGCGCCCGCGACAGCCAAGCCCGCGACGGCCTGCCCCGACGGGGCCGGCCACCGCGGCGCCCACATGTGCACGCCCGAGACCTACAGCCCGAGCATGCCGTTCCAGTCCTTGGTGAACTTGTCGCGGCTCCCGAGGTAGTCGGCGTAGTCGGTCGGGGTGAGCAGCTTGAAGTCGGACAGGCGCTTGCCGGTCGGCATCGGCGGGGCGTCGGTCCGCAGCGAGCCGTAGATCAGGTGCGGATTGCTCTGGTAGAAGGCCTGCCCGCGGTTCGACATCGCCCAGTCGACGAAGAGCTTGGCGACCTCGGGGTGCGGCGCCTTGTCGACGATCCCGACGAGGAGCGGCGTCGCCGGCAGGCCGTCCTCCGGGGCGACGAACTCGATCGCGGCGCCCTTCTCCTTGTAGAGGACATAGGCCGCATACTCGGCGAGCGCGCAGACCTTGTCGTCCCCCTTGGCGAGCCGGTCGAAGAGCTGGACCCGCGAATCGAACCCGCGCGGGCGCTGCTTCGCGAATTCCTTCCAGTACTCGTCGCCGTAGAGCTTGCGCAGCTCGTACCACTGCACGAACTGCAGCCCCGACGAGGAGATCTTGCAGCTCATGGCGTTGCGCCACTTCGGATCGAGCAGGTCCTTCCAGCTCTTCGGCGCCTCCTCGGGCTTGACCTTGGCGGTCGAGTAGGCGAGGCCGCCGAAGGTGACCCCGGTCCAGAAGAAGGCGCCGGCCGGGTTGCTCAGGTGCTCCGGCCTGTACCCGCCGGCCTCGGGGGAGTGGTAGATGGCGTAGCCGCCCTTCTTCTGGAAATCGAGCGCGGGCGCGAGGTCGGAGAGCTGGAGGATGTCGACGTCGAAGCGTCCGGCGGCCCGCTCGGTCGAGATCTTGTTGTAGAGCGCGCCGGTCTGGGCCCGCACGTAGCTCGTCTTGATCTTCGGGAAGTCCTTCCCGAACGCCTCCGCGATCGCCGCCGTCCCGGCCTCGTTCTCGTGGCAGTAGAAGACGAAGGCGCCCTCCTGCTCGGCCTTCGCGACGTCGGCATAGGTGAGGAAGTCCAGGACCTTGGTCGGCGGCCTCGCCGGCGCCTGGGCGCTCGCCGGCGCCTGGGCGAGGGCGCTTCGGGCGGAGAGGCCGCCGATCGGCGAAGCCAGCGCGGCCGCCGCCGTCAGAAAGCTGCGGCGCGTCGGCTTGTGTCCATCGAACGTCGGCATGGCGTTCCTCCCTTATGCGATACGGCGCCTGACGGCGCTCTCGAAGCCGCGTCGGCGGCCTGCGCCGTCACAATGGTTCGCAAATGCCCGCCGCGCAACGGAGGGAACGAAGCGGCTCGGCCGAAGCCGGCTACTTCGCGAGCCCGAGGTCCCTCAGCACCTCGGTGCCGCGCGCGACGAACACCTTCACGTAAGCGTCGAACTCGCCGGGTTTGTCCCACACCGGTGTGATGCCGCGCGCCTTCATGGCGTCCTGAACCTCAGGGCGGCTCATCGTCCGCTGCGCCGCCTCGAACAGTTTCTGGCGGCGGTCCTGCGGGATGCCCTTCGGGGCCGCGAGGGCGAACCAGTTCTGGTAGGTCCAGTCGATCCCGGCTTCCTTGGTGGTCGGGATGTCCGGGAAGGTCGGCGGGCGCTCGTCCGTCATCAGCGCGATGGTGCGCACCTTGCGGGCCTCGAGGAGGGGCTTCGCCTCGATCGGCGATCCGGTGAAGGCCGTGATGCCGCCCGCCGCCACGTCCTGCAGGGCCGGCGCGCCGCCCTGGCTCGGCACCCACTTGAGGCGGTCGGGCTCCATGCCGGCGGCCTTGAGGAGGCCCCCCGCCGCGATGTGCCAGGAGCCGCCGGCCCCAGTGCCGGAGGCCATGAGGGTGCCCTTCGGGCTGTTCTTCACGGCCGCTAGGAACTCCTTGAGGTCCTTGTAGGGCGCGTCGGCCTTCACGGTGACGCCCGCCGGGATGAGCGAGATGCGAGAGAACAGGTCGAAGCT
>DASVPW010000051.1:0-3365 GCA_036389455.1 Beijerinckiaceae bacterium
GCTCCTGTCGAACGTCATGCGGCCCGGCCCGGCGCGCACCGCCCTCCTGGCGCTCGTCGATGTCGTAAAGCTCGGCTTCCTCGGCCTCCTGGCCTATTTCTCGGTGACGATCGTCGAGCGCATGCACTACCAGCGCATGACGGTGTTCGACCTGCCGATGAGCGTGGTCTACGGCGGCGTCGCCTTCGGCTGCTTCCTGATGTTCGCCCGCCAGATCCACAACGTCTGGAACAACGCGCGGCAGGGCTGGAGGAAGTCCCACGACGTCGTCGACCAGGCCACGGCGGACTGAGCACGGCCATGGCGCTCCTCTTCTTCGTCTTCCTGATCGTGCTCCTCGCCGGCGTGCCGGTGTTCATCGCGCTTGCCGGCTCGTCGCTGCTCTACTCCCATTTCCTCGCCGGCATCCCGGACTTCGTCATCCTGCACCGCATGGCGGGCGGCATCGACTCGTTCCCCCTCCTCGCGGTGCCGTTCTTCATCCTCGCCGGCAACCTCATGAACTCGGCCGGGATCACGAACCGCATCTACGACTTCGCCGTGGCCCTCGCCGGCTGGACGCGCGGCGGCCTCGCGCACGTCAACATCCTCGGCTCGGTGATCTTCGCCGGCATGTCGGGCACGGCGATCGCCGACGCCGCCGGCCTCGGCACGATCGAGATCAAGGCCATGAAGGACCACGGCTACACGACCGAGTTCTCGGTCGGCGTGACCGCGGCCTCGGCGACGCTCGGGCCGATCATCCCGCCGTCGCTCCCCTTCGTCATCTACGGCATGATGGCGAACGTCTCGATCGGCGCGCTCTTCCTCGGCGGCATCATCCCCGGCATCGTGATGACGCTGTTCATGATGGCCTACGTGGTCTACTGCGCGCGCCGCGACGGCATCCCGCGCGACGCGATGTTCCGCTGGCGCGCGCTCGGCCTGACCTTCCTCGGCGCCCTGCCGGCGCTCATGACGCCGGCCATCATCCTCGGCGGCATGACCTTCGGCTGGTTCACCCCGACGGAAGCGGCCATCGCGGCCTGCACCTGGGCGCTCATCCTCGGCACGCTGCTCTACCGCTCGCTGTCGTGGCGCCAGTTCTACAAGGTGACCCTCGACACCATCGAGACGACGGCCGGCGTGCTCCTCGTCGTCGCGGCGGCCTCGCTCTTCGGCTGGGTGCTGACGACGACGCGCCTCACCGAGGCGGCCGCCGACGCGCTGCTCTCGGTGACCGACAACCGCTACGTCATCCTCCTCCTCATCAACCTCCTCCTCCTCGTGGTCGGCTGCTTCCTCGAGACCATCGCCTCGATCTCGATCCTCGTCCCGGTGCTGATGCCGATTCTTTTGAAGGTCGGCATCGACCCGGTGCATTTCGGCGTGGTGATGACGCTGAACCTGATGATCGGCCTCCTGCACCCGCCCCTCGGCATGGTGCTGTTCGTGCTCGCCCGCATCTCGAAGATGTCGATCGAGCGCACCACCATGGCGATCCTGCCCTGGCTCATCCCCCTGCTGCTCTCGCTCGTCGCGATCACGCTCATCCCTGACCTGACCCTCTGGCTGCCGCGCACGCTGGGGTTCGTGAAGTAGCGCCCGAGCGGCGCCCGGTCCTGTCCTGTGCTATGGTCGGCCGGTCCCTGCCGGAGCGCCCCGATGACGGCCGTCGACAAAGTGTTCGCGGGCTCGATCCCCGAGGTCTACGACCGGCTCCTGGTCCCGCTCATCTTCGAGCCCTACGCCCGCGACCTCGCCGGGCGGGTGGCCGCGGGCGGGCCGCGGGACGTGCTGGAGACGGCCGCCGGCACCGGGGTCCTGACCCGCGCCCTCGCGGCGCGCCTTCCCGCCGCCCGGATCGTCGCGAGCGACCTCAACCCGCCGATGCTCGAGCGCGCGAGGATGCGCCAGGGCGAGGACGCGCGCATCGCCTGGCGGCAGGCCGACGCCCTCGCGCTGCCGTTCGAGGATGCGAGCTTCGACGCCGTCGCCTGCCAGTTCGGGGCGATGTTCTTCCCCGACAAGGCGCAGGGCTACCGGGAGGCGCGCCGGGTGCTCAGGCCCGGCGGCCGCTTCCTCTTCAACGTCTGGGACAGGATCGCCGAGAACGAGTTCGCCGACGTCGTGACGGAGGCGCTCGCCGCCCTCTTCCCGTCCGACCCGCCCCGCTTCCTCGCCCGCACGCCGCACGGTTACCACGACCCGGACCAGATCCGCCGCGACCTCGCCGCCGCGGGCTTTTCCGACGTCGCGGTGGAAGCCGTCGTCCACACGAGCCGGGCCGCCTCGCCGCAGGACCCCGCGGTCGCCTACTGCCAGGGCACCCCCTTGCGGACCGAGATCGAGGCCCGCGGCCCGCCGGGCCTCGACGCGGCGACGGCGCGGGCCGCCGAGGCCCTCGCGCGCCGCTTCGGGAGCGGCGCGGTCGAGGGCCGCATCGCCGCCCTCGTGGTGACTGCCGCCCGCTAGCGAGCACTCGCAAGGCTCTGGTCCGCTAACTCTGTCGAGGCCCGATGGAAGCCTCGTGTTTCGGCGGACGGCTCCGCTTGCGTTCCATGAGAGCCCTACCCCTCTCTTCCGCGGAGGGATAAGAGTGCGTCCGAACGCGCCCGCCTGCGCCCGAAGGACAAACACCCATGCCCGCCCCCCGCGTGATCCGCCTCAACGGCGAGGACAACGTCGTCATCGCCATCGACCTCGTGAACCAGGGCGACGAGGCCTACGGGCTCACGGCCCGCCAGCGCATCCACAAGGGCCACAAGATGGCGATCGCCCCGATCCGCGAGGGCGAGCCGATTAAAAAGTTCAATCAGATCATCGGCTTCGCCAAGACCCACATCGCGCCGGGCGAATGGGTGCACGAGCACAACGTCGGCCTGCACGACTTCGAGCGCGACTACCGCTTCGCCGAGGACGCGCGGGACGACGGCCTCTTGCCGGAGGACATGCGCGCGACCTTCGAGGGCTACCGCCGCGCCTCGGGGAAGACCGGCACCCGCAACTACATCGGCATCCTCACGAGCGTGAACTGCTCGGCTTCCGTCGCCCGCTTCGCCGCGGCGGCGGTGGAGAAGTCGGGCCTCTTGGCCGACTACCCGGGCGTCGACGGCGTCGTCGCGATCGTGCACGGCACGGGCTGCGGCCACGCCGCCTACGGCGAGGGCTTCGAGGTCCTGCGCCGCACGCAGTGGGGCTACGCCAGCCACCCGAACTTCGCCGGCGTCGTCATGGTGGGCCTCGGCTGCGAGGTGTTCCAGATCGGCCGCATGAAGAAGGAGTACGGCCTGCAGGAGACCGACACCTTCCGCACGCTCACGATCCAGGAGACCGGCGGCACCAAGAAGACCGTCGCGGCGATCTCGGAGGCGATCCGCGACATG
>DASVPW010000052.1:0-15437 GCA_036389455.1 Beijerinckiaceae bacterium
GTCCTCGCCATTGCCATGGGCGTGCGCGCGTTCTGGCGCGACATCGGCGAGCCGTCGCGGACGCTGCGCGACCGCCCTTCCCTCTGGCAGGCCGTCAAGGACGCCGGCCGCCTGCGCTACCTCGATGGCGGGAAGGTCGGCTGCCATAACGAGGACGAGCGCCCGACCGACCGGCGGCGGCTCTGGCACCACCTCGCCTTCTACGGCTTCCTCCTCTGCCTCGCCGCGACCTCGGTTGCGACCTTCTATCATTACCTCGTCGGGCATCCGGCGCCGTACCTCTGGTACGACCTGCCGGTGGTGCTCGGCACCCTCGGCGGCATCGGCCTCATCGCCGGCCCGATCGGGCTTCTCGCGGCGAAGTTCCGGCGCGACCCGATGCTTCAGGACGAGGGCCGCTTCGGCATGGACGTCGCCTTCGACGTCATGCTGCTCTTGACGAGCGCGACCGGCCTCGCCCTCCTCGTCCTGCGCGCGACGCCGGCCATGGGCACGCTGCTCGCGCTCCACCTCGGCGTGGTCTTCGCCTTCTTCGTCACCATGCCCTACGGCCAGTTCGTGCACGGCATCTACCGCTTCGCCGCGCTCGTCCGCTACGCGCGTGAGAGCCGGGCGCTCGCCGGCGAGGCCGAGGCCCCGGTCGCGACCACCGGCCAGGGCGGCACGCGGCCTTAACGGGACCGGCTCACCGGACCGGAGCCGCCGGCGCGACCGCGGCGTCGGGCTGGTCGCTCTTGCGCAGCGCCTCGGCGACGAAGCCCGAGGCCTTCATCTCCTCGACGAAGCCGCGGAGATACGTAAGGCCGGCGTCGCGGCCCTTGGGCGTCGCCATCGCCTGCTCGATCAGCATGAAGCGGCCCTCGATCGCGCGGTATTGCGGGTTTTGGGCCGCGAAGGCGACGAGGGGCTGCTTCACTCCCGCCGCCGCCTCGAGCTTGCTGCGCACGAACAGGTCGACGGCGCCGGCCGAGGTCGACGCGCGCACGAGAAACGCCCGCTTGAGCGTGCGGATGAGGTAAAGGTCGTAGGCGCTCCCGGCGCCGACCGCGATGCGCACGCCCTCGCGGTCCACGTCCTCGATCATGCGCAGATTCGAATCCTTCGGCACGAGATAGGTGCCCTCGATCACGACGTAGGGGGCCGTGAAGGAGAGCTCGTTCGCCCGCACCGGGTCGACGGCGAGGAAGGCGACGTCCCAGGCGCCGGACTTCGCGGCCGCCGTCACCTTGCCGGCGGCGTCGTAGGGGACGAGGTCGACCGGCACCCCGAGCTGCCGCCCGAGCTCGCGGGCGAGGTCGACCGAGACGCCGGAGAGCTCGCCCGCCGGGCTCCGCTGGGCGAGCACGGGGTTGCCGTAATTGATCGCGGCCCGCAGACGCCCGCCCGGCGCGAGGTCCCTTGCAATGTCGGGCGCGGGGGTCGCGGCCGCGGCGGTCATCAGCAATCCCAGAGCGGCGAGCCAGGCGAGCGGCCTCATCGTCACAGCACCGGGCTCCACGGCGCCGGCACCTCGCGGTAACCGTCGGCGGTCTTCTCCAGATGCGCGAGGCCCGGGAAGGGGTAGTGGAAGCCCTGGAGCAGCAGCTTCTCGGCCGAGATCATGTCGTAGACCTTGCGCCGGGTCTCTTCCGCCATCTTGCCGTCCTGGTCGAAGGCGGCGTGCCAGCCCGGGTGGCGGGCGAACAGCACCGGCACGTTGGTCACGTCCGTCTGCACGTAGACCTTGGCGTTGCCCGAGGCGACCACATAGGAGGTGTGCCCCGGCGTGTGGCCGGGCGTCGCGACGGCGGTGACGCCGGGGGCGACCTCCTTGCCCCACTCGTAGGGCGTGACCTTGCGGGCGAGCGCGTCGAAGACCCGGCGGTTATTCTGGAACAGCTCCTGCATGCGCCCGGGCGCGGCCCGGCTCATCTCGCCGTCGTCGGTCCAGAACGCCCACTCGGGCCTCGGCACCAGGATCTCGGCGTTGGGGAACGCCGGCTTGTTGTCGACGGTGAGGAGCCCATTCACGTGGTCGCCGTGGAAGTGCGAGATGACGACCATGTCGACGGCGGCGCGGTCGATGCCGGCGGCCGCGAGGTTCTGCTGGAACTGGCCGGCGGCGCCCTTCGTGCGCTCGAACGCGGCCTCGCCCTGGCCGGTGTCGATGACGACGAGCTTTCCGCCCGTGTTGACGACGATCGGAGTGTACGGGATCGTGATCCTCTCGGGGTCGCGGTGCGCCGCCGCGAGGGCCCTCGACACCTCGTCCTTCTTGACGTTGACGACGAAGCTGTCGGGCAGCGGGAAGGTGTTCGCCCCGTCGGTCACGGCCGTGACCTCGATGTCGCCGATCTTGTAGCGGTAGAACCCCGGCGCCTGCTTGCCGGCGGGCGGCGCGGCGGCCCGGACGGGCGATGCGGAGAGGCCGGCGCCAAGCGCGCCGGCGCTCGCGGCGGCGGCGGTCAGGACGGAGCGGCGGGTGAGCGCGGTCATGAGTTCCTCCCTCTTATGCCCGAAGAGGTTGCACAGTCGCGCCTCCGGTTGAAGGCGTCCCGCCGCACAAAATTTGGTGATCGGGCGCGCACGGCGAGGGCCATCCTCCCAAGCCCCTCATCCTGAGGTGCGAGCGGAGCGAGCCTCGAAGGACGCAACCCTGCCGGTGCGGCGCCCAACCGCCGGTGCGTGCGTCGAGGCTCGGCGGAGCTTGTCCTCGGGCTGGCCGAAGGCCAGACCCGGGGGCTCGCACCTCAGCATGAGGAGAGTTGGAGCGGCCCTCCAATTGAGCAGAGGAGCTTAAACCCTCATCTAACGCTACCATCTCGTGCTTACGCGCGACCCGACCGCCAGCGGGCCGCTCCCTTCCGGAGCCTGTCGCGAAGCGCTCATGACCGGGGGCCCTGGGATCGCACGGGAATCATGCCCGCCGTCATCGGAATCTCGCTCGCCGTCATGATGACGCGCCGCGCCTACGCTGAAGCTCCGAAAGAGCGCTCCTCAGGCCCCCTCGTCGAGCGCCACCGCCTCGCGCTTCTTCCGCAGCGCCGGGAGCAGCGGGAAGGCGAGGAGCGCCGCCGCGAAGAGGAGGCAGGCCGCCGAGATGGGCCGCGTGAGGAACGTCGTGAGCTCGCCCTGCGACAGGATCAGCGCCTTCCTCAGGTTGTTCTCGAGCATCGGCCCGAGCACGAAGGCGAGGACGAGGGGGGCGGGCTCGTAGCCGGTCTTGCGCATGAGGTAGCCGAGGATGCCGAAGGCGATCATGACGTAGACGTCGAAGACGTTGTTGCCCGAGCAGTACACCCCGACGATGCTGAACAGGACGATAAGCGGGAACAGCACGTTGTAGGGCAGGCGCAGGAGCTGCGCCCACATGCCGACGAGGGGGAGGTTCAGCACCAGGAGCATCGCGTTGCCGATGTACATGCTGACGACGATCGCCCAGAACAGCGTCGGGTTCTGGCTCATGAGGAGCGGCCCGGGCTGGAGCCCGTGGATGATGAAGGCGCCAAGGAGGAGCGCCATGACGACGTTCGGCGGGATGCCAAGCGTCATCAGCGGGATGAAGGCGCCGCCGGCCGCCGCGTTGTTCGCGGCCTCGGGGCCGGCGACGCCCTCGATCGCCCCGCGCCCGAATCGTTCGGGGTTCTTGGAGAGCCGCTTTTCCAGGGCGTAGGAGGCGAAGGAGGAGATCACCGCCCCTCCCCCGGGCAGGATGCCGAGGAAGAAGCCGAGGACCGTGCCGCGCATCACCGGCCCGGCGCTCGCGCGGAAGTCGGCGCGGCTCGGCCAGAGTTGCGTGATCCTGGCGTCGACGATGTCGCGGGCGACCGGGCGCTCGAGGTTGGACAGAACCTCGGCGATGCCGAACAGGCCCATCACGACGGGCACGAGGCCGATGCCGTCGTAGAGCTCCATGCGCTCGAAGGTGAGGCGCGGCTGCGCCGTGATCGAGTCGAGGCCGATGAGGCCGAGCACCGCGCCGACGCAGGCCATGAGCAGGGCCTTCGCCATCGAGCCCTGGGTCAGGAAGGTCAGCACCACGAGGCCGAGCACCATCAGGCTGAAGTACTCGGCCGGCCCGAAGGCGACGGCCCAGCTGGCGAGCGCCGGCGCGACGAGCATCAGGGCGACGATCGCGAAGGTGCCGGCGAAGAACGAGCCGAGCGCCGCGATGCCGAGGGCCGGGCCGGCCCGCCCCTGCTTCGCCATCTGGTGCCCGTCGAGGCAGGTCACGACGGACGCCGCCTCGCCCGGGATGTTGACGAGGATCGAGGTCGTCGAGCCGCCGTACATCGAGCCGTAGTAGATGCCGGCCATCATGATGATCCCGGCCTCCGGCGACCCCGCGAGCGTCACCGGCAGCAGCAGCGACATCGCCGAGACCGGGCCGATGCCGGGCAGCACGCCGACGAGGGTGCCGATGAACACGCCGATGAAGCAGGCGAGGAGGTTCCCCCACTGGAACGCGACCGCGAAGCCGTGACCGACGTTGGCGAGGAGGTCCATCGCCGTCTAGCCGATCTCGAAGACGCCGGCCGGGAGCTGGATCAGGAGCAGGCGCTTCAGCACCCACCAGATGCCGAGGGTCGAGAGCAGCGCGAGCGGCAGCGCGGTGCGCCACGGCGCCGGATCGACGGCGCGCAAGAGCACGAGCATCAGCGGCACGGTGGCGACGAGGAACCCGAGGACGTCGAGGAGGGCGGCGTAAGCCGCAAGGCTCGCGATCACGAGCAGCACCTTGCCCCAGCGCGCGCCGGCAAAGAGCGACCCGAGCGCCGGCCCTCTATGCCGGGCCGCGCCCACCACAACGCTGAGCGAAAAGGCGCACATCAGGAGACCGGCCCAGAACGGCAGGAATCCGCTCCCCGGGGCCGCCAGCGTCCCGGTGCCGAGGTCCCGCCCCGCCCAGGTCACGAAGAGGCCGAGGCCGAGCCAGAACAGCCCGGCCCAGAGTTCGGCGTTGTCGAGCGGGCGGGAGCGCCTCAAGTCCACGCGAGTCTCAGTTCGTCTTCGCGAGCCCGAGGTCCGTCAGAACCTTCTTCTCCGCCTCGACCGTCTCGGCGACGAACTTCTTGTAGTCCTCCGTGTCCTTGTAGTTCACCACCATGTCGTACTTGGCGAGAGTCTCCTGCACGGCGGGCTCCTCGACCGCCTTCTTGAAGGCGTCGTGCAGCTTCGCCACGATCTTCGGGTCCATGCCCTTCGGGCCGGCGACCCCGAACGGACTGTCGAACACGAAGGGATAGCCGAGCTCCTTCAACGTCGGCGTGTCCGGGTAGTTCTTCGAGCGCTCGGCGGTCCAGATCATGAGGAGGCGCAGCTTCCCGGCCTCGACGAGGGGCTTCCAGCCGCTCGAATCGGCCTGGAGCGTGGTGTGCCCGCCGAGAACGGCTGCGTTCGTCTCGGCGCCGCCCTTGAACGGCACGTGCGTGAGCTTGATGCCGGCCTTCGCGGCGATCTGCTCCATGCCGACGTGCAGCGAGGTGCCGGCGCCCGGCGTCGCGTAGGTGACCTTGCCGGGGTTCTGCTTTGCGTAGTCGACGACGTCGGTCCAAGTCTTGAACTGCGATTCCGCGTTCGACGTCACGCCGAAGGTGTAGCCGGTGACGTGGACGATGTAGGTGAAGTCCTTGAGCGGATCCCAGGTGGTCTTCTGCATCGCGGGCAGGCGGAACACCGTGATCGGGATCTGCGCGATGGTGTAGCCGTCGGGCTTCGCCGTCGCCGCCATGGTGGCGGGGCCGACGGTGCCGCTGCCGCCGGCCTTGTTGTCGATGACGATCGGCTGGCCGAGGTGCTTCGACGCGGCCTCCGCGATCGCCCGCATGCTGATGTCCGTCGACCCCCCCGCCGGCCACGGCACGATGAGGGTCACGGGCTTGACGGGATACTCCTGCGCCTCAACCGCACCGGCAAAGGCGAGCGCGGCCAAGGGTGCGAGCAGGAGCGGGGCGAGCCTGCGCCGGTTGACCATTCGTTTCCTCCCATGTTGTTGCCCTCACCAATGTCAGAGGACGGGCGCGGCTGGCAAGCCCGCCCGCGGGAGCCCCCATGGACATCTTCGGCGCCGACATCCCTTTCGCGGCCCACTGCGGCATCGAGCCGATCGCGTTTGCGGACGGCCGCACGACCCTGCGCGTCCGCGCCGCGCCCGAGCACACGAACAACCTCGGCATCGTCCACGGCGGGCTGATCTGCACGCTCCTCGACATCGCCATGGGGACGGCGGCGCGCTGCACGGTCGGGATGCCGGTCATGACTCTCGACATGCAGGCGAGCTTCCTGTCGCCCGGCCGCGGCGAGATGACGGCCGAAGGCCGGGTCCTGCGCGCCGGCCGCTCGATCGTGTTCTGCGAGGCGGAGGTGAGGACCGCCGACCGCGGCCTCGTCGCCAAGGCGAGCGGCCTGTTCAAGCCGGTTACATTGAAAGGCTGAGGCGCCCTCCCTCTCCCCGCACGCGAAGCGCGTGGCGGGGAGGGCCGACTCGGCCGCAGGCCGAGCAGGATGGGGGCCGCCGGGGCCGGGCTCTTCCTCGACGAGTGCGGCGTGTCGTCGAATGGTTTGCCCTCCATCGGCGGCGAGCATTGCCGTCGGATTTAACGCCCTGGCCCGCACCCCCCACCCGGCTCGGGCCTACGGCCCGAGTCCGCCCTCCCCGCCGCTGCGCGGGGGGAGGGAAACGCGCGATGGCTCTTCCAAAAGCGCTGCGATAAAGCACCGGAAACAACAGACGGAGGAACGGATGACCAAGAACCCGAACGCCGCCCGCCGCGCCCTCTTGGCCGCCGCCTTGGCGGTCGCCTTCGCCCTGCCCTCGCCCGCCCCGGCGCAACCGGCCTATCCCACCCGCACCATCCGGGTGATCGTGCCGTTCCCGGCCGGCGGCACGACGGACCTTCTCGCCCGCGTCTTCGCGCAGCGCCTCGGCGAAGGCCTCGGCCAGTCGGTCATCGTCGAGAACATGGGCGGGGCCGGTGGGTCGGTCGGGGCGGACGCGGTCGCAAAGGCCGAGCCGGACGGCCACACGCTCCTGTTCCACAACCTCACCTTCTCCACGACGACGGCCTCGCTCGAGTTCGCAGGGCGCGCCAAGCACGCGCTCTCCGACTTCGCGCCGGTCTCCTTGGCCGCCAACGTGCCGATGCTGGTCGTCGCGAACCCAGGGGTGCCTGCCCGCGACCTCAGGGAGTTCGCGACTTATGCCAAGGACGCCGCCGGCAGGCAGGCGCTGTTCTACGGCTCGACCGGGCCGGGCAGCATCATGAATCTCGCGACCGAGGTGTTCAAGCGCGACGCCGGCGTCGCCATGGACCACGTGCCGTTCCGCGGCGCCGCGCCCCTCGTGCAGGAGCTCGTCGCGGGCCGCATCCAGTTCGGCGGCGACCAACTCTCGACCGCGCTGCCGCACGTCAGGTCCGGCGCCCTGAAGCCCCTCGCAACGCTCGCCGCCGAGCGCACGGCGGTCCTGCCGGACGTGCCGACCGTGCGCGAGCTCGGCTTCCCCAACATGGAGCTTCGGGGCTGGAACGGCTTCTTCGCCCCGGCCCGCACCCCCGAGCCGATCGTCGCCCGGCTGCAGCAGGAGGTCGCCAAGGCGGCGCAGCACCCGGAGGTGCGGCGCCGGCTGGAAGAGGTCGGCGCCGAGCCGGTCGGCTCGACCCCGGCCGAGCTCGGCCAGATTGTCCGCGAGCAGATCGACAAGGTCCGCCCCCTCGTCGCCGAGCTGAAGCTCGTGGTGCAGTGAGGCCGGTCACCGGTTGCGCTCCGGCTCCTCCGGCACGGGCCGGTTGCTGCTCCTCGGCGTGGGTCCGGCGGCCGGGACTTTACCGATTGACAGTCCGGAAAGGGGGTACGAAGCTCGACCGTGGCCGCCCGGGAGCGTCCGCTTCCGCGTGGCGTCCGGTTTCTCGATTTCAGGCGTCCGTTTCATCACCTCGTCCTGTCGGAACCCGTTGCGAATGTCCGTTTGAGACCGAAGGTCGCCGTGCCGGCATTGGAAGACATCAACGGCCTAACGGGCGGTCCGAGGACCGACCCGCAGCTCCGCGAGGCCTTGTCGAGGGGCGGCGTCGGTCTGTGGTCGTGGGACCTGACGAGCGACCGCTTCTTCGCCGACGAGGTCACGCGCTCCCTGTGGGGGCTGCAGTGGCGGGGTGAGGTCCCGTCCGAGCGCGTCCTCGATTCCGTCCACCCCGCCGACGCCGAGCGCGTCAGGACGATGGCGGAGGCCGCCCGCGACGGCGACGGCGAGGCCGACCTCACGTTCCGGGTGCGCCGGCCGACCGGCGAGGTGCGCTGGACCCGAGTGCGGGCGCACGTCTCGGACTCGATCGAGGGGCGCCGCCTCGTCGGCGTCGCGATCGACATCACCGAGCGGATGCGGGCCGAGTCGGCCCTGACCGCGACCGAAGCCCGGCTGCAGCGCGCCCAGGCGCTCGGCGGCGCGCTCCCGTTCGAATGGGACGCCCGCACCGACACCATCGTCGCGGCGCCCGCCTTCAAGGCCCTCTACGGGCTCTCCCCCGACGAGCCGATGAGCATGGCGGTGTTCCTGTCGAGGGTGCACCTGGAGGACCGCGAGCGGGT
This sequence comes from Beijerinckiaceae bacterium, assembly GCA_036389455.1. GTDB lineage: Bacteria > Pseudomonadota > Alphaproteobacteria > Rhizobiales > Beijerinckiaceae > JAJKJG01. The sequence goes on from DASVPW010000052.1 coordinate 8,566, forward strand.
CGAGGAGGACCAGGTCCGCCTCATCGCCGCCCCCGGCCCCTACGAATCCGAGTTCCGGGTGGTGCTGCCGAGCGGCGCCGTGCGCTGGATCCTGTCGCGCGGCGAGAGCGTGCGCGACGGCGACGGCACGCCATCCGGCATCGCCGGCATCGCCATCGACATCACGGCCCGCAAGGCCGTCGAGGAGGAGTTGCGGCAGAGCAAGCGCGAGGCGCGCACGCGCTTCCGCGAGGTGCGGGCGCTCTACCAGCACGCCCCGGTCGGACTCGCCCTCCTCGATCTCGACCTGCGCTTCGTGCGGGTGAACGAGTTCCTGCGCGATATCACCGGCCTCGAGACCGAGGAGCACGTCGGCCGCCCGCTGTTCGCGATCCTGCCGGACCTGCGCGCGGCCCTCGAGCCGGTGCTGCGCCAGGTCATCGCGACCGGAGAGCCGGTGCGCAACGTCGAGGTCGAGGGCGGCACGCCTCGCGCCCCCGACGCGAAGGTGTGGTGGCGCCTCCACGTCTACTATCTCTCCGACGACTACGGCGCGACCCCCGGCATAGGCCTCGTCGCCGAGGACGTGACGGCGCAGAAGCGGGCCGAGCACGCCCGCGACCTCCTTGCCCGCGAGCTCAGCCACCGGATCAAAAACCTCTTCGCCGTGGTGGCCAGCATCGTGAGCCTCTCCGCGCGCGGCAACGACGCGCTCAAGGACTTCGCCCGCACGGTACGGGCCCGCATCGAGGCGCTCGGGCGCGCCCACGACTATGTCCGCCCCGCCGAGTGGGACGTCGGCGCGGGCGGGGCCTCGCGCACCCTGCACGGGCTCCTCGACGGGCTGCTGCGGCCCTACCAGGAACAGGCCCCCGAGCGCGTGCGCATCACGGGCGACGACCCGGCGATCGGCTCCGGCGCCGCGACGGCGCTCGGGCTCGCGCTGCACGAGTTCGCCACGAACGCGGTCAAGTACGGCGCCCTCTCGGAGCCCGGCGGCGCCGTCGAGATCGCCTGCCGCGGCGGCGAGACCACGTTCGAGCTCGTCTGGACCGAGCGCGGCGGCCCGCCGGTCTCAGGGCCGCCGGCGAACGAAGGCTTCGGCTCGCTCCTCGCCCGCCGCAGCATCACCGGCGACCTCGGCGGCACGCTCGACATGGATTGGGCCCCGGAGGGGCTCACGCTGCGCGTCACGATGCCGGCGGAGCGGCTGGAGGCGTAAGCCGCCGCCTCTCCTGATGGGGGCATGTCTCGTTCCGGCCGCCGGGCAGAGTTCTCCGCCCGGAAGAGACCGCCCTACCCCGCCGTCCCTTCCCGAATCGGCGCCTGGTAGGCGAGGCCCATGTCCCAGGGAAAGTAGATCCATGTGTCCTGGCTGACCTCGGTCACGAAGGTGTCGACCATCGGGCGGCCGGCGGGCTTGGCGTAGACCGTGGCGAAGTGGGCGTTCGGCAGGATGTCGCGCACGATCTTCGCGGTCTTGCCGGTGTCGGTGAGGTCGTCGACAACGAGGACGCCACGCCCCGAGCCGTCGCCGATCGCCTTCACGGACGGGGCGACGTCCTTCAGGACCACGAGTTCGCCCTGGTTCCTGTAGTCGTGGTAGCTCGCGACGCAGACGGTCTCGATCAGCCTTGTCCCGAGCTCGCGCGCGACGATCGCGGCTGGCACGAGGCCGCCCCGGGTGATGCAGACGATTGCCTCGAAGGGACCCGCGCCGGCAAGCCGCCAGGCGAGCGCCCGCGCGTCCCGGTGGAACTGGTCCCAGGAGACCGGAAAGGCCTTTTGCGCGCTGGCGTTCATGGGGACGACCTCGACGGGTGCGGCTACAGGGGCTTCGCCTCGGCGCGAAGCCGCGCCAGAAGCTCCTCGACCGACCGCACGGCGCCTGCGACCGCGCCGGACTCCTTGCCGCGCACGACGATCTGGTTCTTGAACCCCGCCGCCGAGAACGACGGGTAGGAGCCGATCGCGACCCCCTCGTGCGCCTTGGCTATGCCGCCGAGCCCCTCGGCGTAGAGCCCCTCCGGGATGCCGCCGGCGTCGATCGTCTCGACGGTCATCTTCCGGCCGGTCTCGAGCGTCGGCGCGACGGCGTCGAGCATCGCCTGCATGATCGCGGGCACGCCCGCCATGACGATGACGTTGCCGAGCCTGAACCCCGGCGCCCGCGAGATCGGGTTGTCGACAAGGTCGGCGCCCTGCGGGATGCGCGCCATGCGCAGGCGCGCCTCGTTGAGGTCCTCGGGCTTGTAGCGCTCCAGCATCATCGCCTTGGCGCGGGGGTCGACTTCGATCGGCACTCCGAAGGCCTTGGCAACCGCGTCCGCCGTGATGTCGTCGTGGGTCGGGCCGATGCCGCCGGTCGTGAACACGTAAGTGTAGCGCGCCCGCAAGGCGTTCACCGCCGCGACGATCTCGTCCTCCTCGTCGGGGACGACGCGGACCTCGCGCAGGTCGATGCCGATGCCGGTCAGGTACTCGGCGACGTAGCCGATGTTCTTGTCCTTGGTCCGGCCCGAAAGAATCTCGTCGCCGATGACGAGGAGGGCGGCGGTTACGGTGGTCGCCATGGGGTTTCCTTGCGCCGGGCGGCTTTAGCGCGGCCGAGGGGCGCGCTCAAGCTCGGCCCTTGAGGCGCCGCCGCCCGGCTGCTACCCCGCCCGCGCTCCCGGACACGCCCATGCGCTTCCCCTTCCCGCTCATCGAAGGGCGCCTCGCCCTGCGCTACAAGCGCTTCCTCGCCGACGTCGACCTCGACACCGGCGAGCGGGTCACCGCGCACTGCGCGAACCCCGGCGCGATGCTGGGGCTGATCGAGCCGGGCAGCCGCGTCTATCTCTCCCGCTCGGAGAACCCCCGGCGCAAGCTCGCCTTCTCCTGGGAGCTCGTCGACATCGCGAAGGCTGGCGAGGCCCCGCGCCTCGTCGGCGTCGACACCACGCGCCCGAACGCGCTCGTCGCCGAGGCGCTCAGGGAGGGCCGTCTCGCGCCGCTTGCCGGCTACGGCCGGGTGCGGCCGGAGATGCGCTACGGGCGCGGCAGCCGGGTCGATTTCCTGCTCGAATCGGAGGGGCGCCCGCCCTGCTACCTCGAGGTCAAGAACTGCCATCTCATGCGCGAGCGCGGCCTCGCCGAGTTCCCCGACTGCGTCGCGGCGCGCAGCGCGAGGCACATGGACGAGCTCGCCGGCATGGCGGCGGGCGGCGCCCGGGCGGTGCTCGTCTTCGTGATCCAGATGGAGGCCGAGCGCTTCGACGTCGCCCGCGACATCGACCCGGCCTACGACGCCGCCTTCCGGCGGGCCCGCGCGGCCGGCCTCGAGGCCTACGCCTACGTCTGCCGGCTCTCGCCGGAGGAGGTCGAGATCGAACGCGAGGTGCCCATCGTCTCTTGAGCACATTTTCAAGGCGCGCCGGAACCTTGTCCCGGCGAGCGGGTTTCATCGCGGACCGATCCCGAGTAGGTGCGCCACCGCCTTGCCTAAGGCGGCGAGCTTTCGAGGGCGCCAAGGCCCGGCCTGAACAAGGCCGGGCCTTTCGCCGTCTCAGCCGTCGCGCGGCTTGCGCTCGAACACGAGGTTGAGCCGGGTCTCGGCGAGCTTTCCGTATCCGTGCCCGGCAAGGAGCGCCGGCAGGTCGATCTGCCACTGCCCGCCGTCCTTTTCGATGATGACGAGCCCGGGGTGGAGCGCCTCCGGGGCGTCCCGGAAGAAGGGCTCCAGGATGATGTCCTCCGCCCCTTCCACGTCGAGCTTGATCGCATCGATGCGGGAGAAGCCCTCCTGGCGGACGAGGTTCAGGAGCGTGGTCGCCGGGACGCGGATCGTGCCGTCCTGCCGGGCCGCCACGATCTTCACGCTCGATTCGCCCTGGTTCTTGCGGTCGAGGAACATGGTGAGCTCGCCCGCCTTGTCGGCGACGGCGCAGGCGACCGCCTTCACGGTTCCGAACGGGTTCTGGCGGATGTTGTAGGTGAGGCGGTCGAACACGTCCGGCTGCGGCTCGACCGCGAGGATACGGGCGGCGGGCCCGGCGAGGGCCGCGACGAAGAGGGAGTAGGCACCGATGTTCGCGCCGATGTCGACGAAGGTGAAGCCGTCCCTGACCCGCGCCTTGAGAAGCGCGAGCTCGTCCGGGTCGAACAGCTGCGGCGTGAACAGCACCTTCTTGTCGCAGATGTTCTTGTGCGGGTAGAGCCGCATCCGGGCCCCAAGCCGCTCCACGTCGAGAGGCTCCCGGCGCAGGAAGTGGGTCGAGAGCACGTAGAGCCGCCGTCCGAGCCAGTTGTTCGGCAGCTTCTGCGTGCGCGCGATGATCCAGCCGGCAAGGCCGGACGGGGCGTAGCTGCCGAAGGGTGCGGGTTCGTTCATGCCGCCTCTCGTGGCCCGCCGATGCGGCGCGGCCGGGACGGCGCTCATGGCATCGATGCGGGCGAGCCGCAAGCGGCGACTCTCCGGATGGCGCAGCGGTAACGGAGAGTTAGCGATAACGGACTACAAAGCCTTGAGAATCCCGTGGCCTCGATGCCTGCTCCTCCCCGTACCCGCCGGTCACGGCTCCTGGACGGCGCGCTGATCCTGGCGTCCGCGACCGTGCTTCCCGCCTTCGTGCTCCGGACCGCTCTCAGGCCCGCCGACCCGCGTGCCGGCGCGGCCGTCGTGTTCGCGCCCTGGACCGATGCCGGGGAAGCTATCACGCGGGCGACGGACGCCGGGGCAAGCCTCGTGCGGCAGGGCGCGCGGCCCTGGATCGTGGTCGTGCGCCCGGACGGCGCATCTTACGTCGAGCGCGCCTTCGCGGCGGGCGCGCTCCTCGTCCTCGATCCGAAGACCCTTTCCGCCTGCGCTCCCGTCCTCCTGCCCCCTGAACCGAATCCCCATGGCTGACCTCGATTCCTTCCGCTCCGCCATCGCGCGGGTGCTCGTCGCGCTGACCTGTGCGCACGTGCCGATCCTCGCCGGCGTCGCCTGGCTCGTCGGGCGCGACCCGTGGCTCGTCGTCCTTGGCGCCGCCGCCTGCGCCGTCGTTCCGGCACTCCTCATCCTGCTGCGGCGCCCGATCGCCACGGTCGCCATGGCGCTCGCGGTCGCCCTCGTCGGCCAGACCTCCCTCCTGGTGTTCGCCCTCTCCGGGCACCCGTGGCAGGTCGAGATGCATTTCTACTACTTCGCCGTGCTCGCCATGCTGTCGGGGTTCTGCGACTGGCGGGTCCTGGTCGTGGCGGCGGGGCTGACGGCGGGGCACCATCTGACCCTCGACTTCCTCCTGCCGAGCGCCGTCTATCCGGGCGCGAGCGACATCGTCCGGGTCGCGGTGCATGCGGTCGTGGTGGTGATCGAGACCGCCATGCTGATCTTCGTCGGCCGCACCATCACGGAAGCCTTCGAGGCCGCGAAGCGCAGCGGGTGCGAGGCGAAGCGGCTTGCCGGCGACCTCCACCGGCTCCTCGCAGAACGGGAGAGCGACCTGTCCCGGACCGTCGCGCAGGCCGATGCGATCGGCGGCGCGGTCGATCGCTTCCAGGCCGAGATCGCCGAGGCGGTGCTCCTCCTCCAGAGCGCCGCCGCGACGCTTCGGGGCAACGCGGACGAGCTGGGCGCCGTGGCCGTCCATGCGGAGCAGCGGACCGCCGTCGCCTCGCAGGCCTCGGGGCAGACGAGCCGCACGGTCTCGGCGCTCGCGAGCGCCGGCGGCGAGTTGGCCCAGACCATCGCGGCGATCGGGACGAGCGCCACCCAAAGCTCGGAGCTGGCGAGCCAGGCGGTCGGGCAGGCCGAGGCCGCGAACGCGACCATCGCCGACCTCGGCCGGCTCGGCAACGAGATCGGCGACGTGATCGGGCTCATTACCGGCGTCGCAGCGCAGACGAACCTCCTCGCACTCAACGCCACGATCGAGGCGGCGCGCGCGGGCGAGGCGGGCCGCGGCTTCTCGATCGTCGCCCAGGAGGTGAAGGCGCTGGCGACCCAGACCGCCAAGGCGGCCTCGGACATCGCCGCGAAGATCGGCGCCATGCAGGACACCACCGCCCGTTCCGTCTCGGCGCTGCGCGGGATCATGGGGGCGATCGCGACCGTCGACGGTCTCGCCCGGCAGATCGCGAACGCCGTCGAGCAGCAGGCCTCGGCCGCCCACGAGATCGCCGGAAGCGTCGATCTCGCGGCCGGCGGAGCGGCCGAGGTCCGCACCGCGCTCGACGGCATCGAGGCGCTCGCCCGCCGGACCAGCGGCGCGGCGGAGTCGCTCACGAAGGCCGCGGTCGACATCGCCGGGCAGGCCGAGGTGTTCCAGACCCGGGTCGCCCGCTTCGCCGCCGAGGTCAGGGCCGCCTGAAAGCTACCCGCATCGGAGCACGCTGCATTGCTGCGCGCAGCCGCATGAGCCGGACCCGGGTTGCGCGATGCGCCGCCATGCCTACATTCGCGGCACCGCCGCCCGTTTCCGTCCACCCGCCGAAGACCTCGATGCCGGGGAGTGCCCCCCGGAGAGCCCGATGAACCAGCAGGACACCGCGCAGTTGCAGACCCAGCGGCGCGCCGAGGCGCCCCTCCACGGGCCGGAAGCCTTCGAAGGCATGCGCCGGGCCGGCCGGCTCGTGGCCGAAGGGCTCGACCTCCTCGTCGAGCACCTGCGTCCGGGCGTCACCACCGAATACCTTGACCGGCTCGCCTTTGAATTCGCCATGGACCACGGCGCCTACCCTGCGACCCTGTTCTACCGCGGCTACACCCGGTCGATCTGCACCTCGATCAACCACGTCGTCTGCCACGGCATCCCGAACGACAAGCCCTTGCGCGAGGGCGACATCCTCAACATCGACTACACCGTGATCCTCGACGGCTGGCACGGCGATTCGAGCCGGATGTTCTTCGTCGGCGAGGTGCCGCGCCG
>DASVPW010000053.1:0-6295 GCA_036389455.1 Beijerinckiaceae bacterium
GATCCGGCTGGCCGCGCGGCGACCGATGCGGTAGAGCGCCGCCGGCCGCTCGCATCCGGGAAGCCGTTCTCCGACGGGCGAGAGGCAGGACTGAATGACGGGGCACTTGCCCAAGCGCTCAGGAGGACGAGGCCGAACCGCCGCCGAGGCAGGAACTCGGCGGCGCCGACATCCTCGTCAACAACGCCGGCGTCATGCTGACGGCGCCCTTCGCTTCAGACCAGCGCGAGGAGCACCGGCGCATGGTCGAGACCAACCTGCTCGGCGCGATGACGGCAACGGAGGTCTTCCTCGACCAGCTCCGCGCCAATGGTGGCGGCGATCTAGTGAACGTCTCCTCGGTCGCCGGTCGGGTCGCACCGGCCGGCTTCGCCGCCTACGCGGCGACCAAGTGGGGGATCAACGGCTGGTCGGAGGTGAAGGGCGCCGTCAGCATGACGCCGGCGTTGTTGACGAGGATGTCGGCGCCGCCGAGTTCCTGCTGCACGCGCTCGGCGGCGGTTCGGCCTCGTCCCTCCTGAGCGCTTGGGCAAGTGCCCCGTCATTCAGTCCTGCCTCTCGCCCGTCGGAGAACGGCTTCCCGGATGCGAGCGGCCGGCGGCGCTCTACCGCATCGGTCGCCGCGCGGCCAGCCGGATCTTGGCCGTCATTTCCTGGTGCGACGGCTTTCGTACGCCCACATGGCGATCTCGACTCGGTTGCGGGCATTGAGCTTGCGCATGAGGCTGGCGAGGTGCGTTTTGACGGTGCTGAGGCTGATGTGCAGCTCGTCGGCGATCTCGTGGTTGGTCCACCCATGGGCCACGGGGATGAGGACCTCCTCTTCCCGGCTCGTGAGCGGTTCCCGGGGCTGAGCCAGCGGCTGCCCCGGATGGGTGTCGGCGAAGGCGGCGAGCAGGCGCGCGGTGATGCTCGGTGCGATGAGTGCGTCGCCGTGGGCGGCGGCGTGGATCGCCTGGGTGAGCAGTTCGGGGCCGGCGTTCTTGAGCAGGAAACCGCGGGCGCCCGCCTTCAGGGCGCCGTAGACGTATCCGTCGAGGTCGAAGGTGGTTATGACGACGACTGCCAGAGGGTCGTCGACCTCGGGGCCGGCGAGCTGGCGGGTGGCCTCGATGCCGTCCACCTCGGGCATGCGGATATCGAACAGGCACACGTCCGGCCTCAGCCGGCGGGCGAGCGCCACCGCTTCGCGGCCGTTGGCCGCTTCCCCGACGACTTCGATGCCGGGCTGGGCGTCGAGGATCATGGTGAGCCCTGTCCGCACGATCTCTTGGTCGTCGGCGATGAGTACGCGGATGGTCATCTCGCGCCGCCCTTCGGCAGCAATGCGTCGACCGTCCAGCCCCTGTGTGGATTAGGACCTGCCCGAAGGGAGCCCCCGAGCAGGGTCGCTCGCTCGGTCATGCCGACGAGGCCATACGCTGAGGGCCTGGGTGCCGGCGTCCTTCCATCACCGTCGTCGGAGACCGTCAGTCGCACCTGTTCACCCTCGTCTGTGACGTGGACGGTGATCCGGGTCGCATGAGGGGCATGCCGGATCGCGTTCGTGACCGATTCCTGGGCAAGCCGGTAGAGCGCTCTTCCGACGGACCGGGGGAGATCGGCGAAATCGCCTGAGAGCTGCACGTCAACACGCGGCCAGCCATCGACTTGGCGGGCCAGCCGCTCGATGTCGCCGACACCCGGTTGCGGAGCGAAGTCGGGCTCCGCCCCGTCGCGCAGGCCGCCGACCATGGCGCGCATCTCCTCGAGCGTCCGCGAGGCCGCCTCCTCGATGGTCGCGAGCACGGCCAGAGCACGGGCGGGGTCCGATGCCGCCAGGGCACGGCCTGCCTGAGCCTGGACGGCGATCGCCGAGACGTGGTGGCCGACGGAATCGTGGAGCTCGCGGGCGAGCTCGTTGCGCTGACGGAGCCTTGCCTGCTCGACGTCGCGGACGCGTACGGTGGCCTGGAAACGGATCGCCGCACCGAACGCGGCGGAGGACAGGAAGAACCCGTAGTCGGCCACCATCTCGCCAGCGCCGGTTGGATCGGCGACGTGCGTGATGACGAGCCAGGCCAGGATGACGCCCAGGCCGATCACGGCTTCGCGACCTGAGCCCCAACGAAACAGCGCGTAGGGCAGCACGAGCGACGCCGCGATGCTCGACAGGGCCGTCCCGTCAACCGCGAGGATCCTCGCGACGTCGAACGCGATCAGCGTGCCGAAGGCGACTGCGACAGCGGTCAGGGGATGGGTGCGTCGCCAGAGCAAGGAGACGGCGACGACGAGGCTGACGGTGAGCACGAGCGGGCGCGACGCGATGTTGGCTTCCGGCCAGGTCGCCCACCATGGGTCCTCGCGAAGCATCGTCTCCAGGACCGACCACGCCGCGAGGACGGCGAGGAGCGCCCAGTCCCGCCACACCCGGACGGGGGGATCCTGAGGCCTGGATTCGGCCCAGAGCGCTCGGAGAGCTTCTCGCACCAGTCCCACAGCGTAGGAGAACCAGCACTGTTCCGGATCGGCCGAAAGAACGAAACGCGCGCCGTCCTCGCGGCCAGTTCAACTCGAGCCTGCCGACCGATGTGCCCGCCGGCCGACGCCGTCATCGTGGTGTCAATGCCGATCAACGCCTCCAGCCGCCGCCCCGCGCGCACCACGATGCAGGCGATCGTCCAGCACGCTTACGGGTCGACCGACGTCCTGCGACACCAAGACGTCGACCCGTCGACACCCGGGCGGTGCGAGGTGCGCGCCCGCATGCACGCAGCCTCCATCGACCAAGAAGACTGGTTCGTCACCACCGGCCGCCCACAACTTCGGCGGGTAGGGGCACTCATCGGCGAGCGCGGCGACCTGCCGCTCTTCGGCGAGGTCGGCGAACTTCCGAACCTCCTCCCGGGCGAGCACCGCGGCCTCCTCGGCTGTCTTGAACGAGACGGTCTTCTCCTGGAAGGCGAAACCGTTGATGTAGGCGTCGAGCACACAGTAGGCCTGGATCGTCACCTCGCCCAATGCACGAGAACCTGAAGGAGACCCCATGAACGCGCTCACCCGTTTCGTGCTCGACCACAAGCGACTCGTGCTCGGGTTCTGGCTCGCCGTGACGATCGCCGCCTTTGCTGCGATCGGACCGGCAGGCAGCTCGTTGTCACAGCAGTTCGACATCCCCGGACGCGAGGGCTTCGAGACGAACAGTGAGCTCGCCGCCATCTACGGCGCCGGCGGTGACGTCGCACCGATCGTGCCCGTGGTGACTCTCCCAGAGGGGAAGACAGTTGATTCGCCGGGTGTGCGTGCGGAGCTCGATGCGGCGCTGTCGAAGGTGGAAGCGGCGCTGCCGGAGTCGATGAGTGCCTCATTTGCCTCGACCGGCGATCGGGCGTTCGTCTCCGATGACGGGCGAACGACGTTCGCGCTCGTCTACATCCCGGCCGTAGGTGGGGTCGACCCAGGGCAGGAGGAGGCCCGCGCCACTCAAGCTGCGCTGGCGGGCGTCACCGTTGGTGGATCCCCGGTCGAGGTGACGGGGCTCGACGCACTGCGCGCCTCCGCTGGGGAAAGCCACGGCGACGGCGCCGGAGTCATGCTCGGCACGCTGCTGGCGGCGCTGGGCGCGCTGCTCGTCCTCGCCTTCGTCTTCCGGTCGTTCATGGCGTTCGTGCCGCTGCTGATGGCGCTGGTCGCGATCCCGACGACCTTCCTACTGGTCTGGCCCCTCGCGAGCGTCACCGACGTATCCGTGATCGTTCAGTACCTCGTCGCCTTGATCGGCCTCGGGATCGCGATCGACTACGCGCTCCTCGTCGTCGTTCGTTGGCGTGAGGAGCGGCAGCGGCCGGACGTTACGAACGAGATGGCGGTGCGGAACGCGATGCAGCACGCCGGTACCGCCGTCGTCTTCAGCGGCACCACGGTGGCGATCTCGCTGCTCGCGCTGCTGGCTCTGCCTGTGCCGCTCATGCGCAGTATCGGCGCCGGCGGGCTGCTGATCGCGCTAGTCAGCGTCGCCGTGGCCGTCACGTTACTGCCGGTCGTGCTGGCGACGATCGGGCCGAGGTTGGACTGGCCGCGGAACCGCCGCGACGCGCAGGCTAGTCGTGGCTGGTCAGCCTGGGCGCATCTGATCGTGCGTCACCGCTGGCCTGCCGCCGTCGCCTCGACCGCTGTGCTGGTCGCGCTGGTCGTCGCGGCCGCGAACATCCAGCTCGGGAACCCACTCGCTGTTTCGCTCTCGAAGGAAGGGCCCGCACGTTCGGGCCTCGAGAACCTCGAGGACTCCGGCATCGGTACCGGCCCGCTCTCGCCGTTCGACGTCCTGGTTCGCTCAGGCGACCCCGGCGATGTCGCGCAGGCATTCGCGCAGGTCGACGGTGTCCGCAGCGTCGCAGCACCTGCCGACTGGCGCCGCAAAGGCACCGCAGTTGTGGTCGTGATCCCGACTGCGGATGGGAACTCGCCGACGGGCAGAGAGACGCTCGACCGCCTGCGGGACAGGGCGAAAACGATGCCCGCAGTAGTGACGATCGGTAGCCAGGCGGCGCAGAGCGCCGACTTCCTCGACGCTGTCTACAGCAACTTCCCGCTGATAGTCGCCCTCATCTCGATCCTGACGTTCCTCCTGCTGGCGCGGGCGTTCCGCTCGCTGCTCCTGCCGCTGAAGGCTGTCCTCCTGAACCTGCTCTCCGTCGGCGCCGCCTGGGGGCTGATCGTGCTCGTCTACCAGAAGGGATTCGGCTCCGAAGCGATCTGGGGTATCGAGGCGACGCAGGCGATCAACGTCGAGCTGCCGGTGGTCGCCTTCGCCTTCCTCTTCGGCATCTCGATGGACTACCAGGTCTTCATCATCAGCAGGATGCGGGAGGCGTACGACCGCAGCGGCTCGACCGAACGTGCCGTCGTCGAGGGGATCGGCCGTACCGGGCGCCTCGTCACGAGCGCGGCGCTGATCCTCTTCCTCGCCTTCGTCGCCTTCAGCTCGACGCCGGGCACGGAAGCAAAGATGTTCGCGACGGCCCTCGGCGGCGGGATCCTGATCGATGCCACGCTCATCCGCGGCCTGCTCGCGCCCGCGCTCGTCGCGATCCTCGGGCGATGGAACTGGTGGCTCCCGGCCTGGGCCGCGCGCATCCTCCGCGTCGAGCCGTCGCCCATGCAGCCGGAGGAGACTCCCACGTCCGTTCCGCAGCCGGTATAGGTCTACCAGCTACTAGGAGGGATTGGCGAAATCGGGACTCGGCGTGTGGCGAGTATGGTTTGAGCCGTGTCGAAACAAGCCCTAGGTAACGCGCTCGCCGGAATCTTGTTCCTGATCATCGCGGTTGTCGATTTCACCCGCGACGACTCGGGCATCGGGACCGTCTTCCTTGTGTTCGCGGCGGTCTTCTTGGGGCTGGCGTTCTCAGCCCGCAAGGCCGCACAGCACGAATAACGCTCCGAGGCGCGCCGCTACGCCGCGAGCGGAACGGCCCGCGCCCGCGTGAGCGCGGAGGCGAGGCGGGCGAGCATGATGAGGTCTGCGTGTAGCCGGACGCGCTCAATACCGCGCACGCGGAGGAAAGCCAGCCCGTAGTCGTGCTTCAACCTGCCGAACTCGCGCTCGACAGCCGAGCGGCGGCGGTACAGGCTGTGGCGGTAGGGCGAACGCGGAGCTCGGCGAGGAGCCGGCCTTTGCCGACTCCTCGCCGAGGATGACCAGGAGTCCGCCCTCGCCGCGCGGCAGCTCCGTCACGGTACGGCGAGCCGCGGTGAGCTCACGATCGCGGCCGACGAGTGGCGCCTCGACTCCCTCGAGCCCCGCAGCCGACCCGGCTCAGCCCGCACCCCGACCACGCGGTAGGGGACGAACGGGCGTGCCTTGCCCTTCAGCTCCAGCTCCTGCGGCGGGGCCCACTCGAAGAGGGGCGCGATCTGCCGCTGCGTCGCGGCACCCACGAGCACCGCCCCCGGCGGAGCCGCCGCCTGGAGCCGAGCGGCCGTGTTCACCGCGTCACCCGTCGCGCCGTATTCGATGCGTGAACCGGCACCGAGCGGCCCGAGCACTACGAGCCCGCTCTCGATTCCTACGCGGACGGAAGGCCGCCGGCCGTGGCAGCGATTTCTTCGATCATCCGCAGGCCCGCGCGTATGGCTCGCTCGGGATCGTCCTCGTGCGCCAGGGGCGCTCCGAAAAGTGCGAGTACGCCGTTTCCGGCGAGATCCTAACGGTACTCCGAGCGCCTCCATCGCGAGCACCAGCCGCTCGACCGCACCACCGAGGAGGTCGCGGGCGTCTTCAGGGTCGAGCGATTCCGCGAACGAAGTCGAGCCG
>DASVPW010000054.1:0-3804 GCA_036389455.1 Beijerinckiaceae bacterium
GGCTGCGAGGTGTTCCAGATCGGCCGCATGAAGAAGGAGTACGGCCTGCAGGAGACCGACACCTTCCGCACGCTCACGATCCAGGAGACCGGCGGCACCAAGAAGACCGTCGCGGCGATCTCGGAGGCGATCCGCGACATGCTGCCGATCGCGGCCGCCGCGAAGCGCGAGACGCGCCCGGCCTCAGAGCTCGTGCTGGCGCTCCAGTGCGGCGGCTCGGACGGCTACTCGGCCATCACCGCGAACCCGGCCCTCGGCGCGGCCTCGGACCTCCTCGTGCGCCACGGCGGCACCTCGATCCTCTCCGAGACCCCCGAGATCTACGGCGCCGAGCATCTTCTCACCCGCCGCGCCGCGACGCGCGAAGTCGGGGAAAAGCTCGTGTCGCGCATCAAGTGGTGGGAGGACTACACGGCGAAGAACGGCGGCGAGATGAACAACAACCCCTCGCCGGGCAACAAGGCCGGCGGCCTCACCACCATCCTCGAGAAGTCCCTCGGCGCCGCCGCCAAGGGCGGCCAGTCGACGCTGCGCGCCGTCTACGAGTACGCCGAGAGAGTAGCGGAGCGCGGCTTCGTCTACATGGACACCCCCGGCTACGACCCCGTCGCCGCGACCGGCCAGGTCGCCGGCGGCGCGACCCTCATCTGCTTCACCACCGGCCGCGGGAGCGCCTTCGGAGCCAAGCCCGCCCCCTCGATCAAGCTCGCGACGAACTCCGACGTCTACGCCAAGATGATCGACGACATGGACATCAACTGCGGCGACGTCCTCGACGGCGTGCCGATCGAGGCGAAGGGCGAGGAGATCTTCAGGAAGGTGCTGGCCGTGGCCTCGGGCGAGCACACGAAGTCGGAGGATTTGGGGTACGGCGACCTGGAGTTCGTGCCTTGGCAGATCGGGGCGGTGATGTGACCCCCTCTCCCCGCTTGCGGGGAGAGGCCGACTCGGCGAAGCCGAGCGGGTGAGGGGCCGGCGGCGCGCGAACTCCCCCAGGCCCCTCACCCTACCCTCTCCCCGCAAGCGGGGAGAGGGATTCGAGCTCGGGCGAGCACACGAAGTCGGAGGACCTGGGGTACGGCGACCTGGAGTTCGTGCCTTGGCAGATCGGGGCGGTGATGTGAGGGACGGCGGCTGCAAGCTACTGAATGTCATCTCCGGCGAGCGGAGGCAAAGGGAGGGAGGTGATCGGGACGACGTAGCCGGCACGTCTCGACGGCGCACGCGCGCTCAGGCACACTGCCGAAACGTTCAGGCGGTAGCGATGGCCAGCAGCGAAGAAGTTTGGAAGCCGGGTAGCTTCACCAAGAATTTCAGTTGGGGGGAAAGGGACGCTGGCCTCTTACAGCTCCATGAGAGCATCCGGATCGGATTCGATCACAAGCTCAAGGACGTGCCGCGCGAGGAGTTCCGGCGACGGATCAGGCGAACAGGCCGGGTCGACTACATCCCGGCCAACTTCTTCGTGTTCAATAAACGGATCGGCGGTGTCGATCACGTGATCGTCGACGAGCTCGTGTTCCAGGCGCTCACGAGCAATCATTCGCCTCGCTTCGACAAGCTCGCTCTGTTCGCTTTCAACTTCAGTTATGTCGGTAGCTGGAGTGGCGCCGACGAGGAGCAAAGCAGGCCAGCTCTCTGGGCGTATCACTACATTAAGGACCGGGTGGCCGCGCAGTTCGATTGGAGCACCAAATTCGTCAGCGCGAACGACATAGAGCGGTTCGTCCGCAACGATCCACGATACAAGGCGAAAACAGCAAGGAAGCTGTCCACAAATCTAAATTATCTCTACGAAATCGCTTACCTGGACCAATTTCGTGAGCCGAGAGTGGAGCGTTGGTGGGTTGACGCGCTGTTCCTGGCTCTAGACCGTCTCATCGAGGACCGCGCACTTCGCGGGCGGCGGGCATCGGAGTCGCAATACCGGCCCATCCTCGATACGTCCGGGTTCCAGGATATCGCAGGCAAGCGCAGTCTTGAGAAGGATTTAGCTGTCAAGCACCTGATCACGCTTTACATCGCGTGCGGGGGGAGAGAGCGATTTTCCGAGGAGGCCGTCAAAGAGCGTACCGCGCTCAAGCTACAAGACCTCGGCGCGTTCGATGAGCCAAACGATGAAGATCCTCGCGGAGCAGTGCATCCCACCAATCCCAGAATTTTGAAGAGCATCCCGCGAGCTTGCGCGATGCTCGCGACCTACGCTGGCTTTGACGTAATTAGCGCGCTGGCAATGGAGGAATTCGACCCGGAGGTGTTTATTCGCGAACGAACGCAAGCAGCGCTCGCGAGCTTGCGGGAGCAGGGGATCGAACCGACGATGACCGCAGAAGAAGTCTTGCGCCTGACGAGGGAGCGATGACCACGTTTTTCGACACCAGTGTCTTGTTTGCAGTTCTAAATGACAAAGAGCCCTACCACACATGGTCTGTCTCTCAGCTGACGACATGCAAGGCTAATGGCCCCGTGATTATCACTGACATTGTGTATTGTGAGCTCTCCGTTGGCATGGCAAATCAAACTGAGGTCGATGCTGCGATATCTACTCTTGCTCTTGAGAGGTATCCTGGGACCGACGCCATGCTCTTCCGAGCCGGGAAGGCATTCCAGCAGTACCGAAAGAACAAGGGCCCGAAGACTAACGTGTTGCCAGACTTCCTAATTGGGGCCGCGGCAGAGGTAGCCGGCGCGCCGCTCGTCACGGCCAACGCAAAGGATTTCAAAACCTACTTCCCGGGCGTGATGCTAATCCAACCATGAGGGCAGGACGGTGCCGGTTCCGCCGGTGCAAAATGTCACCATACGACCTTGTTGTTAGAACAAACATGGAACATATTACCCCTGATTCGCTGTTCGCCAAACTGCGCTAAGGCCGAAGCTGTGGAGACTCAGGGGGAAACCTGGGGATCATCGCCGCACGTGTGAGTCCGGGCGAGCGCCCACTCATCAACGTTTTGACAGGGATCTTCGATCATGTTGCAGACAGTCGAGGACGACGCGTCACGTTGGGGGTTCAGGATGGCGGCGGATACCACAGCGAATGCCGCTGGAGACCTTCTGAGGTTCGCTGCAGGAAAACGGTTCAAGACCATCCTGGCAGACCCGCCGTGGCAGTTCACTAACAAGACGGGAAAGGTGGCGCCTGAACATCGCCGCCTAACTCGCTACTCAACGATGTCGCTTGAGCAAATCAAAACTCTGCCCGTCGAGGCTGTCGCCGCCGAGCCTGCTCACCTGTATCTCTGGGTGCCGAACGCCCTTTTGCCCGAGGGCCTCTCCGTGATGGCTGCTTGGGGTTTCCACTACAAGTCAAACGTTGTCTGGCACAAGGTCCGGAAAGATGGAGGATCGGACGGCCGTGGAGTAGGGTTCTACTTCAGGAACGTGACTGAACTCCTTCTCTTCGGAGTCCGAGGGAAGAATGCCAGGACACTTTCGCCCGGTCGTCGCCAAGTAAATATGATCGAGACTCGGAAGCGCGAACACTCGCGCAAACCGGACGAGCAATACGGCATTATCGAGTCCTGCTCGCCTGGTCCGTTCCTGGAATTGTTCGCGCGTGGGACCCGCCGTGGCTGGGCAATGTGGGGAAATCAAGCGGGCGAAGGATATGAGCCGACCTGGGATACCTATGCGTATCATTCGCGCGCTGGGAGATCTCCTAATGGCGCCGCGCTCAGGGATTGAGCAGAACGACCCATCTTGCATAGCGCGCGCGACGCGGCGACTGGGCGAGGTGGTTCGTCTGGCTTAGGCCGCGCCCGCAGTGCGGAAGGCGTGGATGGCCGGGCCGAGCCCGGCCAT